>NZ_JBQQCI010000009.1:0-145882 GCF_052246715.1 Halobacillus sp. H74 | reverse complement strand
CAAACTTTATATTGATGTGGTGGTGAAGGCGAAGAGGTCACACCTGTTCCCATGCCGAACACAGCAGTTAAGCTCTTCAGCGCCGATGGTAGTCGGGTCGATCCCCGTGAGAGTAGGACGCCGCCACGTCATTAATAAACCCTTCAGAAACATTCTGAAGGGTTTATTTTTCATTGCTTCCTATGAAGGAATAGACGCTTACAAAAAGTCGTTTACTTGCTCTTTGGGTACCCAGGAGTTGTGATAGAAAAGGCATATTGATGTTACATATCGCATTTTTCCAGTAAAAGATTCAAATGTTTTTGTTAGCTGCTGTTTAATAATATTTCAAGATATAAACATGGTTATTAAGCGATTTCTTAAAGTTAAATCGTTAGCATCACATAAACCATTTGTAAGATATTAATCTAACTTTGAAAGGTTGTTGATGATGGCACAGCTAGAGAGAAAAAGGAATACCTATTTAAATTGGAAGTATGCTATGATGCTACTTTTGATTCCTATTGCTTTCTATTTAGTATCTCTAAGAGAAAGTATTACTCCGCTACAACACATTCTTTATGTAGGCATTATCATCTGGTTAGCAATAGTTGGGGTAATGGGGATCACAAACCACTTCCAAAGGCTTAAGGTATATGGCTATCTATATTTGATTAGCAGTCTGTTATTTGCTTATATGGGATTAGTTTTCATATGGTAATATGCTTGAGCAGAACGTGATCCTTCGATATACTATTGGTGAGAATGTATGTTCGGAGGGTTCTTTATTCAACTAAAGAGATGGAGTTACTCACGTAAGAAGATGGTCCGGGGCTACTTTGATAAATTCCCTTTTTCCACTGTTTATTTCAGGCGTATTCGCAGTTATTATATCGTGTACATGGTCGACTGGAGCGAATCCGATCCTGTCATATCCAAAGGGGATAGCGAAGAGATGCAGCAATTAATCAACTGTGAATTAGGACGGGAAAAAGAATATCAGCAAAGAAAATCGAGAAAGGGCTGAGCCTCTTCTCGATTTTTTTCGTCTAACAAATTATAAAATTTAAGCTTGTGAAGATATCCGTGTATATATCAAGTTTGGCTATAGTACCTATCCCTTTAGTTCATTTGTTACGAAAAAGGGCTTGCTTAAGCTGAGACACCTTACGTTGACCTTCATAATAAGTGTTTTAGTATTTCACCCCAGGGATTCCCAGGCCGCATGCATGCCGGCAACTCTTCCTGTTACCATGGCAGACGTAATGTTATAACCTCCCGTATAACCATGAATATCTAAGATTTCTCCACAAAAATATAAACCATGCATCAACTTTGATTGCATTGTATTTGGCACAATTTCTTTGATCGATACACCGCCTCCTGTGACAAATGCCTTTTCAATCGGTTGTGAATCATGGACCTTCACTTGAAATTTTTTTATTAAGTGCGTGAACTTGCGTAATTGTTGATTTGAGATATTAGCGGCTTTTTCTTCGTTACTTATACCAGCTTGTTCTAAAATATAATCGAGAAATCTTTCCGGAACGATTCCTTTGGTTACATTGCGAAATGCTTTTTTTGGTTGATCCTTTGTATCCTGTTGGAATCTTTGGAACAGGGATTCCTCTTTCTCGTCCGGTAATGCGTCAATTTCAATTGTGACTGGGCAGTGACCTTTCATGAATTCTTTGACGGCATACTGGGAACACCGGAGGATAGCAGGCCCGGATAAGCCGAAGTGAGTAAATAACATGTCCATTCTATGCGTGACAATCCGCTTTTCCTTTTGGTTAAGTACAGAGACATCGACATCCCGTAAAGACAAGCCTTGCAGTGTCTTTTCTTTAATTACAGCTTCTTTCGACAAGAGGGGTACTTCCGTTGGGAACAGTTTTGTAATCGTGTGGCCGGCTTTCTTCGCCCAAGCATAACCATCCCCTGTGGATCCGGTATGGGGGACTGCTTTTCCTCCTACAGCTAATACTATGGACTGAGTAGAAAGTTTCTCTTGGGATTTTAGAATGATTTGGTGCTGGTCTTCGCCTTCGCCATAGTGAATAGCTTCGACCGGAGTCTCTTTACGAACCTCTATTTTCAATTCATCCATTCGTTTCAAAAGTGCTTGCACAACATCTTTTGCTTTGTTGCTTACAGGGAACATACGGCCATGGTCTTCCTCTTTCAAGGCAACACCCAGATTTTCAAAGAAATCGATAATATCATAATTATTAAAAACGGAGAAAGGACTGAATAAAAACTTTCCGTTTCCCGGAATGTGTTTGATCACCTCTTCTTCCGGTAGGCGGTTGGTAACATTACACCGTCCTCCTCCTGAAATGGTTAACTTCGTACCTAATTTTTTTCCTTTGTCGATCAATAGTGTGTGGGCACCTTGTTCTGCAGCAGCTATTGCCGCCATCAGTCCTGACGGGCCGCCACCGATGACAGTTACTTGATAAGTCATGATTGTCTTCCTTTCTCCAGGTCATTCGTTCTTGTTTATCCTTTATCTATGATAAAATAGATGAGGTCGATTCTACAATAAAATTGAAGGTGAAAAGCTAATTATGTCGAAGATTCTTAAAGGTACCATTTTATTGACAGCAGGAACATTCTTATCAAAATTTTTAGGAATGATTTATACGGTTCCGTTTGAAAATATGGTAGGTACGGAAGGAACAGATTTGTTTTCCATTGCTTATGTCCCTTATAGTATACTTCTTAGTCTATCAAGTATGGGAGTGCCTGTTGCAGTTTCTAAATTTGTATCGAAATATAATTCGCTAGGTGATTATGAAACAGGACGCAGGATGCTGAAGGCCGGGATGACTTTGATGTCGATCACTGGTGTACTGGCCTTCTTAATGTTGTTCTTCTCAGCGGAACAGGTCGCTTTATTGACGGTCGGCGAAGAATCTGAGCGGTTGAGTCAAGCCACGATGGTCATACAGATGGTCAGTTTCGCCTTACTTGTCATACCTCCTATGAGTATAACAAGAGGTTTCTTCCAGGGTAATGAATCAATGGCACCCACAGCTGTCTCCCAAGTTGTCGAGCAAATCGTGAGAATTGTATTTCTGCTCGTGTCAGTATTCGTTATTGTACAAGTATTACAAGGACCCATTCCAAAAGCAATCGGTTTTGCGACCTTCGCTGCTTTTATTGGCGGAATTGCTTCATGTATTGTTCTATATGTTTATTGGAAAAAACGCAAACCATTTTTGGATCAACAATTACATGCCCAGGAATACACTTATGGTTTATCCAATAAAGACATGTTTAAAGAGCTATTTACGTATGCCGGTCCATTTATTCTGGTGGGGATTGCAACACCCCTTTACCAACTTGTCGATCAGTTCACATTAGAAAAAGCCATCAAGGCGTCAGGACTTGATTATAACAATGCTTTTTCAATCATTAATTTCTTGAGCCACAAGCTTATTATGATACCTGTCACTTTGGGACTGGGGTTATCCTTAGCATTGCTTCCAGCTATCACGCAGTCCTTTACAAAAAATGAAATGAACCGCCTGAATCATCAAATTAACCAGGCCTTACAAATCGTGGCCTTGTTGATTATCCCAGCTGTTGTGGGGCTTTCTGTCGTAGCGATAGAGGCGTATGCGACCTTTTATGGAGTAGATGAGGTCACTTACCGGGGAAATCTCCTGCGCTGGTACGCGCCAGTCGGCTTATTCCTTGCATTATATACTGTAACATCTTCGATTTTGCAAGGAATCAACAAGCAAAATTTCGCAGTGGTAAGCCTGGGTACTGGGATCATCTTAAAGATAACCCTGAACTGGTGGTTGATTCAAATGTTTGGGGCAAAAGGGGCCATCATCGCTACGGGGATTGGTGTAGCTGCAGCTGTAATCTTGAACTTCTGGAGAATCTTCACATCCATTGAGTTCGACTACAAACCATTGTTCAAACGAACTCTGCTCGTTCTAATTTTGACTACAATAATGGCAATTACTGTCATCCTTGTAAAATGGATATTCGGCTTATTCCTTGAGCCTGCAAACAACAGGATAGATGCTTTGGTCGTACTAGTGTTCAGTATAGGTATAGGTGGGCTTGTTTATATGTGGCTCACTTATCAGACCACCTTATTGGAACACATTTTAGGCGGCCGAGTAAGAGTACTTGATAAATTTCTGAAACGTAGATAAGGAGGCACCCCTCAATTGAGAATAGATAAGATGTTAGCCAATATGGGTTATGGCACAAGAAAAGAAGTGAAGGGCTTGTTAAAGGGTGGTAATGTCCGTGTGAACGGACAGCCCGAAAAAAGTGCCAAAGCTCATGTGAACCCCGAAAATGATCAAGTGACTGTGATGGGAGAAGAAGTGGAATATAGAGAGTATATCTATTTGATGCTGAATAAACCAGGCGACCTAATATCAGCGACAGAAGATGCTCATGAAACAACCGTCATCGATATTCTCCAGCCTGAAGACCAAGTATTTGACCCTTTCCCCGTCGGGCGTCTTGACAAGGATACGGAAGGTTTACTTTTAATTACGAATGATGGACAACTGAACCATCGCCTTACTTCTCCAAAAAAAGATGTCGGTAAGACTTACTTTGCTTTAATCGAGGGAAAAGTCACAGCGGAAGATGTTGAAAAGTTCAATGCAGGTGTCACTTTAGATGATGGGTATCAAACGAAACCAGGACACCTTGAAATTCTATTGTCTGATGAGGTGTCTGAAATTGAATTAACGATTACTGAAGGGAAATTCCACCAAGTGAAGCGGATGTTCGAAGCCGTTGATAAAACAGTTACTTACTTGAAAAGGACGAAAGTCGGCAAACTAGAACTTGATGAAGAGCTGGATCTCGGGGAGTATCGGGAGCTTACAGAGGAAGAGATAGGGTACTTGAAAAGTATAACAAATTTGGAGTGATAAATAAGTGGATGAAAAGAACACCCGGAAAAGGTTTTCCGGGTGTCATCTATATATCTTTTCCATGTATTATGAGATCTTGACTTTCTTTTCAGTGATCGTCCACTTTCCACGATTCGGACTTGCCACTAGCCCGTTGTATTCCAGAATACTCAGGTCTCTTTGCATAGTTCGATCGGTAATGCCGAACTCATCTGCTAACTCGTTGGTCGAAACTGTCCCTCGATCTCTGATATAGAGGTATACAGCCTTGATTCTGTTGAGCATACGTGATGATGGATGATTCAAAAAACCACTCCTTAATCGTCATTGTATGGAACGTGTTTTACGCGATAAACTCTGAAGATGCTTTTATTCTACAACAATGTTGAAGGACGTGCTACTATAAACCACGAAATTTACAGATAATTCACCTAATTTACAATATATTAAAGATCGGAGGCCTCCCCTTTGTTAATATTAAGAAGATTTTTCTTGAAAATGGTGAAAGTTAACAACTATGTTTTATTTGTTACAAGTGCCCTTCTTATCTTGTTATCCACTATTTTAATCGTCATTGTGGAAAACGATACATTCCCGACATTATTCGATGGGTTTTGGTGGGTGATGACTACGGTCACGACTGTAGGGTATGGAGATTATTATCCCGTATCTGTGGCGGGTCGTTCCATAGCTATAATATTGTATGTATTAGGCATTGGACTTATTGGTGTCGTAATCGGAAAAATCATTGATGGATTAGCTATGTTCAGAAAAAAACGTCTGGAAGGTGATATTGTGTATAAAGATAGCGGGCATTTCCTCATCATTGGCTGGTCGCAAAAAGCTTATTACGCTGTAAAGGAAATGATCGAGACGAATAAAGGTTGTGAAATCGTCATTATCGATCAATTGAAAGAAGCACCAATTTTGACTGAAAATATTCATTACATAAAAGGAGATGGTTCTGATTTACAAACTTTAGAGAAAGCGAATGTAACTCAAGCACGAGCTGTCCTTATCTTCGCTGATGATCGAATGGACAATGACCAGATGGCCGATGGCAAAACTTTACTGATTGCTTCATCAATTGAATCCATAGCCCCGGGTATTCATACCATAGTCGAAGTGATGGAAGAAAAACACATCAAAAATTTCAAGCATGCTAAGATCGATGAATTCATTGTATCCAATGAAACCATTTCTTCATTAGCTGTACGCTCAGCTTTCCGTAAAGGCGTATCGGGCATTTACAGTCAATTGCTTAAACGCTCAGTTGGAGAGGATCTCTTTTACATTCCTTTGAGGTCGCACTGGATACAATATCGCGACGCCTTTCAAGAATTATTAAATGAAGGGGCAACACTGATTGCTGATCGTAATGATTTAGCGATCAACCGTAAGCTGGATGAAAAGATTCCTGTTGATGCAGAGCTCTATGTAGTTTGTAATCATTCTACATATGAAGAAATCTTAAATAAAGGAGAGCATCAATGAATTTCAATACGTTAAGCAACGACTACAAAGAAGAATATATAAAAAAAGCTTTTGAATTATTGAAAATTCCTAGTGTTTTTGAAGAGAGTGATCGATATCCTTATGGAAAAGCCATAGACGATGTTTTGGATAAGGCGTTATCTATCGCTGAAGATGACGGGTTTGTTACGAAAAATGTCGATGGGCATGGAGGACATATTGAATTTGGTGAAGGAGAAGACCTTATTGGGATCTTAGGTCATTTGGATGTCGTACCTGCAGGGGAAGGATGGTCTTCAAATCCGTTTGAGCCTGTCGTCAAAGATAATAAGTTATATGCAAGAGGAGCACAGGATGATAAAGGACCGGTAATGGCTGCTTATATAGCTATGAAATTATTGAAAGACCAGGGATTTCACCCGAAAAAGAGGGTCCGGTTGATATTGGGGACTGATGAGGAAAGGGATTGGAAAGGTATCGAGTACTATTTCAAAGAGGAAGAGATGCCTGCAGTGGGCTTTACTCCGGATGCTTCATTCCCAGTTATTCACGCAGAGAAGGGGTTACTAGATTGCTTTATTACTTTCGAGATGGAGGATAGGAAAGATGGAACGATAGAGATCCTCCAACTGGCAGGTGGAGACCGTCTCAATATGGTGCCTGAGGAGGCAACAGCGGTCCTGAAGACGGCAGATATTAATTTGAAGAAAAAATTAAAAGAGTATAAGGAGAAAGAAAATATAGAGGCATTGCTGGAAGTGAAGGATGGAAGGGGGATATTTAAAGTTAAAGGAAAGGCCGTTCATGCGAGTAAACCAGAAGAAGGGCAAAATGCTATCACTGGATTATTAGGCTTTCTCCTTGAATTGCCGTTGTCCACTACCCAGAAAGGTGTCATTCGCAATATTCATAAAGCGTTTCTTAAGACCGATGGAGTAGGCTTGGATATTAAACAATCAGATAAGGTTTCCGGACCTTTGACTTCAAATTTAGGATCCATAGAATTCCATGAGGGCACCTGCAAAGTCGGCTTTAATTTAAGATATCCTGTTACGGTTGAATATGAGACAGTACTTGAATGCTTGGAAAGAGTGGTCTCCAAAATGAATGGCACTTTAAAAGTCTATGATCACCTCCCATCTATTCATCTTGATAAAGGCCATCCTTTTGTGGAAACATTGTTAGATGTATATAACAGTGTGACAGGCGAGATGTTATCTGCCCATACAATCGGTGGGGCGACATACGCACGTGCTCTTGATGCAGGGGTTGCCTATGGTGCGTTATTTGCTGACAGCCCCGATACAGCTCACCAGAAGGATGAACATGTCCTCTTGGATGATATGGTACGAGCCATTGAAATATACGCGACCTGCATCTATGAATTGACAAAGTAGAGTACCTAATTAGACTTGTACAAGTGAAGCAGTTGGATGATGGTCTGAATCTCGTATAAAGGAGTATTGTACATGAGTAATCATTACTTTATTGGAACGAAAGTGACTCCCAGTATTCAAGAAGTGCTTATTCTTTGGCAGTCCAATTTAAAAAAGCATATGAGTTATAAAGTCTGGCCGCACCCTGAAGACTTTCATATTACGTTAAAGTTTTTAGGTGGATGCTCCGATGAAATAATAAGAGAGTATATAAGACTGCTTCGATCTGAGGAATGGCCCCTTGATTTTTCATTGAAGGTGGGTCCAGCTGGTTCCTTCGGTGATGAAAACACGCCGAGAGTATTTCATGCCAATATCGAAAAAGTTCTGCCGTTATGTGATATTAAAGAAAAAGTAGAAAAAATCGGATGCTCTTTAGGATTCCAAGAAGAAAAGAGGGCCTATCATCCACATGTAACTTTGGCTAAACAGCAACCTGAAGGGAAGTCACCGTTAGCATGCCCTGAGGAAAGCACTCCATTTCTAAATCAGCATGATATGAACGTTGGAAGTTTTTCTATATTTAAAATTCATCCCAAAAAAACTCCCAGGTACGAAAAAATAGCTGATATAAAATTGAGGGAAAAGGAGTAAGTATGGCACAACTGATAAAATTACAAGATTATGTCTCCAGATATGAAAGGAACATTTTTCAATATCCTCCTAAATACATGCGTTTGAAGAGTGTAAATTGGGAGAAAATGCGAGACCAGTTTGAACGTGGTCTTTTGCATGAGGAATCTACTGAAGAGGAAAAAACAGAAAAGCCTACGAAGTGGAATAAGCTATTACAAAGATTGAAAGTAGAGGAAGCAGAAGAATCCAATGAAAAAGCTTCTCCTTATATTCCTCAAACACTGAAGGAATTAAAACAATTTTTCTTAGATGGACTGATTCCATTCCAATTGAAATGGGCCTCTACAACTCTGCAGGATAAATCTTTTCTGGCCCCTGCATATTATGAAGAATCAGTTTTGAAATATTTTCTGCAGCGATTTCCAGATACCTACTTGCTTATGTACAAGCCTATCGTAGAAATGAAAAAAGCCCATATGGAGCTTGAACATATAATGATTGGTCCTTTTGGTATTGAAATTATTACTTATTTAACTGCTCCTCATGGCGAGCTTGTACACCCAAGTTCAGAAAAGAGCTGGTACATAGAAGAAAACGGAGTTCCTCACAGACGGATGAACCCTTTGATCCCTTTAAGAAGATCAGAAACATTCGTGAAAAGTGTTCTAAGAAAGTATGATCTGGATTTTCCATTCCGTAAAGTAGTATTGGCTCCTGACCTTACTTTCATGGAGGGCCAGGAACCTTATCAAACCGTCTATATTGGTCAAGACAAATATGTTGATTGGTTTAAAGAGAAAAGACAAATAAAATCCCCTCTTAAACATGATCAATTGAAAGTGGCTGAAGCTTTATTAAAGCATAGTAGAACCACTTCTGTTAGAAGGCCGGAGTGGGACTATGAGGAGAGTCTCATGGAAGAATGAGTTCTTTATCAGGGGCGGCTCCTGGGCGGCCGATAAAGTAGCCTTGACCATAATTAACTAGATGGATCGATATTGAACTCTTCAACGATTTGAAATGTATGCTGCAGACAGAACTCTGGTACATAAATAGTGGAAGGTAAAAAGTTTATGAAAATCTTCTGCCCTGGGAGCAAGAAATCGGATTTCGCTTTTACAGCTGCCCGCCTTGCCTTTTGATCCAGCATTGATTGCATCCCTGAACTTTGAGCATATTCGAAAAGTTTTCCAGGCGCTACGATTTGATTTTCAGTCCGAAGTAACGACTCATAACCGAATACACGATTTTCTTTCATATCCACGATCGGTTGTAAGTGAGCTTTAAAACTCCCGTCCTGGATGATTGCAGCTAATTAAGGCTTGCTAAGCCTCTCGTATAAATGTTGGATAGAAATCGGAAATGATTGTGAGGTTTTTGTATTCAGGATATGAGACCAGAAATCAGGTGTACTTGTTTTAAATAGTCCCTCAAGTGAATTTTTTAATTCTGCCAGGGATTGGTATTGAAATACATAAGCTTCTTCACTCTCATGAGCGAGTGGGAGTGGGAAGTGTTTCACCACTTCTTTTATGTGTTCAGGGTTGAACACGATTGCGCCACTCTCAGGAATAAATATGGATGTCCCACAATACTGACAGTCTTTAGCTAAGGTGAATTCCTCCTTCTTTTTCAACCATCTAGTAAATTATCAAATTCCAGTCTGTATTATCCTGCGCTCCAAAGTTGTGGCAAAAAACAACTTCAAAGGTTTACTTTAAGCAAGTCGAGGTTATTCGAGCCACATGTGCCTTTGTCCCTAATAGTATAATAAAATAATTACATGTTTGTATAATGATTTGATTTGAATGTAGGAGAAATGTCTCATGTATATCGTAATCGTAAATCCCGAAGCCGGGCATGGAAGATCGATAAGACTGTTCAGGAAAATTCAAAAAGATCCTCTTTACAAAAAAGCCAATTGCCGTACATTTTTCACAGAAGGACCGGGCCATGCAGAGAAAATTGCAGAACAAGTGGCCGAAATACATCACGAAAACCTTTCTTCGGTTATGGTTATTGGAGGGGATGGAACGCTGCATGAAGTGATCAATGGAATGAAACAATATCCAGATGTTCCTGTTACTTTTTTACCCGCAGGGTCTGGAAATGATTTTGGGCGGGGAATTGGTTTGAAAACCAGAGGCCTAAAACTCTTCAGGAAAATTATTAGTCATCCATTGAAGTATCGTGTATATTTAGGTTCCTATGTATTACACCAAAGATACAAATACGGAAAACGGACATTTCTTAATAGTATTGGCTTCGGGCTTGACGGGCATATAGTAACTTTAGTGAATGAACCAAATCACCGTCATTGGATTCGCAAGTTTCACCTTTCAAATTTCACTTACCCAATCGCTCTCCTCCGAGCAATAAAAAACATGAAGCCTGTCCACTTTGAGCTCGAAATTGACGGACATACCCATCCAGTAACTGAAGGGATGATGGTGACCATCTCCAATCACCCGTATTATGGTGGAGGGATGAGAATAGCTCCAAAAGCAAGCCTGCAAAGTTCAAATCTACATGTAATGATCGTTAGACAGATATCAAAGAAAAAATTGTTGGCTTTATTTTTAAGTGTTTTTATAGGGAAACATACCCAGATCAGGGAAGTAGAAGAAATCAAGGCTCATTCTGTAATATTTCGCTCGAAAGAGATGGTCCCTTTTCAAGTAGATGGGCAAGGGGGGCGTTGCTGCGAGTGTCATGTGAAGAAAGCCTCTACAAAAGCAACAATCTTCAAGGATTGATAGATAACTCTTGAAAGTTGAGAGACTAATGAGTTAATCTAATTTAAGGTGACCTGTTTGGATCGTTTTATATTATTTTGGATCAGTACTAAAGTACGCTATACTTATATAGCAAACAACGACGTGATTCAATAACAAGAGGATTTGAGGAATTGAAGGTGAATTGGTTGGAACATATACTTGGTAGTAATTGGACGATAACACCAGCAGGCGGTTCAACAGGAGAAGCCTATTATGCGCAGACAGAAGGAAAACGTTTATTTCTTAAACGCAATTCTTCTCCTTTTCTTGCTGTCTTATCTGCTGAAGGGATTGTACCCAAGCTTGTTTGGACCAAACGGCTGGAAAATGGTGATGTGATTACAGCACAAGAATGGTTAGAAGGACGCGAACTGAAAACCGAGGAAATGAAACACCCGCGCGTAGCTGCACTGTTAAGTAAAATCCATCATTCTTCTGAACTTTTAGATATGTTGATGCGCCTCGGTAAGCATCCATTGACACCTGATGAGATATTGAGAGATTTAAAAGAAAATCAAAAAGTTCTTGATCGACTTGATCCAAGAATTGAAATTCATCAAGCTATTAAGTTTCTGGAAAAAAATGTCCATGATGTTCACCACGATGTTCATGTCGTTTGCCATTGTGATACAAACCATAACAACTGGCTGTTGTCCGCTGATGATCGCCTTTATTTAATCGATTGGGATAATGCAATGGTAGCTGATCCTGCTCTTGACCTTGGAATGCTGCTTTATACATACATCCCAGTGGACTATTGGAAGAATTGGTTACAAGAATACGGTGTTGTACCTGATTCTCCTATGCATGAGCGTATGAAGTGGTATTCCGTTTCACAGGCACTTTCCTTTATTCAATGGCATCAGATGAGAGGCGAATATGACGAAGCGACCATCCGGACAGAAAAATTGAAAACGATTATGAAAAGACATGAAATCATAAAATAAATACTGCCCTTATAAAAAAGGAGCAAGTGGAATTTCAAACAAAATTCCACTTGCTCCTTTTATTAATTTCAGACAATCTTCTTCTAAGTTGAGGACGGCTGAAAAATATTGTAGTGCAAAAAAACCGCTGCTTAGACAACGGTTTTTTCGATCGTTGGTGTATATTTAAGTTTTTTCTCTTTAACTTCTGGACTCATTTTTTCGTTTAATTTTTCAAATGGATATATGAATAAAGCGTATCCTGCAAATAGTACAGAAAATCCGGCTAAAATTGTCATTTCAATTGATTTAGTCAAAAGTTTCATATGTTAATTAATCACTCCTGTTATTTATTTTGTAACACGATATTAATCATAAACGAGGAAGCGCTTACAACCCAACCCCGCTATTGGAGGATAAAACGACTTTTTCAATGAAGTCCTCGATTGTAGGAGAGTTATCCCCTCCATCATCCAATATAAGCCTTTTTATACGCACATACATCATCATTCAAGCGATTCTAAATAAATTTTAATTTTATCCCGCTTCATGGTACGATTTTAACGATAAGAAGGAGGATTCCATAAATGCGTTTAAGACATAAACCTTGGGCAGATGATTTTTTAAGAGAGAATGATCAAGTTGTCGTTCAGAAACCCTTTGAAATGAATGGGAAGTGGGAGGAGCTGTTCCCAATGCCAGAACAGCCTCTTCATTTGGAGATAGGATCAGGTAAAGGGCAGTTTATTGCCGGGATGGGCCGCCAGCATCCAGAATATAACTTTATCGGTGTTGAATTTGTAAAAAGTGTGATCGTTGGAGCTGTAAAAAAAGTGATTCAGGCTGACACGGAAAATGTCAGGATGGTCAACGAAAATGCAAGAGATTTGAGAGATCTCTTTGACGAAAATGAAGTTGACCACATCTACTTGAATTTCTCTGATCCATGGCCGAAAAATAAGCACGAAAAGCGGAGGTTGACTTATCATACGTTTCTTGAACAGTATGAGGGCGTCTTAAAACCTGGAGGGCAAGTTACTTTAAAAACGGATAATAAAGGATTGTTCGAGTATTCTCTTGTCAGCTTTTCTGAATACGGAATGGTGATTGAAGATGTTTCCGTCGATCTCCACGCAGATCAGGATCCATTGAATGTTCCTACTGAATATGAAGAGAAATTTTCTGCTAAAGGTCAGCCGATCTATAAATGTAAGGCTCGATTCAATACGTGATACCGCTTACAATAGCTCTAGTTGTTATGCTAAACTAGAGCTATCTTTGATAATAGAGGGGATGATTGTTTGAAAAAAATGAAAATCGGGCGAGCTTCATTGACCTGGCTTGAGGGGGGAGTTACCCATATGGATGGAGGAGCGATGTTCGGAGTAGTTCCTAAGCCATTATGGAGTAAGAAGTACCCTGTGAATGAGCGTAATCAAATTGAGTTGAGAACGGATCCGATACTATTGGAAATTGATGGGAAGCGGATGCTAGTTGATACAGGGATAGGTAACCAAAAGATGAATGAGAAGCTGAAGCGGAACTTCGGTGTATTCGAAGAGTCAAAGGTAGAGGAGTGTTTAACAGAGTTAGGCTTGACTTGTGAGGACATCGATTTTGTTCTTATGACTCACCTGCATTTTGATCATGCTTGCGGATTGACGAAGTGGGAAGGCGATCAGTTAGTTGCTGCTTTTCCTAATGCGGTGGTTTACACGAATGCCACCGAGTGGAATGAAATGAAAAATCCCAATATGCGTTCAAAAAATACTTATTGGGAAGCAAACTGGAAGCCGGTGGAAGAGCTCGTACATACATTTGAAGATTCAATAGAGATCTTACCTGGGCTCCGCATGATTCATACAAGTGGTCATAGTGATGGACATTCTATTATTGTTTTTGAGGATGAAGAGAATGTATTCATCCATATGGCAGACCTTATGCCGACCCACGCGCACCAAAATGTCCTGTGGGCCCTTGCATATGATGATTTTCCAGTGACTTCTGTTCATGAAAAACAAAAGTGGATGAACTATGGCTATAATAGAAACGCCTGGTACGTTTTTTATCATGATGCTATTTACCGTGCAATGCGTTTTGACCAACAAGGAGAAATTGTAGAGAAGATAGAACAAGATAAACATATCTATGAAGAATGATGAAAGCCCCCCAGCTTTTTTACTGGGGGGCTTTCATATCTTATTATGCCGTTGTTTCAGCTACATCAACAATTGTACCTGTATCGGTATCAATGTAGAATTCAAATTGAGATGTTTCCCCGTCCTGATTCTTAGAAATACCTCCACGGTAAACATCATAATTAATGCCATTCTTGTTCAATTCTTCTGGCTTCATATAGATCCAAGATCCGCTGATCGGTCCTTGCTTTTTAAAAGCTTCTTTTGCAATCTTCAAAGCTTTTTCAGGGGTAACTCCCTGACCATTATTTAACTGTTCTTTGACAACATAGCCTGCTAATGCTCCTACACCAGCAGCTAGTGCGACTTTTTTCCAGTTCATAAAACAATCACCTCACAACTAATTTCTATCTTACATTATACTAAATATTCCCGTTAAAAGGAAATCAAAACTATATTAGGGTGGCAGATTTGTAGAAACCTTTTAAAAATTCCGTTAAAATGATAAAAGATGGACAAAAAGGAGATGTACATATGGATAAAGAAACGCAAAGTCTTTTCAAAACCTTGACGGAACTCCCCGGTGCTCCTGGTAATGAGCATATGGTTCGTCAATTCATGAAAGATGAACTGGAGAAGTATTCTGATGAGATTGTTCAAGACCGTTTAGGCGGTGTCTTCGGAATGAAAAATGGTAAGGGCCCAACAGTCATGGCGGCAGGTCATATGGATGAAGTCGGCTTTATGGTCACTCAAATAACCGAAAATGGAATGATCCGCTTTCAAACGTTGGGGGGCTGGTGGAGCCAGGTGATGCTTGCTCAGCGTGTGCAAGTGATGACAGACAAAGGACCTATCGTGGGTGTCATCGGTTCGATACCACCTCATAATTTGACGCCAGAGCAAAGAAAGAAACCGATGGAAATCAAAAATATGCTGATTGATATCGGGGCTGATGATAAAGAAGATGCCAAAGCGATTGGTGTTAAACCAGGGCAGGCTATTGTCCCGATTTGCCCTTTCACACCTATGGCTAATGAAAAGAAAATCTTAGCTAAAGCTTGGGACAACAGGTATGGTTGTGGTCTTGCCATCGAGCTATTGAAAGAGCTTGAAGGGATAGACACACCGAATAAACTGTATTCAGGAGCTACTGTACAAGAAGAGGTAGGACTGCGTGGCGCGCAAGTAGCTGCAAACATGATCAACCCCGATATCTTTTATGCTCTCGATGCTTCACCAGCTAATGACATGAGTGGTGACAAGAAAGAATTCGGACAATTAGGGAAGGGAGCACTTTTACGTATTCTTGATCGCTCTATGGTCACCCATCGCGGGATTAGAGAGTTCATCTTAGATACAGCGGAAACACATGACATTCCATACCAGTATTTTGTATCACAGGGCGGTACAGATGCAGGAAGAGTCCATATGGCGAATGATGGTGTGCCATCAGCTGTCGTAGGGATCAGTTCACGATATATTCATACATCTTCTTCTATCATTCATGTTGATGATTACGCAGCAGCGAAAGAGCTGCTCATTCATCTTGTGAAAACAACTGATCAGAATACGATCGATCAAATTAATAAGAATGTATAATTCAACCAAAGTCACGTATGCTGATGTCAGCAGGCGTGACTTTGTGCTAGAATAGGAAATCATATAACCAAAAGAAGGCAAACCATTTTTTCTAAAAAGAGAACCTCTTATCAGTTTACCTTTTACAAGTCATCCATTCTCATTTGCGATACAGTCGATGAAGCTTTCATGGATTCAATAATCTAAATAGATATCAGAAAGAGAAAGGTGCATGGTATATTGAAAATATATGTGGGTTCAAAAAACCCTACAAAAATCGCCTCTGTCAAACACGTATTCCCTGAAATGGAAGTTGTAGGAATTGAAGTTGAATCAAAAGTGGCTGCACAACCTTTCTCAGACGATGAAACACTAGAAGGGGCGATCAATCGCGCTCGTGAGTGTGCTTCGAATAATAAAACTCATTTAGGAATAGGGCTTGAAGGTGGAGTCATGGAAATAGAAGATGACCTTTATTTGTGTAATTGGGGAGCTTTAGTGGATTCGAAGGAAAATGTTTATACTGCCAGCGGGGCAAGAATCCTACTCCCGGATGACATTAAAGCTGACTTAGAAAAAGGGAAAGAACTAGGCGAGGTTATGGACATTTTCGCTGAAAAAGTTGAAGTAAGAAAAAATGAAGGAGCCATCGGTATTTTTACGAACGGTTTCATAGATCGTGAAGAAATGTTCACACATGTAGTGAAGCTGTTAAAAGGGCAATGGTTGTATGACCAATAAAAAAGGATGCTCTAGTCGATTGGCTAGCAGCATCCTTTTGCTTTTACATTTATGTGTAAAGGTACTCTAACACCTCTACAGCCTGATCGATAGATTCGACTGTGACATCCGCTTGGTTTGATAACTCTTTAAGCGGGTGTATTAAGGTTTTTGGTCTTACCAAAATCAGTGGCTTGTGAAGTTGCACGGCCGCACTTGCATCCATCGCTGTATTCCATTGTTTATAGGATTCCCCAAAAAGAGCGATGACTGCATCTGATTTATGCAGAAGGACTTGTGTTCTGAAGTTGTTGATGCTTGAGGCGGCATCATCACGATACACTTTATCCGGCTGCTGGCCAAGGATGTTTTCTCCAATATCGTCTGATAGCTCGTGGTTTTCTTGTGGACCTACGAAGTGGATCGGCAGGTCTTTTTTTGCTGCTTTTTCCTTCAGTTGGTTCCGCCAATCATCGTGAATCTGCCCCGCTAAGTATACAGTTAATTCCATTAAAACGCCTCCCGAATTATCCTTTTGATTTTAGTATGAAAGAGAAAATGTCTTCTGTCCAGACATCCACTCTTCAGTTTCAAGGGAATTGACAGGTTCCTATGATTAAATGAATTTTTTTATAGAACGTATAAAAAATCCGACCTTCTCTATGAAGGAGCTACTGAAAAACCCTTTTCCCTCTAAAAGAGCTGCTCAAGTTTGTTGTTGCTTCTCAAGAATCGCTTGTCGGTGGATGCTTGCCGCAGGCGTCACCACCGACCTCTCATCGTGGAATCAACAGTGGCCCATCTAAAAAGAGTGATTTTCTTTAATTTATAAAAGAAAATCGCTATCATCCGTTTTTCCAGAAGGAGTGCTGCGCAACCGATCAAAATCTGGATGCAAGATGGTTTAGACAGTAAATGAAGCCATGAAAGAGAAGTTCCCAGAGAAGCCCACGGGAGATACTCTCGAGGCTTAATTGGACTATTCCCCATGCCTTGTCGAGGGCATTGAAAAGGAAACCGTACCTCGTTCGCTTCCTAAGATCAAGGAATAAGAGCCCAAATGTCTCATCGAAATTATAAAAGAAGCCGAACTGAACGATAAAATCGTCCAACTCGACTACTTTATTTGATGCCTAACTCAAAAGTTGCAGTTCTTCAGCGGCCTCTCTATGAGGAGGGGGGTGGTATCAGGAAGATAACTTGTCTTCTTTAGTTGTTTCTTCGATTTTCAATTGCTCATCAGCAGAATCAAATTCACCTTGATCCTCTTCTGGTAAGTGGTTATCTTCAACAATTAGTGAATGCAGTTGGGTTTCTTCACTGTCATTCTTATCTTCTTCATCCTCATCCTCATCCTCATCCAAACCCCCTATATCTTCTGCTTGTTCTTTAATCGTAAATTGACTGATTTCAGCCGAAAGCTCTTGGGACAACCCTTGGAGGCCAGTAGCAGACTCGTGAACTTGTTCGATGGATAGTAACTGATTTTCACTTGATGCGGCGACTTCTTCTGCAGTAGCTACAGCTTCTTCTGATATGACACTAATACTATGGAGCCTTTCTTTTACCTCGTCATTCACTTTATCAACGCCATGTACAGCATCTTTCACTTGTATGATTTGCTCATTCATAAATTGAACATGGTTGGCGATTCGGTTGAAAGCTTCTTTTGTATGAGTGACGGCTTCATCCTGGGAAGTTTGGTAATGGTTGAATTTTTCTGCTTCTGTTGAAAGTGCAGACATTTGCTGAGCCATGTTTGATACCATTTTTTGAATGCTTCGAGCTTCATTTTTTGAACGTTCAGCTAATTTTCTCACTTCATCTGCAACAACTGCAAATCCTTTACCTGCTTCCCCTGCACGGGCAGATTCAATGGCCGCATTCAATGCAAGGAGATCTGTGTTATCTGCTATATCCTCAATGGTGGCCACTACTTTATTTACTTCTTTGGACTGCTTGGAAGCAGTTTGTACTTCGTTCGCCATATGAGAGGCAAGTTCTATAAAAGCGTTAGAGGTATGCTCTAGATCTGCAACAGTCCTTAAGCCTTCTTTGCCTTCTGATCTGGCTTCCCCTAACTTCACTTCAATCTCTTCAGTAGATTGTTTTGTGTGAGTGATGGCTTCGGATACCTCGTAGATGAATTGATTGGTCTCGTCAATTTTTTGTGCTTGTTCTTGGGAACCGGTGGCTACCTGGTTGATGGCATCGTTGACTTCTTGTGCTTGATTAGAGGTCTGATCAGAAATATCTGCGAGTTGTTCTGATGATGAATTCAGAACCCCGGTCGCTTGCAGGACTTTCCGAACAGATTGCTCCATACGGTCAGCCATATGGTTGAATTGTCCTCCGAGTTCTGCCATTTCATCATTTGAATTTAAATTGACGCGGTGAGATAGATTTCCATCCCCGATAATCGTAGCACTTGTTTTAAGGCTGTCGATGGATTTTGAAATGGAACGAATAAGAAAGAAACCGGTAAGCAGAGTAATAAGAAGGACGACACCACCCAGTATGGCAAGCAAAATGGTGATCCATTGTTGTTGACTCTGCTGTTCTTCTAATATTGTTCCATTGATTTCTTCAGCAGCCACCATAACCTGGTTAACCTGATTTGAAACTTCTGAAGCAATGGATTCAAAGGAAGATTTAATTGTCAATGCCTGGTTGAATGTACTGTCCATTGAATTGATGGTTTGTTCGTATTTTAATAAGGTCCTATTTAGAGTGGCTGTCTGTTCACTAGTCAAATCGAGAGAACCAGTTGTATTTCTGAATTCTTTGGCACTTGCTTTAAAAGAGGAGAGGTTTTCTGCATTTGAATCGTTTATGTATTCTTGTTCAGCTACTTTCAATTGCAGCAAAGCGCTTTGCAAAGGAGGGCTTTCGACTTCAGCGATTACATTATTAAATTCTTTGTATGAAGAATTAATGAATTTGTACATCCCTTCTTCATCAGAAAAGCCGACAAGTTTGTACATATTTACTAACGGCCCTAATTCTTCTATGTAAAGTTGAGCTTGTTCATTAATTTTATTGAATTGGTCTCCAATTTCAGGGTAGCTGCTGTACTTTTGGGTGTAATCTGCTGAAGCCTTTTCAACCCGGTCAATAGCAGCTTGGATGGACTCTGCCTTCTCCTTGTCAGGATTATTGAAAAACCCTTGTTGCTCAAGGATAGTGGCGGTCATCAAGTATTTAATTTCTTCACTGTCTGCTAAAGATTGTTGGATGTGGTGGCTTTTGTCTGCTATAATTGCCTGTTTTTGAAAGAAGTAAGTAGAAAAACCAATAATAACAAGTAAACCTAATAATGATACGATTAAAATAAAACGAACCCGACCTCTGATCGATTTCATTCGACCCCTCCTCTGAAAAATTCACAAATTTCTTTATATACTGATTTATTATAGAACTTTTTGTCTAGTAAAACAATAGGAGATACCGAAAGTGTTATGGGCTTTTAGACTCATGATATGCCACTTTTGAATAATGTATTTACACATGTATGATTTGAGTGTAAGATGGAGTGCGGTAAGGTATGGGAGGGAAAATAATGAGGGAATTTTTAAAAAGAAAAGGCGTACATATATCGTTTCAAGCCTATCTAATCACTGCTTTAAGCTACATGGCACTTGGGTTATTCTCTTCTCTTATCATCGGTTTAATAATCAAGACGATTGGAGAACAGACTAGTTTATGGTTGGTTTCAGAATCATTCATTGAAATGGGTACTTTAGCCATGGATACGAAAATTTGGGGGGGAGCTATTGGCGCCGCTATCGCGTACGGTCTGAAAGCACCACCTCTTGTCATATTCGCAGCCTTATTCAGTGGAGCTTCAGGAGCTGAATTAGGCGGTCCAGCCGGTAGTTATATTGCGGCTTTGCTAGCAACGGAATTCGGAAAAATAGTGAGCAAGGAAACTAAAATAGATATTATTTTGACGCCATTTGCTACGATTATTGTAGGCTATACCGTCGGAGTATTGCTCGGGGCACCGATTGGTCAATTAATGACAGGTATCGGTGAAGTCATCAATTGGTCTACTCAACAGCAGCCATTTTTGATGGGGGTATTGGTGGCTGTATTGATGGGGCTTGCTTTGACAGCCCCGATTTCAAGTTTAGCGATTGCCTTGATGCTTTCCTTGGATGGAATAGCGGCCGGAGCAGCTACAGTAGGGTGTGCTGCCCAAATGGTCGGTTTTGCAACGATCAGCTATCGAGATAACGGATTCGGGGGGGCTTTAGCACAAGGTGTAGGAACTTCTATGCTTCAAGTGGCGAATGTGGTCAAAAAACCACTCATTATATTACCGCCTACTATTGCAGGGGCGATTCTGGCTCCTGTGGCTACAGTCTGGCTATCCCTTCAGAATAATGCAGCAGGAGCAGGAATGGGGACAAGTGGATTTGTTGGCCAAATTATGACCTTTGAATCTATGGGTTTTTCATGGGGAATCGTCATTACTATTCTGTTTCTCCATTTCATCGGACCCGCTGTCATCAGTTATATTTTTGCTTATTGGTTCAGACGCAAAGGATGGATTCAACCTGGAGACATGAGGATTGAATATGATTGAACCTGTGCTAAAATAATTTCTGGAGGTGCAGCACATGATTACTTTAGAATCAGATCATCAATTGAAAAATCTTATTGAAAATGAATCCGTTATACTTTTATTCTCAGCTGATTGGTGTCCGGATTGCAGGGTGATTGAACCTTTCATTCCTGAATTAGAAGAGGATTATTCTGATTGGACATTCGTCTATGTCGATCGGGACCAATTCATACACGTATGTGCGGAAAATGATGTCTTCGGAATTCCTAGTTTTCTTGCTTTTAATGATGGAGAAGAAGTAGGACGATTTGTTAGTAAAGAAAGAAAAACAAAAGAAGAAATAGAAACGTTTCTTACAAAAGTGAGCAAATAAACACAAGCTGTGCGAAAAGCACAGCTTGTTTACTTTTTCTGCTATAGAATAGTGTGTATAATAGAATACGGTATAGTTAGAAGAAACGAGGAAAAGGACAAACTTCTTTCTTCCATCATAAAGGGGGAAAAAGAATGAAAATGACAAGTATTAAAATGAAGAAGAAGTTGGAAGATCGTCTGAAAAATGATCAATGGAAGACGACTTTCAATAGGGATAAAGATACTTTTAGAATTGAATGGATCGATTCAGGTGAAGGAATTACCATTACATTGCCTAACGTCATCTCAAAGTTCCAGGCTCGTGGAGAAGCAGCTCTTGATGAGCTGGAGGATCATGTCCAGGAGGCACTGAGAGTGATGAATGAGACCCATCATTTAACAGGAAAAGAGCAGCATATCTTTCCTGTAATTCGCTCGGCATCTTTCCCTACAGAAACAGAACAAGGCAAAAAACTTATATATATAGACCACACCGCGGAAACAAGGGTGTATTACGCATTGGATCTCGGTAAATCTTATCAATTGATTGACGAAGAAATGCTTGAACGAGAAGGTTGGACACTTGGGAGAATTACTGAAGTGGCAGGGTTCAATGTACGTTCCCTTCCAGTGGAAATGAAAAAGGACAGCGTATATGGGAATGATTTTTATTTTCACTCCTTGGGTGATGGTTATGACGCCAGCCGAATTCTGAATGAAGTTGTACTGGAAGAATTGAAAGCTGAATGTAAAGGCGAACTTGCCATCAGCATCCCTCATCAGGATGTCATCATTTTTGCGGACGTTCAAAATCCTGAGGGTTATGATATATTAGCTCAGATGGCAATGAAATTTTTCGCAGAAGGTACGGTTCCTGTTACCTCCTTATCTTTTCTTTATGAAGACAAGCAATTGGAACCGATATTCATCCTTGCCCAAAAGAAACCGAAAAAGGATCGAAAGGAAGAGTAGAAAATGGATGTGTATTATAACCGCAATGGAGTCGGTGACGTGTTAATTATCCCGATAAAACAGGGAGAGCAAGACACTTTTAAGAAAGAGGAGTATGGTGATGTTGTTAAAATCACTGATCGTAGAGATGGGTCATTGTTAGGATACAATATCTTTAATGCCTCAAAATATTTCGACTTGAAAGAACAAGGAAAAATGCGTATGACTGAAGAAATGCTGGCACCTATCAGTGATTTGTTTACGAAAAACCAATTGGATGATGTCCTGGATTTCGACCTGGAGCCTAAATTTGTGGTTGGTTATGTGAAAGAGAAAGGTGCCCATGAAAATGCGGATAAACTGAGTGTGTGTCATGTCGATGTTGGGGAGGAATCCCTGCAGATTGTATGTGGTGCGCCGAATATTGAACAAGGCCAAAAAGTAGTCGTAGCAAAAGTCGGGGCTGTGATGCCTGGTGGGATGGAAATCAAAGATGCTAAATTAAGAGGTGTCCCGTCCACAGGAATGATATGTTCAGCCAAAGAGTTGAATTTACCTGATGCTCCTCAGGAAAAGGGGATTTTAGTACTGGAAGATCATTATGAAGCGGGACAACCATTTGAATTCTAAATCCCCCGATGTTAAGCAAAGCAGTCTGACTGCTTTGCTTTTTTTGATTCAAAAGTCATTTTTAAAGGGATTGTAAACCAAACTCCTGTTGAAACCTGTTAAAATAGTGTTAACCAAGAGTATGATTCAAATTGGAAAAGAGAGTGAACGATATGTGGAAAGACTTAAAAAATAAAATGAAACAATGGTTTGAACCAGATGAAAATTCAGCAGAGCAACCGCTACAAAAAAAAGAAGAACGACATGAAGTCAATGCCAAAACTAAGATGACTTACAGATACCCCAAACAGGGGGAGTTCCGTTTTCCGGTTATACCGGACCAACCGAACAGGAGTAGTGAGGATGGTAATGAAGATACCTCACAGCATGAAAGTAGACCTCCAAGAAGGAAAAAGGCTGCCGAAGAACTGCCTAAAGTGGAAAAACAACAAAGGAGAAGGCCATCCCGGAAACAAGGGGATAGCCAGGCTCAACAATTACCGGAAACGTCTTCTGTTCCTTTTACACCGACTGATGTCCCTTCACCGATTTATGGTTACCAGGCGAGGCAAATGACGAAGGGATTGGAAAAACTGGAATATGCTGTTGAAGAAGAGTCCAAGCCTGGTTTCTTTACAGACTCTAATGATGAAAAACAATGGCAAGATTTGAGAAAACGTTTAAGGGCTCGTGTTCAAGAGGGAGAAACTGCTTCACAGAATAAAACGACAGCTGAGACACCGAGTGTCCATGAAATAGCAGAAGATGAAATAGTAAACCAAGAGGTTCACAAGGAGGAAGCAGCAAGCATCGAGGTTGATACTCAAACTGCGGATAGTCAGAAGACAATAAATGAGACTGTTTCTGAACACCAACAGGAAGATACGGAAGAATTTCACACGTTCCCCCCTGTTATTGAAACTGAAGACCCAGTTGTGGAAGAAGCAGTTGAAGAAGAGATAAAGGGAAGCAACCAGGCAAACGAAGAAACTGAACCATTTGGAGAAGTTACAGAAGAAAACGTTGAGATTGAAGAAACACCTATTCCTGAAGAAAAGGAAACTGGCAGGGAAGAACTGCATCAAGAGGAAGAAGTGGAGAAGCCTAAAAGAGATGAAGAACCCGTCCAAGAAGATTCCTCCCCGGTCCCTTCTAAAAGTGTTGAAGAACCAAACAAGCCAAAAGAAAAGAGAAGTGTTCCTTTCAATGTGCTTATGACCCCCAGGGATAAACGTACCAGGGACAATCAAAAAGACAGTATTCATAGGCCCCCAGAAAAAGAACAAAACCAAAATAAGGAACCAATGAGCCCAACAAAAGAAGAGGCATCAGTTCCTGAGAAGCGGGTGGAATATAAAACCCCCCTTCATTTACTGGAAGATCCGTTACGTCCGAATTCTGATGATGATACATGGATAACACAACAAATGGAATTATTAGAAACGACTCTACGCCATTTCCATGTGCGTGCCAAAGTTGTCAATGCAATGAAAGGACCCACTGTCACTAGGTTCGAAGTTCAGCCGGAACCTGGTGTGAAAGTAAGTAAGATCACTAACCTTTCTGATGATATCAAATTAAGCATGGCAGCGAAGGATATCCGCATTGAAGCACCGATCCCTGGTAAACAGGCAGTAGGTATAGAGGTACCTAATCAACAATCGCAAATGGTCGGTCTCCAAGAGATTTTTGAAGCGGATGCGTTTCACTCGGATAAGTCTCCATTGTCTGTCGGTTTAGGGCTGGATATAGGCGGAGATGCGATTGTCACCAACTTGAAGAAGATGCCTCACGGTTTGATTGCAGGGGCTACAGGGTCTGGAAAAAGTGTGTGTATCAATACTATTTTGATCAGTTTATTATATAAAGCCCATCACGAGGATGTGAAGTTTCTGCTTATAGATCCTAAAATGGTTGAACTTGCACCTTATAATGACTTACCACACTTGGTTTCGCCGGTCATCACAGACGTCAAAGCAGCTACAACTGCATTGAAGTGGGCTGTCAAAGAGATGGAGGAACGTTACGAAAAGTTCGTTGAAGAAGGCGTGCGTGATGTTGAGAAGTATAATGATAAAATGGTGAAACAGAACCGGGCAACTGAAAAGATGCCATACTTAGTAATTGTCATTGATGAACTTGCCGATTTAATGATGGTTTCACCACAAGATGTAGAAGATGCGATTTGCCGAATCGCTCAGAAAGCGAGAGCTTGTGGCATACATCTTCTTTTAGCTACACAGAGGCCTTCGGTAGATGTCATAACAGGCTTGATCAAAGCGAATATCCCGACACGGATAGCTTTCAGTGTTTCTTCACAAGTAGACTCAAGAACAATCATTGATTCAGGGGGAGCGGAGAAACTCCTAGGTAAAGGAGATATGTTGTTTGTAGAAAATGGATCAGGTCAACCACTAAGGATACAGGGCGCTTTTGTATCTGATGATGAAATCGAGCGTGTGACTAATTATGTAAAGAAAATAGCTCCTCCTCAATATTTGTTCCATCAGGAAGAACTGATGAAGCAAATATCTACAGAGGAAGATACTGATGTATTATTTGATGAGGCCGTAGCGTTTGTAGTGGATCAAAATGGGGCAAGTGCTTCTCTTATCCAACGCCGTTTCAAAGTAGGTTATAATCGGGCTGCACGTTTGATTGATCAAATGGAAGACTTCGGAATTATCTCAGAGCAGAAAGGAAGCAAGCCGAGGGATGTTTTATTGACCAAGCAGCAAATCCAGGAATTAATGGAGTAAAGAAGGTCGGATTGGGCGAAAGGCTTGTGCATTAGTCCACAATTTTATATGATGGACTATGAATGATTTTCGAATTACAACGACCTCAATGTTTAAGGAGAAAAGACATGAAGGAAATAGCACGCAAATTAAATGGCGAAATCAGCCGATTGACTAATAAAACATTTAAATTTGATGAGCGGGTAGCCGAAGGTTGGTTTTCTGCTGTCTATTTTTTGAAAACACGTGATATTGTTGAGAATCATCTTCCTGATAATATAGTGACAATGCAGTTTTTCCAAAAAGATCATGCCGTATTGTGCGGAACAGATGAAGTGATTGCATTGATCCATACGTTTTCAGAAAACCCGGCAGAATTGGAGATTTACTCCCTTAAAGATGGGGACAGAATCAATCCGTATGAAACTGTACTTACGATTACCGGACCTTATCAATATTTTGGATTTTTAGAAGGCATCATAGATGGGATTCTGGCCAGAAGAACGTCGGTGGCTACGAATGTTTATAATGTTGTAAAGGCTGCCCGTTCTTCTGGCAAACAAAAGCCCATCATTTTTATGGGAGACAGGGACGACCACTTCACTCAACAATCCGGAGATGGTTATTCAGCCTTCATCGGTGGGTCCACTGCCCAAGCTACTCATGCAATGAACGAATGGTGGGGGAAAGAAGGAATGGGAACGATGCCTCATGCCTTGATCCAGATGTTCAAAGGGGATGTGGTTGCTGCAACCAAAGCTTACCATGCGCAATTCCCTGACGATCAACTGATGGCCCTAGTGGACTACAATAACGATGTCATAACCGACTCGCTTGAAGTCGCCCGTGAATTCGGGGATGAGCTGAAAGGCGTCCGCTTAGACACCTCGCGTAACCTGGTTGATAAGTATTTCTTGAGAAATCAACACCTGATGGGGACATTTGACCCAAGGGGTGTCAATCCGGAGCTCATTTTTGCATTAAGACGTGCTTTAGATCAGGAAGGTTTTCGGCATGTCAAAATCGTCGTCAGCGGTGGTTTTACAAAGGAACGCATACGTGCTTTTGAAGAGAAAAAAGTGCCTGTCGATATGTACGGAGTCGGTGGGAGCTTATTGAAAATCAGCATTGGTTTTACTGGAGATAACGTGTTGATCAATGGAGAACCAGAAGCTAAAGAAGGAAGACGTTATAAACACAACCCTCGTTTAGAATATGTGGAATATACAGAATCAGAAGAGTAATGATGTTTTCAAAAGGCACGAGCGTCTTTTCGTTTGTGCTTTTTGAATCGTATGATATTCTTTTTCTCAGCCGTATTCCATGATAAGATAAGGCAATGCAAAAGCCACGATGTTTAACAACTTGAAGTTTAAATCGCATATTGAGAAATGTTACATATACTATACTTAAAGTGACCCACTTTATTTTGGAGGTTCTTGTTTATGACAACTTACCATTTTATTGGTATCAAAGGAACAGGAATGAGTTCGCTTGCCCAGATTCTCCATGATTCTGGTGAGAAGGTTCAAGGATCAGATGTAGAAAAGCGTTTTTTTACCCAGGAAGTTTTAGAAGCTAAAAATATAGAGATTATGCCATTTTCTAAAGAAAACATTACAGAAGGATTGACGATTATCGCTGGTAATGCTTTTAGTGATGATCATGAAGAAATTAAAGAAGCTAAAGAGCAGGGTCTTCCATTTTACCGATATCATGAATTCTTAGGTGAATGGCTAAGTAAATATACAAGCATTGCAGTAACAGGTGCTCATGGCAAGACCTCAACGACTGGTTTGTTAGCTCATGTCCTTTCTGAAAATTACCCGACCTCCTTTTTAATCGGTGATGGTACAGGGAAAGGTCATGAAGATGGTCAATACTTCGCTTTTGAAGCGTGTGAATATCGTCGTCATTTCCTTTCCTATGAACCCGACTATGCCATCATGACGAATATAGACTTTGACCACCCGGATTATTTCACAAGTATTGAGGATGTATTTCAAGCCTTTCAAGAGATGGCGAAACGAGTCAAGAAGGGCATCATCGCATGTGGTGATGATGAGCACTTGCAGCACATTCAGGCAAACGTCCCCGTCTTATATTATGGATTAGCTGATACCAATGATTTTCAAGCACAAAATATTCAGGAAAGCTCAGAGGGAACTACATTCGATGTTTTTGTCCGTAATAATTACTATGAATCTTTCACGATTCCTCAATATGGTAATCACACAGTACTGAATGCATTAAGTGTAATTGCTCTTTGTCACTACGAAAATATGAAGCCTGAAGAAATCCAACAGCTTTCGACATTCAAAGGTGTAAAACGTAGGTTTACAGAGACAACATGGCAAGATCAAATTTTAGTAGATGATTATGCACATCACCCGATTGAAATTACGGCTACGATTGATTCTGCTCGTAAAAAATATCCGGAACGCCCGGTGGTTGCAATCTTCCAACCCCATACATTTACGAGGACAAAAACATTTTTGCATGAATTTGCGGATAGTTTAAAGGAAGCGGATTATGTGTACCTTTGTGACATATTCGGTTCAGCCAGAGAGAACGAAGGGAAACTTACCATTGATCATCTCCAGGAGTTGATACCGGAATCCAGACTCTTACAATTAGAAGATACAGAACAACTAGCCTCTTATAAAGATGGTGTCTTATTATTTATGGGGGCTGGGGATATCCAGAAATTCCAGGAAGCTTATGAAAAAAAGAATGAATAAAGGGAAGTGCGGCTTGAAGGTGGTAAGCCGCACTTTTTCTCGGAAATTATAGAAAAACATAAATATAAAAAGGGATTTTTCGGCATAATAGCGAATATGTCCATTTAAAGTAACCTTCACGTTTAGAAATGTTCCTTTTAGGGTATAAACTAAAATGTGTTGATTACATAAGAAGGAGTGTGCAGGGGGAATGATTATAATTCTTTACATTGCTGCATTAATCGCAGCAGTGGCTTTTGCTGTTCTTGTCATTTTCTTGGCGAGGACACTGACGGCCGTGCGCCGAACTATGAACAACGTTGCTGACACTCTTGAAGGTGTGGAGAAACAAATGGAAGGCATCACCCTCGAGACGACAGCTCTCTTGAATAAGACTAATAAATTGGCTGAAGATGTTGGCGACAAATCCCAAAAGCTAAATACTTTAGTCGATGGTGTCAAAGGTATTGGGGATTCTGTTCAAGAGTTCAATCAATCGATCCGCTCCGTATCAAGAGGTCTTACACAATCCGCTAACGAAAATACGGATACGGCAGCTCAAGCCATGAAGTGGGGGCAAGTAGCCATCAATTTATGGAAAAAGGCAAAGAAAGAAGATATTAAATCCTAAGGAGGAATTGATTATGAGTCAACAAAACAATTCACAGAACAATGGACAAAACAACGGAAATGGAAGAGATTTTGTACTGGGTTCTTTAATCGGCGGCTTGGTCGGTGCAGCAGTAGCCTTATTGTATGCTCCGAAATCCGGTCGTGAATTGCGTGAAAACATCAACCATAGTTCAACTGAATGGAAAGAAAGAGCAGGCGAATGGAAAGATGTCGCTTATGAAAAAAGCGGGGAGTGGAAGAACCGCGCTGTAGAATCTTCTTCTCAACTATCTAAAAACGTTTCTGAAAAATCTCAAGAGTTCAGTGGAAGAGTAAAAGATAAAGTGAAGAACTTCCGTACGAATGAAGAGGATGAAGCTGAACAAGCAGCTCAGGAAGTTGCTGAAGCGATCGAGGAAGCGGCACAAGAGCTTGAAAAACAGCAGGATTCAACGACATCATCTAATCTATAATTAAAGAAATGATGGAGGCATTTCCTGCCTCCATCATTTTTCTTCTTTGGAGGGTCTGTTTTGAAAATTGAAGTCATCAGCTCAGTTGAAGAATTTGAAAGTATTTTAGAAAATAATTCTGAGTTTTTTTTATTGAAGCATAGTTTAACATGCCCCATCAGTGGTGCTGCGAACATGCAGTACGAGCATTTCAGTGAAGATGCAACGGTACCGTGTTACACCCTTTACGTACAGGAGAGTCGGCCGTTAGCCAATCATATCGCTGAGGTTTTCAGTATCCGCCATGAGTCCCCGCAAGTGTTGCATTTTAGTAATGGGAAGATTGCTTGGCATGAGAGCCATGGCGCGATTACAACCCAACGCTTAAAAGAGGCATGAAACATAATACTGAGACCATAGAAAGACACACGATATAAGCGTGTGTCTTTTTGTTTAGGAATACTTTGCTGTATATAGCCTGTTCCCCAGTACACTCATCAAATTCTTTGCAAAATGGAAGTTGGTTTTCCCGTAACGGGGGTCCTTAAGTTTGTCGATGCTATTCAAGGCGATCTCGGTTTAAAGTATACGCTGCTAGACTTCTTTTTTCGCAATACGTAGATGGTCTCCAGAGAACATCGCCGTATGGAAGGAGACTTCTTCATCATTTCGATAAAGCTGAAAAGATTGCGGTACCTTCTCCAAATCAACATCAACATATTTAAATATATCCTGAAAGATAAAGCCTTGTTTTCCGATCTTTTGTGTCATCAAAAAGTCGTCAGGGAATATATCATCACCCTCACTAAGGGTTGTATCATTCTTCAAAATCTCATACCTGATGTTTTTAAGTGTAATTAATTCTTCTTCTAAAAAAACATTTATCTTCTCCCAACGGTTTATATCATTATACTTCAATATTTCCAGGAGGGATAAAGGATACTGAACCGGTCTTTCGATTTGATCCCCGTCTGAGACCCTATCTTCCTCGAGAGCTGGTACGCCATTTAGGACTAAGGTTTCTTCCTTAGAAGGAAAAAGGGTAACTTTGGTTATCGATATTAACACTCGGACGCTCGAAGGTTTCCTCCCATACACCTAACCTGAAAAAAACTTCTTTACAATCCCGCACTTTACGTAATGGGAAATAATGAATAATGTCATGATCTTCGATTTTCTGGTCGTAATTTGCGATTTGCTCATTAATAAACACACACGGGTCGGTTAACAGGTGAAGGCATCCCTCATAATGGAATTTCAAAGGTGTCAATTGATTGATTAAATCTTTCACGGTGACGATAGGGCTTTTTCCACATGAATGACATCTCCATGGTGAATGGGGGTATCCAAGGAAGCTTGTGCACCATTTAATTTGATAATGGGAGGAGTACCATATGTACCTTTTAATGTTTGTGAGACACCGTTGACCTCTATAATGGAGGCATGACCTGGTCTACCGTATAATTTTTTTATATCTATTCCAGCTGTCAATAAACTGGCTCCTAGGGTAAGTGTTTTTATATCGAATAGACGTATCGTGTGATCATTTACTTTCAGGCTTAAGTATTGAATCGGATTTTGCTTGGCGGCAATGGCAATCCCTAATGGTGTGACAAAAGATGGGCCTTTAGGCAATTGGTCTTTTTGAGTTAAGTTTTGTATGGCTTCCGTTCCTCGTATAGCGACACGGCTTTCTGAGAGCCCAAGTTTCTTTGCGATGAAGGTGGTAATTTCCGGTGTTTGACTCCCTCCGCCGACAAGCATCACTGCCTTCGGTGGTTTTCCGTTCAATAGAATGATTTCACGGGTAATCCTTTCTGCCAGATGGTCAATGGAAGAGTGGATTTAGTTTATGACTTCTTCGTATTCGAGTTTGTGTTCAAAACCGAGAATATCTGTAATTGACACTTCGTTCCTTTCAGATAACTCACGTTTTGCCTTTTCGGTTAATGGAAAGTCAAGCTAATATTCATCACTGATAGCTTCAGTGATCTCGTCTCCGGCAGAGGGGGCCATCCCGTAGGCAGATATTGTCCCGTCTGCAGTAATCGCTATATCACTTGTGCCAGCACCTCTATCTACAAGCGCAACATTAAGCCTTCTCGTGGACGTAGGAATTAATACTTGAATTGCGGCGATAGGCTCAAGTGTCAGAGCTTCCATTTCCAAGTCTGCTCGCTGCAAAGGAGAAAGGAGTGATTCGACGATAACCATAGGAGGGAACGTCGCAATGATTTCAACTGTTGTTTCCTATCCCTGCTGATCAATCAGTGATCCGATGGGGTGACCATCCAAATAGTAATGTAATACTGAATAACCTACACAGTAATAATGAAAGTGGTCCTCTTCATTCGTTTCTTTGGCTAACTCTACTTGTGCTTGTTTGAGAGCCGATAATTCGTTATGAGAAACCATTTCATCATCTATTAGGGGCTGATCTTTGATAGATGTGGAAATACTTGAGCGTTTAGTCTTCAGAGCCCTTCCTGCTGCTGCCACGCATACACTCTTTAACGGCCCATATTTCTTTTCCAATTCTACTTTTACTTTATTAATAATATCTGCTACCGAGCGTATATCGTGAATTTGCCAAATCAAGCATCGATCGTTCCTGATGCTCTATTGTCAAATGATCCAGTAGATGGAAATCATCATCTTCTTGTTCTAATATGAGTCCAACGATTGAGCGTGTTCCGATATCAAGGGAGAAAATTTTCTCATTCATTCGCTTATGTACCTCCGATAAATCAAACTTTTTCTACAAATATTTATGAAATCTCTCTCTAGGGGTGACAACATTAAAAAAATTAGCTATAATTGTCCCTAATTATCTAAAATGTATCACAATTTATCTTAACATTAAATCTTTGTAGGGGGACGAACAAATGAGTAATCAAAAACTTGACCACTTGCGCAGCCAATTAGATGATGTAAATTTACAGCTTCTGAATTTAATCAATAAACGCGGTGATCTGGTAAAGGAAATTGGTCAAATCAAAGAACATCAAGGGATGAATCGCTTTGACCCAGTAAGGGAAAGAGCGATGCTTGATCAACTATCGAAGCATAATGATGGACCATTCGAAGACTCGACTGTTGTTCACTTATTCAAAGAAATCTTCAAGGCGGCATTAGAGCTCCAAGAAGATGACCACCGAAAGGCCTTGCTTGTATCAAGGAAGAAGAAGCCGGAAGATACGGTAGTAGATATCAAAGGGGAACGAGTAGGTGACGGCAATACCCATTTCATTATGGGACCGTGTTCAGTTGAAAGCTATGAGCAAGTTTCTACAGTAGCTAAAGCTGTCAAAGGTCAGGGGCTGAAGCTATTACGTGGAGGAGCTTTCAAACCACGGACTTCTCCTTATGATTTCCAGGGGTTGGGGATAGAAGGTTTGAAAATGCTGAAACAAGCAGCGGATGAGCAAGATCTCGCTGTGGTAAGTGAAATTGTAAATCCTGCAGATTTGGAAGAAGCTCTGGAATATCTCGATGTCATCCAAATCGGAGCCCGGAATATGCAGAACTTTGAGCTGCTTAAGGCAGCAGGTTCAGTAAACAAACCCGTATTATTGAAGCGTGGAATGTCTGCGACCATTTCAGAATTCATCAACGCGGCAGAGTACATCATTTCACGAGGGAATGAAAACATCATCCTATGCGAACGTGGAATCCGAACGTATGAAAAAGCGACTAGAAACACGTTGGACATCTCTTCTGTACCGATTTTAAAACAAGAAACACACTTGCCTGTAATGGTTGATGTGACCCACTCTACAGGCAGAAGAGACTTATTGCTGCCTGCTGCCAAAGCAGCTATCGCTATCGGAGCCGATGGTGTTATGGCTGAGGTTCACCCTGATCCAGCTGTCGCTTTATCTGATTCGGCACAGCAAATGGATATACCGACGTTCCAGTCCTTCATGGAAGAGTTAACAAAATAAATTATTTGTGATAAGTTAGGCTGGAATTCCAGCCTAACTTATTTTTTAGTACAATTTTTTGCAGTAGAAATGCAATTCGTTATAATGATAAGGGTACAATAATAGGTAGAAAGTGGACGAATATTGCGCAGGCAGAAGATCTGTCGTATGATTATTTTATTGAATAAATATGTACGATGGGATTTGACGAAGGAGGATGCAAGATGAATGTAACGATATATGATGTAGCGAGAGAGGCAAGCGTTTCTATGGCAACGGTTTCCCGTGTAGTAAATGGGAATCCTAACGTAAAACCCGCAACAAGAAAAAAGGTACATGATGCGATTGAGCGGTTAGGTTACCGCCCGAATGCGGTGGCACGTGGATTGGCGAGTAAAAAGACGACAACGGTGGGAGTAATTATCCCTGATATCTCCAGCATTTTCTTTGCTGAACTTGCTCGAGGAATTGAAGATATTGCAACGATGTATAACTATAACATTATCCTAAGCAACTCAGATCAAAATAAAGATAAAGAACTTCACTTGATTAATGCGATGCTTGGCAAACAAGTAGATGGTCTTATCTTTATGGGCGGTAATATAACAGAGGACCACATCCGTGAGTTCAAGACTTCTTCTGTGCCGATCGCTCTAGCTGCAACTGTCGATGAAACCCAAGAAACACCTTCTGTAAACATCGATTATAAAGAAGCTTCCTATGAAGCTACCCAATTATTAATTGATCATGGTAACAAACGTATAGCATTTGTGGCAGGACCTGAAGATACAATCATCAATACAGACAAAATAGCAGGATTTAAAAGTGCTATGAAAGATAATGGCCATGAATCACCAGAAGATTGGATTGTACAGGGTGATTACTCTTATGATTCTGGTTTAGAAGCTTTAGATCAAATCCTGGAAATGAAAGAAAAGCCCACCGCGATTTACGTATCTTCTGATGAGATGGCTCTTGGTGTTATCCATGGTGCTCAAGATAAAGGAATCCGTGTCCCTGAAGATATCGAAGTTTTCGGCTTCGATAATACACGACTGGCGACAATGGTACGCCCCACTTTATCCACGGTTGTTCAACCGATGTATGATATAGGTGCTGTAGCCATGAGATTATTAACGAAGTTCATGAACAAAGAAGAGGTAGAAGAACAGAACGTAATTTTGCCGCACCGAATTATCGAAAGAAACTCAACTCAGCAGAAATAGTACCGATATAGTAAGTATAAGGTACTTGTTCGAAACTGAGGAGAGAGTAGAATGACAAAAAAAGATATTTTGACTCCAGTAGGAATTACCGTCGGATTTGCCATGGTCATGTTTGGTATCATGGCAAATGCGGGTTTCGGAGGCATTACGTCGTTTATTCAAGCGTCATCGATCATCATCGTGCTCGGTGGATTGGTCGCAGCGATTCTTGTTAACTTTAATGTAAGCGAAGTGAAGTTGACTTTCCGTGTTACTAAAGAGGCTTTCAAGGAAAGCGAGATGAATTTAAGGGAATTGATCACTTTGTTCGTCACTCTATCGGAAAGGGCGAGAAGGGAAGGATTACTGGCTCTTGAAGCAGAATTGGAAGAAGTAGAAGACCCTTTCATAAAAAAAGGTATTTTGCTTGCTGTCGATGGCATTGAACCAGAGGTCATCAACGACATCATGAAAGCTGAAATCGTCGCAGTTGAGGAACGTCATCAAAGAGGCCGGGCGATCATTGAAAAGGCTGGAGAGTATGCACCTGCTTGGGGAATGATCGGGACCCTGATTGGTTTAGTTCTGATGCTGCAAAGCTTGTCCAACCCTGAAGCTTTAGGTCCCCAAATGGCTGTAGCTTTGCTAACGACATTTTATGGAACACTGTTAGCTAATCTTGTGTTTACACCTCTAGCTGGGAAATTAGAAAATAAAACCTACCGGGAGATTTTTATTAAACAAGTGATTATCGAAGGTGTTATAGGTGTACAGTCTGGTCAGAATCCTAAAATCCTTGAGGAAAAATTAAGTGCATTTTTATCCGAAGAGGATAAGAAAGTAGTAGAGGAAGAGCAGCAGGAGGATTCCTTAGGAGAGACCGCCAATGAAGCTTAGAGGAAAGAGGAAAGCCGATAAAGGCGCTCCTAAATGGATGACTACATACGCAGATATGATCACTTTAGTCCTCGTTTTTTTCATTCTTTTATTTTCTATGTCGCAAATCAACCTTGTTAAATTCGAAGCTATTGCGGAATCGTTCCGTAACAGAATGATTTTTGATTTTAATCCTTCTGCAGTAGAAAGTGATTATCCGACAGAGCAGACGAAAATACAGGAAAACGGTGAAAAGAATAATGAGTTTGAAACACCAGCCAAAGACCCGGACAATATGGCTGAAAAAGAAAACCGGGTAGAAGAAGTTGAAAATCTAGAAGAATTGAAACAAGAGATCGATCAATATTTGAAAGAAAATGATCTCAGCGATATTATTTCAGCTACTCAATCTGAGCGTGGAATTATTCTTGTCCTTGAAGAACAGTTATTGTTCGAAACAAGTCAAGCCGAGATTTTGGATGGAGCAAAACCATTTTTATCTAAAGTAGGTAACCTGCTGATGAACATTCCGAACTTTGTAAAGGTTGAAGGTCATACAGATAATAGGCAGATTTCAACTTTCCGATATCCTTCAAACTGGGAGCTATCCGGAGCCAGGGCCAGTAGTGTCATCAGGTATTTAACAGAGAATACAGAGAATCTCGCTCCAAAGAGATTTACCGCTGTTGCATATGGAGAAACCAGACCTGTAGCACCGAACAATTCTGAAGAGAACTGGAGCAAAAATAGAAGAGTTGAAATAGTAATCTTAGATCCAGAATATGAAAACTCGACACCATAAAAGAGACTGGGATAATAGAATTTCCCCACTAGAAAACCCGAACAATTTTTTGTTCGGGTTTTCTTTATGAAACAATAAATGCATACGCTGCTCCGCAACTTACTTCGCTTTCCGCGTGCACGGCCTAAGCCTCGTGCTGTTCCCGCAGGAGTCTGCGTATGTTGCCTACGCTCCATTTAATCCATTCTACCCTATTGTTCGTCTTAACCAGTGGCAATTATCGTTTTGTCCCACCCTCTTATTTTTTCCCACAGGGTTCTAGCTTACCAGTGTGGGATGTGCGTTTTTTACAATAGGATTGTTGCGATTTTAGTCGAGCTTCTAAGTGTAAAGAATGCACTTGGATGGTTAGGTGAAGCTTGACAGGGGGGCCAAGCGCTATAATTTTTATTTTACATAGAATTGTATTTTTTCTGATTGTGGATTAACTGCAAAGCTTTTTCTAATAGCTTCTCATTCTTTTCTGTAATCTCTTTTCGCCTTGGGATCGGCTGACAAGCATCTGGAGGGTCCCCCCATGATGTAACCAATGACACAGGTGCTTTTTTCTGCCATTTGTTAACCCATTCTTCTGGTAAATCCCCTTCAAAAGGAGTTTGATCCACCATCACTTTCCAAATTTGTGACCAGGCACGTGGGACGACACGCCAGATATCGTATCCTCCACCACCAAGAGCTATCCACTTTCCATCACAGTATTGGTGGGAGAGCTCATGAGCAATTCGCGGAATTTGCTCATAAATCTTCATAGTGGAACAAAGGTGTGTGAGCGGATCCAAAAAGTGAGCATCTGCTCCGTTTTGGGTAATGATCACGTCCGGTTTGAAGAACTCTACAATTTCCCTGAAAGCGGATTCATAGACGTGTAAAAAAGATTCATCTTCTGTAAATGCATCTATAGGTAAATTAAATGAATAACCATACCCTTCTTTCAGCCCTCTTTCGTTCACATTTCCTGTACCAGGGAATAGATAACGGCCTGTTTCGTGAATGGAGAAAGTGCAAACATTCGGGTCATCATAAAAAGCCCATTGCACGCCATCACCATGGTGAGCGTCAGTGTCCACATACAGCACTTTATAGTCATATTTTTCTCTAATGTACTTGATGCCTACCGCTCCATCATTATAGATACAGAAACCAGAAGCTTTCCGCTCGAATCCATGATGCAGCCCTCCGCCAAGATTTAATGCATGCTGCACCTTTCCCTCTAGTACAGCATCAATCGCAGAGAGTGTGCTTCCTACGAGCAGCTGTGATGCTTCATGCATGCCATTGAACATTGGTGTATCTTCTGTTCCGATTCCGAATTCCATTCCTTCTTCTTCTGATAGCATCCCCATGCCCGCTTTTTTCACTGCCTGAATATAAGGTTTGCTGTGTGCTAGCGCCAATTCATCTTCTGTGGCCAATCTTGGTTTGATCATATGTTGCTGCTTTAAAACACCAGAAGCATCCAGCAGTTCTTTTGTCATGACGACCCGCATCTGATTGAAAGGGTGATCATCACGAAAGCGGTAGTTTGTAAAATCATTGGAATAAACAAAACCTGAATGACAACTCATGATAGCATCCCTGGCATTTTTGGCCACAATACTTCATAGCCCTCTGATTTTAAATCCTCAATCGTCGGGAGCGGGTTCATTGTCTGAATACGGACAACAATGATTTTATACTTAGGATCAGGTTTATAAGGATAAATAAGTACAGAACTTATATTCACTTTACGTTTACCAAAGACTTGGGTAACTTGTGGCAGTATCCCGGGCCTGTTGATGACCTTCACTTCGATTTGAGAACTTTGGACATGGGTTCCTGTTAACTGGATCAGGGTGTAAAGCATATCTTTTTCAGTAATTATTCCCACCAGCACTTCATTCCTCGTGACAGGGACACAGGCAATCTCCTGTTCATAGAAAATTGAGGCCACTTCTTCGACGAAATCTAAAGGATGTACAGTAGTAACAGGAGATGTCATAATTGATTTGATAGGGTTTTTCAACTCTTCAGGATCTGTATCTTCTTCAAAAATTGAAGGGCTTGCATCTCTTACATCCCTGTCTGAGACAATACCAATGACATGTTTTTTTTCATCAATGATGGGGATGTGGCGGATGTGATGTTCATTTAGAAGTTTTAGTGCCGTCCCGATCGTTTCATCCGGGGGGAGGGTGATGACTTTATCTTTCATGATTTCTTCAACTAACATTCAGTTACCTCCTTGTCTCACGATATTGATGCCTTGTTAGAAAGCGTAATCTATCAAATTCCTCAATAGAAGATTCTGTAACATGCTTTCCGATTTTAACCATCAAGCAATTCGCGGGGTGGGATATAATTTCTGGATCATCTGTAGGAGAAGGGGTCAAGCCGCCAGCAGCCATCATCTTTTCCATCACTCTCCGATAATCCCATATATTCAGTCCAGTACCTTTTAAATCCCAGTGCCAATAATATTCAGTAGATATAATAATGTAATTCTCCATGTATTCGTCTCTCATTGTCACTTCTAAAAGCCGTGAACCGATACGATATCCGCGAAAACCAGGGATTACTTCAATCGCCCCAAGTTCAATAAGATCCTCCATGTTGCCTTCAGACCACCGTTCTAGAGGATCTGGATGGAGGTAGGTGACATATCCGATGATATCTTCATTGTTTCTTGCAATAATTATTCTTCCTTCTTCAAAATCAGCGATCCCCTTGATTGCCTCGAATTGTTTTTCAGCTGGACGGAAAGCAGTCAGCTTTTCATTGAATGTATATTGGGAAAGCTCTTCAGAAGATAATGGACCTTCGACTATCACTGGTCCATGCTCCGTGTCAAATGCTTCATAATGATAGGTTTTTTCATGATTCATTCAGTCACCACCTGAAAGAGATTATTAGTAATAAAGGTTCAATTTTCTCCATTATACATTAAATTATATGATTTTAAATTCTCTGATAAAAATAAAACTCCGATCGTTGAACGATCGGAGTTTTTAAATTTGTTACTCTTCATCTGTATTTGAATCACTTTCAGTATTTTCTCCTGAGCTATTACCTTCGCTATCGGAGTCACCTCCAGAACCATCTCCAGAGCCATCACCGGAACCGTTACCGCCGCCGGATCCGCCTCCAGAGCCATCACCGGAACCGTTACCGCCGCCGGATCCGCCTCCAGAGCCATCACCGGAACTGTCACCGTCGCCGGACCCGCCTCCAGAGCCATCACCGGACCCGCCATCGCCCCCGGATCCGTCTCCAGAGTCACCGGAATTATCGCTCCCGGAATCATCATTTGAGCTGTCATTATCCGATTCATTTCCTGAACCACTACTCCCATTTGAACCTGAATCATTCCCTGAGCCATTGTTAGACCCAGAATTTCCGTCAGAAGCGTTATTATCTTCTGAAGGCTCCGGTTCAGGTTCAGGAGCACCCGGGTCTCCTACTGTAGCTGGATCTGATAAGGCTGAAGTTTGTCCAAAGTAATCGACTGCTCTAACAGCATATACGCCTTCACCACCGGAATAGCTGATGGCATTCTCTACAGTACTTCCAATTAAAGAATAGGAGCCACCAGGTGTGGAAGCGCGATATACGCGGTAACCTACGACATCGCTGCTTGCAGACGAGGACCAGCTAATGGAAGAACCACTAGTTGAAACAGATCCAGGAGCTGCAGGGGCTTGCCCATCGTTATCTATCGATGTAGCTGTCGAACCGATAGATCCTGTAGAAGGAAGGGCAACATTTGACCATGCTCCGGAATTCGGTAAGAGCTCTCTTAGAACTTCCGGGCTTGTGTACCCGTTCTCTTCAAGGAATTCAGGGCTTAACGTTACACCACCACCGTCAAGAATGAACTCATTCGGAGTGTTAGAGCCCGCCACAACGAGCTGATCTTTCACTCTCACGAAATCGCCGCTTATCAAGCTGTCATCGACTTTGCTTGGCGCATAGTCGGCATCATAAATATCGCTCTTTGCTAGTCCTACAGAAGAGCAAAGATCTGACGCAAGCAGACCAGAGGTTGCGCAATAAGATCTTGTCACCAAGCCTCCAGGGCTCTCGAAGTTATCACTTGGGACCATTAATTCTGGTCTGATCTCAGACACTGCATTGACAACATCTGCCCATAAGCCTTGTGTTCTCGCATTGTAATTCAAGTGCTGCATATTTCCTTCTGCAAAACCTGTCCACATACCCACTGTGACATTCGGGTTCGTAGCTACAAACCAGGAGTCTCTTGTATATTGTGAGGTTCCTGTTTTACCTGCCCAATCAACACCGCGATTAGCAAGTAAACCTGGCACCCTTGAGCCTGTCCCATATTCCAGAACATCTCTCATGACGTCAATAGTCAAATAGGCTGCCTGAGGGCTGTAGACTTCGGTTTCTTTCACTTCATGTTCATAGATGGTTTCGCCATCGTTTGTTTCGATTTTTTCAATCATATAGGCATCAACGAATTTACCCATATTGCCGAAAGTGGCATAGGCATTCAGGTTTTCCTCGACCGTTATACCTCTCGTAAGGCCACCGATGGCCATGGATTCGGATGTATAATCATTAAATTTATCATTTTTAACTAAATGTTCTTCCATGCCCATTTTTACTAAATAGTTCTTCACTGGGTTTTCATTTCTAATTTCATTGTATTGTTTAACGGCGGGCACGTTATATGAATTTGCTAACGCATACCGTGCGGAAACAAACCCGCGGTGGTTTCTCGAGAAGTTACGGACTTGACCGCCTACATTATAATAATACGGGACGTCTGCTATAACCGATCCTGGCTGTGCAGCCCCCATATCAAAGCTTGGACCATAAACGAGTAACGGCTTCATCGTACTACCGTTTGAACGGCGCGCCTGAGTTGCGTGGTTCATAGATTCTTCTTCAAAGTCATAGCCGCCGATAAAGCCATGGATTTTACCTGTTGAATTCTCTATGACCATACTGCCTAATTGAAGGGGAGTATCTACTTGTATTTCTTCACCCTCTGCATTGAAGGCTGTTTTCTGCCCCCAAGGCCAGTTATTTTCAGTATAGGAATCTCTGACCTTATTCATAACTTCATAGACTTCTTTATCCAGCGTGGTGTGGATTTTGTATCCTCCGGAAGACAGTTCACGTTCCACGAGGGTAGCATATTCTTCCTGTAAGGCTTCATCTTTGTCCAGATCTTCTTGTGTATGTCCATTTTCTTTCAATAAGTAGGCTTTAATGTGTTCTTTAGCTCTACTCTGTACTTCCTGGTTGATAGCCGGGTACTCCCCGATAGCCGTTGCTTTAGGGTCTGCTAAGGTTTCTTCGTTGATCTTGAATTTCATTGCCTCATCGTATTCAGCCTGTGTAATATATTCGGCTTCCAGCATGCGGTCGAGGACTTCATGCATTCGATCCAATCCATCCTCAAGGTCTTCTTTCTCTTTAATTGAACCATCGTTGTTGAAAGGTGTATATCCGAATGGTGATTGCGGCAGTCCCGCGATATATGCTGATTGGGCAAGATTCAATTCACTTGCATTCACCCCGAAGATTCCTTGAGCTGCAGTCTGGATACCAGCTACGTTTTGTCCGTTGGCATTTCTGCCGAAGGGAACAATGTTCAAATATGCCTCAAGTATTTCTTCTTTTTCTAAGAATTTTTCTACTCTTAATGCAAGGAGCATTTCTTTTGCTTTACGTTCAAAAGAAACTTCATTAGTTAAAATTTGATTTTTAACTAATTGTTGAGTTAAGGTACTCCCGCCAGTTTTGACAGCTGAGTTTGTCACTTCTTGCACGACAGCTCTCATAACCGCTTTAGGAACAACACCTTTGTGCTCTCCAAAATTCTCATCTTCTGTCGCTATTACAGCATTCTGCAAATGTTCACTGACTTGTTCTAGTTGAACTTCTTCACGATATAGGTCTGAACTGACATCACCAATTTCTGTTTCGTCCGTAAAATACATTGTGGATGTTTCAGCGTAATTGTAGATCGTCTCTTTCATTTCTTTTTCGCTTGTGACCGGCTGGTCTTTTACTAGAGAAGCGAAATAGCCGGCACCGACTCCGCCAGCGAAGAAAAGCCCGACCACACCAATGATGATAAAAAATAAGATGACATTCCAAATGACATCATAGGTGATGCGGGTCTTCTTCTGGATGGATTCGTCTTGCCAAAGAGACCGGAAATCCAATTTATTTCGACCTTTCTTCTTATTATTAGACATGATAATACCTCCTAAAAATCCATCAATATTATAACACACCGGGGGAAGATAGGATATATAACCATCCTCAGAATTTGTTGCTTTTTTATTTTGGATATGATAAATATAGTACATAGTTGAATATGCGTGCGTTGAAAGATTGAAGTAGAGAACATTTCCCTGCTACAGAGAGCTGACGGTCGGTGGAAGTCGGTGCAAATTTGTTTTTGAATTACGACCTGGAGCAATCTTCTGGTGTGAATCAGAAGACGGTGTGATAGCCGTTATCGATACAAGTGGCACATATACTGTGCAACAAGGGTGGTACCGCGAAAAGACCTCGTCCCTTTTTATGGGGAAGAGGTCTTTTTTTCGTCTTCTGACTGAATGGGCTATTCTCGTATTTCCATCTCCAAGGTTCCCTGCAACCATAGCTCAACATATAGGAAAATGATAAGAGGAGTGGTCAGAATGGATTTGTTAAAAGATTTGCACCAGCGAGGTCTGGTCAATCAGATTACAGATGAAAAAGGTTTAGAAAAGCATTTAGATAGCGGCCAAGTCACGCTCTACTGTGGATTCGATCCAACAGCTGACAGTTTGCATATCGGACATTTACTCCCGATTTTGATGCTGAAAAGATTCCAACAGGCAGGACACCGACCTATCGCTTTAGTTGGTGGCGGTACAGGCATGATTGGTGATCCAAGCGGGCGGTCTACGGAGCGTCAATTGAACAATGCGGAAGTCGTTCACGATTACAGCGAAAGCATCAAAAACCAGCTTGCAAAAATCCTCAACTTTGAAGAGGGGGACAACGCAGCTGTAGCCCGAAACAATCATGAGTGGTTGTCACAAATGACCATCATAGATTTCCTGAGAGACACCGGCAAACATTTTGGGATCAATTACATGTTAGCTAAAGACTCTGTAGAATCGAGAATTGAACAAGGAATCAGCTTTACTGAATTCTCTTATATGATTCTTCAATCATTAGATTTTCAGCAACTTCATGAAAAAGAGAACTGTACCCTTCAAATAGGGGGGAGTGACCAATGGGGGAACATTACAGCAGGTTTGGAATTACTGAGGCGATCAGCTGCGGGGGAGCAAGAAGTAGATGCATACGGTTTGACGGTTCCATTGATCACGAAAGCAGATGGATCCAAATTCGGAAAAACAGCTGGCGGTGCGGTATGGCTGGATCCTGAAAAAACCTCTCCTTACGAGTTTTACCAGTTCTGGATCAATGCCGACGACCGCGATGTCATCCGCTTCTTGAAGTCCTTCACTTTCCTAAGTCTGGAAGAGATTGCAGAGTTAGAGAAGGAAGTGGAAACACAGCCTGAAAAACGGGTTGCTCAGCGTAGATTAGCAGAAGAAATGACAGTGCTTGTCCATGACAAGGAAGCGTTGAAGCAAGCAGAGCGTATTTCTGAAGCTCTATTTAGTGGAGACATTAAAGCTCTTTCTGGAGAAGAAATTGAGCAAGGGTTTAAGGATGTACCTGCTTACACCTCTGAAGTGAAAAATCCTCAACTTCTTGATTTGCTAGTTGAAGGTGGTATTTCATCCTCTAAGCGACAAGCGAGAGAAGATATCGGGAATGGTGCAGTATATATCAATGGAGAACGCAATCAGGATTTGAAGCACACGATTGGAGAACAGGATCGAATCGAAGACCGTTTCACTATTATTAGACGTGGCAAGAAAAAGTATTTCCTAATTAGATTCCAATAAAGGTTTTACTGGTAATCGCTTAGGAAGCACACTTTAGAATATGGATATTTTCATACTATATAGAGGGGCTTTGGGAAACGACTGGTTTCCCAACGTCCCTTTTCACTCTAACGAAATTACGAACTGGTCCGCTCACGTCGAATGATATTATCCATAGAAAAAGAAAAGCCCATGAAATGTAAGTGAACCTACATTTCATGGGCTTTATTGTATCAATTAAATATCTGACTCTATTAACGGGAGTAGAATTCAACGATAAGGTGTTCGTTGATTTCGGAAGGAAGCTCTGAACGTTCAGGAAAACGAGTGTACGTTCCTTCACGCTTGTCTTCGTCGAAAGTGAGGTATTCAGGTACGAAGTTGTTTACTTCGATCGCCTCTTCTACGACGTTAAGTTTTTGAGATTTTTCACGAAGGCTGATCTCTTGACCAGGAGCTACGCGGTAAGATGGGATGTCAACGCGACCACCATCTACTGTTACGTGACCGTGTGTAACTAGCTGACGCGCTTGGTTGCGTGTACGAGCTATACCAAGACGGTAAACGATGTTATCCAAACGGGATTCAAGAAGGATCATGAAGTTTTCACCGTGGATCCCTTTCATGTTACCCGCTTCTTCAAACATACGACGGAATTGACGCTCAGTCAAACCGTACATGAAACGAAGCTTTTGCTTCTCTTGTAGTTGAAGACCGAATTCGGATAGTTTTTTACGTTGGTTTGGACCGTGTTGTCCAGGTGCGTAAGGGCGCTTTTCAAGCTCCTTACCAGTTCCGCTTAAAGAAATACCATAACGACGAGATTTTTTCCAGGTTGGACCTGTATAACGTGCCATAGGAATTTCCTCCTTTTTATTTTATTTTGCATAAAATAAAAACAGTGTGTTCCTTCTTTCATTGCTCATTATGTTTTCATGCACCTTCGCCCCAGCAGCAGAGAGTTACGCGATGCACCTCCGATAGTGAAGGAACAAAATGAAAACAACGACGGTTCACATAGGCTGCCATTTATTTTACACAAGGACCATTATAATTTTATATAGACCTTAAGTCAAGAGGATAAGCGATGTTTCTTCCAAGCTATTACCTTAATTCAGTGCAAAGGAATCGTTTTTTTAAGCGAATTGGAAAAAATTCCATTAATATGGTCGTTGAGATGATTAAAGTCATGGTACAATATACTCCATAAGTTTGTAAGGGAAGATAGGTGAATAGAATGATTGTAAAAAACTTTATTGAACAGCGAATTCAAAAAATTCAAAGTCAATTATTCGAGTTAGTCACGACCGAGACACCTTACACCTTTGAACAATTCATTGTCAATCTTTCCATAGAAATGGAAGAAGCAGCGGGCGCCCATTTCAGTGCTATTTATTTTTTGGATGAATGGAAAGGCCATTTCCGGTTGTACTCAGAAACTTCTTCAGGTCACCCATTTTTACGTAATCACTTTTCTTTAGATGACCTCATACATCCAGACTCTGACTCTCTCAGATCAAAGGAAGTGGAACATATCATACGTACTGGAGAGTCAACGATGGATTTGTCGATCGCACCGCTTGGGTCAGGAAAGAAGATATTTGGGTTCTTAGTCTTAGGGTTCGATCAACTTCCTTCCTTTGGAGAAGGATTTTTTAAGGTACTTTCAGATGAACTGACGAAATGTATTAAAAAAGTCGAAGGTCTATATTCGACTCTTGAAGAAAAGAAGAAGTATGAGCTGCTTTATAAAGTTACCTCTCAATTTCATTCTTCTATTGATACAGATGGAGTTTTGAATGAAGTGATTGAGACTTTGAGGAAGGTATATCCTGATTTTCAGTATTACCTTTTGTTATCGCAAGATTATACAACTGATAAAGACTTACCGGTCCGTGAGCTTGCATACGATATGGATCCATCTTCAAAAGCGAGTATACAAGCTTACATGACGGGTGAAATACAAATAGAAGATCGCCTTCAAGAAAAACAATCGTATTTATACGCCCCGTTAAAAGGAAAACAAGGGATATATGGGGTTTTACAAGTGATCGCACCGAGCTATTTATATTTTCCGAAAAAAGATATAGAATTTTTTCTCCTTATTGCAAATACAGCAGGTAACGCACTTGAGAACGCTCAACTCTATCAACAATCAAGAAAACTTAATGATGATTTACAATTGATCAATTCTACTTCTCAAAAATTAAATTCAAATATTCGATTAACTGAAAAGATAAGTTTTATGGCTTTCAAAATCGAACAATCGTTCCACGCCCATGAAGTTGGTTTCCTCACATGGAATGTGGAACAACCTGATTATTATGTACTTGAAGGAAGTTCATCTTTTTTCACTTCAAAGCAGTGCACCTCTTTGGTCAAACAACTGGAAAAAATGGTGCAAGATCAGGAAGAAGCATTGTTTATCGGCGATTTTCAAAATGAAATGACGGCGTACAGTCCTTTCAGATCAGTGATGGCAGTGCCGATGACTGATCATGAACATATAAATGGTTTGGCCATCGTGCTTCACAAAGAACCATATTTTTTTACATTCGAATCATTCAAACTTTTGCAATCACTGGTCCATCACTCGACACTCGCTTTTGCCAATTCTATGCTGAGGGAAAAGCTCGAGAAAGCCGTGATCACTGATTATTTGACAAAATTACATTCGAGAATTCATTTGGATGAATGTGTAGAGAAGCATATCGAGGATAGTCAGGAAGGGCATTTGATTCTTTTTGATATTGATGATTTCAAACTGGTTAATGATACATATGGTCATCAAATCGGGGACGAAGTCATTTGCCAGGTGGCGGATGTCATTAAGGATAACATTGAAGGAGTCGGAATAGCAGCCCGGTGGGGAGGGGAGGAACTGGCTGTATTCTTACCATTGATTTCAGCCGAAGAAGCACATGAACTGGCTGAAAGGATGCGAAAAAAAGTTGTTGTCAATACTCATCCTTCTGTGACAGTTTCTTGCGGCCTGGCTTCTTGGAATATCTTAAAGAGTATGCCTGACCGAAAACAGATTGTTCAACGAGCGGACCAAGCCCTTTATAAAGCTAAAAATTCTGGTAAAAATAAATTGGTCATTGCGGAAGAGTATCGCAACTCTTTTTAAAGAACTAAAACAGCCCGCTTCCAAAGTATATGAATGAAGGGGCTGTTTTTAATTTCACAAATGCTTTTGCAGGGTTGTGACAAAATCAAGCAGTTTTTCTTCATCGATTTCGTCAAATCTGCCTTTAGAAGGACTGTCTATATCTAAGACACCATAAATCTCTTTATCCTTTAAGATAGGTATGACTATTTCTGATTGACTTGCGGCATCACAAGCAATGTGCCCCGGAAAGGCATGAACGTCTTCGACTCTCTGTACACTTTGTTCAGAAACGGCTGTGCCGCAAACTCCTTTGCCAGATGGAATTCTTACACATGCAGGCAAACCTTGGAACGGACCAAGCACCAGTTGACTTTCTTTCCATAAGTAAAACCCTACCCAATTCACATCTTCTAAGAATTGGTTCAGTAAGGAAGAAGCATTCGACAAATTAGCAATGGCATCTGGTTCATCTTCAATGAGGGCTTTCAATTGTTTGTTCAATAGACCATAATTTTCTTCTTTAGTGCCGGTATAGGCAGATGATTGAAACATATTCATACCTCCTGATTTTGCGTGATTCGACAGTTGTTTGAAATTCATGTCGGTATTTGATGGACGATTATAGGCAGGAAATCCTACAAAAATAGAGAATCTTTTCCTAAGGGGGAAAAATGATGACTCGACTGAACATGACACGTTCTAAGGTGTTAGATGTAGCCTGCCGCCTATTTTACAGCCAAGGATTCAATGGGACATCCGTGAGAGATATTGCAAAGGCTGCAAATGTCAATGTCTCCTTGATCCATTACTACTTCAAAAGTAAGCAAGGTCTTTTTGAATCGCTTGCTGTCAGTTATTTTGAACCTTATCTTGAGATGTTAGAAAGTGAGCAGCTTACTGACGATGATAATCATTTGAATTCTTTAGTGACAAAAATTTTACATTATAAACAATCCCATTATCAACTTTCCTGTTTGCTTTATCGGGAATTAACTTTGAACACCGTTTTTGCTCGTGAGATGCTTGTTACTTATTTAGCGAAGGAGAATCATCTTTTCATACAACTTCTTTTTCAGAAAAACTCTCAAATCGAAGTGACTTTTAAAGAGAAGCTTTGCCTTCTACAATTAAAGGGGCTTCTTAATGCACCATTCATGATGCCTCAGGAGTTCAAGGATCCTTTTATAACAGAAGCATCCATAGACCATTTCGTCAGGGTGTATAGTGAACTTATGAACGATCATCAATCTGTACAATTGATAGCTGCTAAAATGTAAGCAGCTTTTCATCTATATCATCCAGACCTTGTGTAATAGCTGAAGATTTATGAGCATCTGAACCGTAAATCAGAGGAATCCCCATTGAGGAAGCCCGTCTCGCTAAATTTAGAGGTGGATAAGTTTCTTTGCAATGGGGTTTTTTTGTACCTGCCCCATTGTAATCAAGTGAAAAGTCATTGCTTTTCACAAATTCAAGGAAATCGACCGCATATTCATTCCACTGTTCCGGAGCAGGAAATAAATGACGAAATTTCTTAACAAGTGTCATATGACCGATACGCTTTGGTTTAAATTCACCCAGGTCGCTCAAAATTGATTTCTTAAGTGTCTGAAAATACGTTTGGTATAAATGGTCATTACTACCGATGTCCTCCATAGAAGCCCTGTACATTTCAGGACTATAATCAATACAATACCAATTGTTTTTGCCCTTTAAGAAATGTACAGACAATATACTATCATCCATATGAGGGCCATAAATATCCAAAAAGTGCTTGATCTCTTCCTCGAACCCCTCAATATAGTCAACCTCTAACCCCTTTTGAACGACGATGTCGTTTTTATAATTTTCTTTCATTTTCTCAATATCCGTGAAATAATCATCGATCTCTTTTAAATTCATTCCACTATCTTTTTCAGGGACAGGGTCTGAAAAAGAAGGAGGTAATGGAGCGTGCTCTGTAAATGTCAGAGAGTGATAACCGGATTGGATTGCCTTTTCAATATAAGATTTTAAGGAGTCAGTTGTGCCGTGAGGGCAGTAGGGTGAATGGACATGTCCATCTCTCATATCACATTTCTCCTTTGCGTTTGAATTTTTTGTCAATATGATAATAAATTTGAAATATTTTAGCCAAAAGTATGATTTACATGGTATCATTATAAACAACTAAATCATATATCGGAACGTAATACATCCGTATGACACGTTTATTGTAAGGAGGCTATTTATGAAGTTTGTCATAGGGGCTATTTTACTACTTATTGCATTGTTCATCATAGGGCTGATTTGGCGGAAAAAAGTCTATGATGAAGTAGATCGCCTAGAAGGTTGGAAAATGGATATCATGAATCGGCGCGTCACCGAAGAGTTATCCAAGGTGAAGAATTTGAACCTTTCGGGTGAGACTCAAGAGAAATTCGAGAATTGGCGGAACCGTTGGGATCGAATCCTTACAAAAGAACTGCCGGAGCTTGAAGAAGATCTTTTCGATGCAGAGGAAGCAGCTGATCGATATCGCTTGAAAAGAGTGAAAGTAGTGTTAGCTCAGACCGAAAAGAAGTTACTGAACATTGAAGAAGACATTAAGAGAATGTTGGAAGAGTTGGAAAACTTACTCGATTCCGAAAAACAGAGCCGGATTGAAATTGAAACGATGGAGCCGGAATTAAAAGATTTAGCGAAAGTGTTGATTCAAAACCGGCATCAATATGGAAAAGCGATTCATGTTTTTGAACAGCGCGTTGATAACCTGAAGGATCAATTAAGTGAATATGAACGGTTGGCAGAACAAGGGGACTATATTGAAGCTAACGCTTTAGTGAAGAATATCCGTGAAGAAATAGTAGCGTTACAAGAAGGCATACAATACTTCCCGGATCGTTACAAAAAAGCAAAATCAGAGCTGCCTGAACAATTGAAAGAATTAAAATACGGTTTGGACGATATGAAAGCTGAAGGCTACCGGGTTTCCCACTTTGATTTCTTACCGGAAATACATAAATATGAGCGTTCATTGGAAGAAATGGTTGTCCAACTTGAACAGGGAGACGAAACAGAAGTTGAAGAAACTTTAAATGGAATAGAAGTACGTATTCAAGAAATGTACCAACTGCTTGAAAGTGAAGCGATTGCTCATCATTATGTAGAAAAACAATTGGTTCCACTTAAAGCCCAATTGGACGAATTGGACTATTTGTTGACAGATACGGAGCGGGAATTGAAAGAAATACAAATCACATACCAACTGGAAGAAGAAGACTTGGAATCATATCGAGGCGTCAAGAATTGGTTCAACCAATTAAAGAATCGGATGACGAGTATCGATTTCAAACGTGAAGATGGAGAGACCTCCTATGCTGCTCTCCGGGAAGATTTAGAACAAGTCCAGGAGCAAGTGGGAGAACTTCAAGAGCAGCATGGCTACTTCAATGAGCGGGTCCAGAGTCTCCGGAAAGATGAGCGTGAAGCTAAGAAGAAACTTGCTAACATGGAAGAATTACTTTTGGATACACACCGTCGTTTGAAGCGTAGTAATATTCCGGGCATTCCCACTTCGATTTATGAAGATATGAAACTGGCAAGTGAGAAGGTTGATGAAGTTTTCCAAAACCTTGAGAAGCAGCCATTGGATATGACGATTGTTCTGGTGAAATTAGAGGAAGCTGTAGAGATGACTGAACAATTAAGCCAGGATGCGGAAAAAGTGATGGAAAAGGCACACTTTGCAGAGCGAGTGATTCAGTATGGTAACCGCTACAGAAGCAAGTATCCTCTTCTGGCTGCAAAACTCTTAGAGGCAGAAGATCGATTCAGAACTTTCCATTACGATGAAGCTCTGACATTAGCAGCAGAGGCCATAAAAGAAGTGGATCCGGATTTATTTTCTAAGATTGATTTAGAAGAAGAAGTACTCGTGTAGGAAGTGTTACTATGAAAAAGCGTTTAATGTTTGGTCTGGGAACGGCCATGATTCTTGTGTGGACCAGCGTATTATTGCTTTTCCTGTGGTCTCCATCAAGTGGAGATGATGCGGTGGGCAATCATAGCTTGGCCCTCCATTCACCTACCTCCGGCAAAACTCTTAGCGAACAAGAATCAGCGAATTTCCTGGTTGAAATACATGAACAGACCTCCGAAACCAAAACCATAATTGGGAAACAAGTTATTACAAATAGGTGGATCGATGATGTTAATGATGATGGGAAGCTAAGCATCGATACTCTTTTGGAAACTCTGGAACTGGATGAATCAGAATCTGATAATAGTTGAAAACAAGCACCTGCAGGTTAAGCAGGTGCTTGTTTTACTTTGTAAAGGCATTACCAGGGAAATGTCGCAGTTTATTTGATAAAAATGTTATGATAAAATAATGGACTGCAATTTGAATTCAAAGGAGTCAAAGCTCATGATTTATTTAGATAATAGTGCGACAACCCGACCACTTCCGGAAGTGTTGGACAGTTTCCAGAAAGCAGCTGACCAATATTATGCGAACCCTTCCTCTGTCCATAGCTTTGGAAGCGAAGCAGAACGTCTGTTAGAACGTTCAAGGAAACAAGCCTCCAGCTTGTTGCAGGTAGATCCTCAAGAAGTGGTATTCACCTCAGGTGGAACGGAAGGGAACAATATGGCAGTCAAGGGGATTGCTTTTCAACATCAGACGAGAGGAAAGCACTTGATTACCTCCCGAATTGAACACCCTTCTGTAATCCAGGCATTTGGTGCACTAGAGTCTTTGGGCTTTGAAGTCACTTATATAAATGTAAATAAGGAGGGGAAGGTTAATCTGGAGGAGCTTAAAGGCGCTCTTAGAGAAGATACCACCCTTGTAAGTATCATGTCGGTGAATAATGAGTTAGGAACGCTCCAGCCGATTAAAGAAATAGGCCGGATATTAAAAGATTATCCAAAAATATTCTTCCACGTTGATCATGTCCAGGGCATAGGGAAAATCGATTTACCAATAAAGGATTGGGGCATAGACTTGTGTACAATTTCCGGCCATAAAATCCATGGCTTAAAGGGTACAGGAGCGTTGGTCGTTCAAAAGTACGTGTCTTTATTTCCTTTGCTTCATGGTGGTAGTCAAGAGTCAGAAGTTCGGGCTGGTACAGAAAACCTGCCAGGGGCGGTCGCTTTTGTGAAAGCTCTTCGTTTACTACACGAAGACCAAAGTGGTAAGAGCGATCACTTACGCACGCTCAGGCATTTGCTGTGGACAAGTTTGAAAAAACGCTCTTATTGTCAGATCAACTCTCCTAGGGATGGAGCTCCACATATCGTCAATTTTTCGATTCCAGGCTATAAGCCGGAAGTCGTGATCCACTCCTTAGGACAAAAGGGAATTTTCATTTCTACGAAATCAGCTTGTTCCTCAAAACAGCCAGACGTAAGTACAGTATTAAAAGCTTGTAATCTGGATCATGACCTGACTACATCCGCTCTCAGGGTAAGCATGTCTTATCAAAATAATGAAAAAGAAATAGAGAATTTTCTTGAAATTTTAGACACAACAGTAGAAAAATTACAGCAAACGATGGGGTGAGTATCAATGAATTTTGATCGTATAATGATTCGATATGGAGAAATGGCTCTAAAAGGAAAAAATAAAAAAGCATTTGAACAGAAGTTACAAAGCAATATCGCACGTATGTTAAGAAAACATCCTGAAACAACCATTCAAAAAACTCAAGGACGAATGTTCGTTCATCTGAATGGCGAAGACCCTCATGAAGTTATGCAAAAGTGTCAGAATGTGTTTGGTATCCATAGTCTCAGTTTTACTGTAAAGGTAGACAAAGAAGAAGAACAAATGAAAGAGGCTGTTCTATTGGCTTTTAATGAGGCGAATGATGCTAAGTCGTTTAAAATATCTTCCAAACGAACGGATAAGACATTTCCTATACCATCTCAGGAAATGAATCCGATACTCGGTGGTCATATCTTAAGGAATACAGAGAATGTAAAGGTCGATGTCCACAATCCTGATGTCGAAATCAAGGTGGAAGTTCGTCATGAAGGAACTTATGTAACTGCGCAGGACTACCCGGGTGGTGGGGGTTTACCTGTTGGAACCACGGGTAAAAGCTTGCTTATGCTTTCCGGCGGTATCGATAGTCCTGTCTCTGGTTACCTGACAATGAAGCGGGGAGTTGAAATTGATGCTGTTCACTTTCATTCACCTCCATACACTAGTGAACGCGCCAAGCAGAAAGTCATAGATTTAGCCCAGGAACTGGCGAAATACGGGTCAAAAATCAACATTCATGTTATTCCATTCACAGGTATTCAACAAAAAATTCACAGGGAGATGCCTGAGGGTTATAGTATGACAATCATGAGGCGAATGATGATGAGAATCAGTGAAAAGGTCGCTTCAAAAGAGAATATTTTGTCGCTTACAACAGGAGAAAGCCTTGGCCAAGTGGCAAGTCAAACGATGGAGAGTATGAACACGATCAATGAAGTGACCAATTATCCGATCGTTCGTCCCCTAGTCTCTATGGATAAACTTGAAATCATTGATATCGCTCGTAAAATCGGAACCTATGACATTTCCATACGCCCGTTTGAAGACTGTTGTACAGTGTTTGTTCCAAAAGCACCTAAAACTAAACCGAATCGGGAAAAAGCGAATTATTATGAATCCAACACAGATTTCACCCAAGATATCGATGACGCCTTGGAAGAATCCTATGTTATTGAAGTGACCGCAGACCACATTAAAACAAATCAGCAGAAAGACGATGAATTCAGTGATTTGTTATAATCTCAGATAAAAGCTCCTGCCTGGAAGAGGTAGGAGCTTTTTTAACATCCAGGACATTTATTAAATGCAATCCTGGGAAAGAAGGAGGCAGGATAAGCCACGCTATGTTCCATTGCACCTGTCATTTTGTTATTAATGGGTCAAGATAGTTCTCTTTTTATGGAATTTATGATATAGGTAGTACTAAAAGGTGAGAGGGAGTGCCGAAATGAAGCTTTGGTATGGTGGGAAAATCTATACAATGAAAAACGAGGGAGAATGGGTGGAAGCAGTAGTTACTTCAGAAGGGCGAATCGTTGCCGTTGGGGATACACCAGATCTGTTCTCGGCTTATGAAAATAAAATCACACAAGAACACGATTTAAAAGGTGCCGTTATGTATCCAGGATTTACAGATAGTCACTTGCATATCATCGGACATGGTGAAAGATTGATGCGTCTTGATTTAACCTTCATGAAATCTGCAGAAGAGGTTAAACAAGCATTGCAGCTCCATGTAGAGCAGGTGCCGCCAGGTGAATGGATTATCGGTGATGGTTGGAATGAAAACCAGTGGGAAGATAAACGCATCATACATAAGGATGAGCTGGATGAAATTTCTTCAGAGCACCCAATGATGCTGACTAGGGTATGCCGCCATGCCCTTTTAGCAAATACAAAAGCGATGGAGCTTGCTGGCATTACTGAAGAAACGAAAGACCCGCAAGGAGGAGTTATTGTGAGAGATGAAGATGGATCAGCTTCAGGGTACTTTCATGACCAGGCTCAGGATTTGGTCAAAAAAGCGATGCCGGAAGTTACGCCGGAATATTTACGCAAAGCAACTGATTTAGCAGTGAAGGATATGCATGCCTATGGTTTAGTTGGAGGTCATAGTGAGGACCTCAACTATTATGGTGGATTTCGAAAAACTTATGATGCCTTTCAACAAGTGATTGATGGGAAGGAAACGAAATTCAGAGCACATCTATTAATTCACCATGGTGTCATCGAAGATGTTGATAAAGAGCAATTAGGGTATAAGCAAGGAACAGATTTTGTGGAATTAGGAGCGTTGAAAATCTTTTCCGATGGGGCATTAGGAGGACGGACAGCTTGGTTGAATGAACCTTATGCTGATGCTCCCGGAAAATATGGGGTAGCGATTCATACTAAAGAGGAGCTTGCGGGGCTTGTTAATGAGGCTAGGAAACGTGCTATGCCTGTAGCGGTACATGCGATCGGGGACGGAGCTGTCGAAGCTGTGGCACATGCGATTAAAGCTAATCCATTGCAGAATGGGGAACGTGACCGTATTATTCATGCTCAGATTTTAAGTCCATCCCTCATTGAAAAGTTACAGGAGTTAGATGTAGTTCTGGACATCCAGCCTACATTTGTTGCATCAGATTTTCCCTGGGTTATAGAACGCTTAGGTAATATGCGTCTGAAAAATTCATATTCCTGGAAGACTCTGCTCGATGCAGGGGTTAAATGTGCCGGAGGATCTGATGCACCGATAGAAGAAATAAACCCTTTATTAGGTATCCGGGCGGCTGCGGACCGTCGTGCCACCTACGATCATGCTGTCTATCAAGCAGAAGAAAAGCTATCTGTTTATGAAGCCGTATCCCTTTACACAAAAGGAAGCGCGCAAGCAATCCATAAAGAAGATGAACAAGGTATGATACAGGAAGGGTTTCTGGCTGATTTCACTGTGCTGGACAGAGACCTGTTTGCTCTGAAGCCTCATGAATTAGCTGACGCTAACGTCACGATGACCGTGGTAGATGGAGATATCGTCTATCAACGCTAGACAATTAGATGATCCTTTGTATTTATGATGATTCGATAATTAAATGCAACAGAAAACAGCCAGGTTGGTTTTTCTTTTCCAACTCTGGCTGTTTTTCTTTATCAAGCTTTTCTGATTTTTGTTACCTACATGTAGATCCAATCCTAATCTAAAAAGGTGCGTTGGACCCGGTTCCAGTACGTATTGTCCTTTAATTTGACGGTTTTAATGACTTGGTTGCTCAGATTGACGGTAACATCATGAATGTTTCTGATGGAAAAGGCTTCGTTATCCATTCCAATGAGTGGGTGATCGTTACCGTCTTGGCGGACAGTGAGTTTCAATGTGCGTTCACCGCTCAGAATGAAAGATGATCCAAGGGTACGGTACCTGTTGTTATTCAAAGAGGCGAGTTCGCTGATCTGGAAACAAGGGAGCTTTGGATCTACGACGGCTCCTTTGGTTGATTTATTATATCCAGTACTTCCCGTCGGCGTAGCTATTATTAAGCCATCACCACGGAACGTTTCAAAAAGCAGGTCATCAATGTATACATCTATTACAATCGATTTGATTAATGTGGAACGAACACTGCATTCATTTAAACAGTGAAAGGTCGATTCGTTATTAATGGTCGTTTCAATCAATGGAAACCTTCTGACTTCCACTTCAGAATTTTTCATGGCGTCAATCATTTCATCATGATCATCGATATCGAAATCGCAATATAGGCCGGCTTCATTTTGACTTCTTATTCCGACGTACAGACAATCTTGACGGAAGCCTGTTTTACGAACAGCTTGCAAGAATGTGCCATCTCCACCAACAGCAATGATGATGTTTGCTTCACGGGAGTCTTCGACCACATGGAAATCGTTGTCTCTGGCTAATTGGAACAGAGATTCCAACTTAACATTCAATTCTTTATTTTGATGATAATAAAAGAATAGGTTTCTACGGTGATCGTTCATAAAACATCCTCCTCTTATGTATAGCTTGTAGTCATTTTACCATTTCATTCTTATAACCGCACACAATATTCACAAGAATCGGTAAAGTTTATCATTGTTGAATTGAGAAGTAGATTCCGATATGGTTGAGTTAGATAAAAATGCAAAAATGTACGTTTGTGTTGGCACATCAGTGTTGGAAAGCTATGCAGCTAATTTTATGAATTCCTCGACAGTGAAGGAGAATGATTTATGAAGCAAGAGCAAGTGGAAAAGCTATTTCAATGGGTGGATGAAACAGCCACCACCATTTCAGAAGATATGAATATCACATACCTTGAAGCGATTGCGGAAACAATGGACGTGCTTTTTAATGGTCAACCTTTTGATGATATGAGTGAAGGGTTGCAGACACACCTGACTAATGAACTCTTGAAAATGAAAAAAGAAGAATTTGAAAAAGAAGAAATCAGAAAGGCTACACAACTTACCATTCTTAAAGGAATGAAAGGCGCTACTCAGCAACAGCATTTGATTACTCCGGATTCAGTTGCTATGTTCATGGGTTACTTAGCTTCAAAATTGTTTGAAGACCAGAAGGAATTAAAGTTATTTGATCCCGCTTCCGGTAGTGGTAATTTAATCACCTCTGTCATGAACCAGCTGGAGATGGATTTAACAGCCTATGCCAGCGAAGTGGACCCCACTTTGATTCAATTGGCAGTGGCTAATGCCAACCTTCAAAAGAACGAAATTGAATTTTTCCACCAGGACAGTTTAGCTCCTTTCTTGATGGAGCCGGTAGATTTCGTATTGGCTGATCTGCCTGTGGGATACTACCCCGATGATGTCCAGGCTTCTCGATATAAACTGAAAGCCGGAGATGGGCTTTCATATGCTCACCATTTGTTTATCGAGCAAGGATTGAATTACACAAAAGAAGGCGGATACTTGATGTTCATCGTACCGAACTTCCTGTTTGATAGTGATCAGTCCAAAGCTTTGAATTCTTTCTTGAGAGAAGAGGCTCATATTGTAGGTATGCTTCAGTTGTCTGATTCTCTATTCAAAGATGAGAAGCACGGGAAAAGTATATTAATTCTTCAGAAAAAAGGAAACGGTGCTGAAGCTCCAAAACAAGCCTTGCTGGCGAAGTTACCTTCATTCAAAAATCCAGATGCCATGTCCGATATTTTGGGGCAGATGAATCAATGGTTTGATGATTATAAAGCAAAGCAATTGTGAGAAAATACCGAATATAACAAGTAAACGTTATCATATCTTATCCACCTTGAAATCGGTGATGACGGGTGATTAAATAGTAGTGGTAGAATATTATGAACCTAAAACTTAAGGGGATGAGCAACATTGAGTAATAAAATTCTTGCTATAAACGCAGGCAGTTCATCACTGAAATTCCAATTGATTGAAATGCCTGAAGAAACAGTCATTACCAAGGGTCTTGTTGAACGAATCGGCCTTGATGACGCAGTTTTCACAATAGAAGTAAATGATGAAAAAGATAAATCCGTTACAGATATCCCAGACCATGGCGAAGCAGTAAGGCTGCTTTTAGATAAACTGACAGCTAACGGGATTATTGAGTCTCTTGAAGAAATAAATGGTGTAGGCCACCGTGTCGTCCACGGTGGCGAGCGTTTCAGTGATTCTGTTCTTATCACAGATGAAGTCATTAAAGAGATTGAAGAAGTTTCTGACCTGGCTCCATTGCATAACCCAGCCAACCTGACAGGCATCAATTCGTTCCGTGAAGTTCTGCCGAATGTACCTCATGTAGCTGTTTTTGATACTGCGTTCCACCAGTCTATGCCGGAACAATCCTACCTTTACAGCTTGCCTTATGAATATTATCAAGAGTACGGGATCAGGAAGTATGGTTTCCATGGTACTTCTCACAAGTATGTATCAGAGCGTGCCTCTGAAATGCTTGGGCGCCCTGTAGACCAGCTGCGTCTGCTTTCCTGCCACCTGGGTAACGGAGCAAGTATTGCGGCGATTGAAGGCGGGAAATCTATAGATACGTCTATGGGATTCACTCCACTGGCCGGGGTAACAATGGGCACACGTTCTGGTAACATTGATCCTGCTTTAATTCCTTTCATTATGGATAAGACAGGGAAGACAGCAAACGAAGTCATGAACGTATTGAATAAAGAAAGTGGCATGCTCGCTCTTTCCGGATTCTCCAGCGATTTAAGGGACATTGAACAGCGTGCAGAAGAAGGGGATGAGCGGGCCGAGTTAGCACTGGAAGTGTTTGCCGCGCGTATCCACAAATATATTGGATCATATGCTGCACGTATGCATGGAATCGACGGAATCATTTTCACAGCGGGGGTCGGTGAAAATAGCACCTCTATTCGTGAGCGTGTATTGAAAGGTTTAGAGTTCATGGGTGTTTATTGGGACCCTGCTCTTAACCAAGTACGTGGTAAAGAAGCGTTCGTCAACTATCCGCACTCACCGGTTAAAGTCATGATCATACCGACGAATGAGGAAGTCATGATTGCTCGTGATACAGTTGAAAAAGGACTATAATGTAGTAAAAGCAATTGCTCTTTGTTTTGACATCGAGCAATTGCTTTTTTTTAAGCTTTCAGGCTACAATATATGGTAAGACACAAAGTCCAAGGGGGAAGCGCTTTGTCACAAAAACGTATACGTGCGGAATTGGATATATGGCTGGAACAATATCAAAGTTACCAACCGAATGATTTTGAAATGATGTACGATGATTGGATCCGTCAAAGCTTCACCAACATAGACCCTGGAGTCAGAAAAAAGCTCTTTTCCAAGTTAGATGACTGGTTCTTCCATACACATGCTTTTTTACAAGGTACCTCCTACCAGTATGAAGCAAGAGAAAGAATTTTGATGGTAGGTAGGATTTTTTCTCCCCGTATTGAGCGGATTGAAGATATGGAAAGGGAGCTGACGGTCGAACAGTTAACTTACATAGCAGAACAACAAATGGCGAGAGGCCGTCTCTATTCTTTTGCCCAAGGTGGGCTGACGGGTGCTGGAGGGTGGTTTTTACTTGGTATCGATTACCCGCTGATGATGCTTATGAACATTCGGGCGATCCAGTTAATCGGGTTAACATTTGGGCATGAGATGAATCATCCTTATGAGATGATGGTCTCCCTGAAAGTTTTTCATGCAGCGACTTTGCCGAAGCGTCTTAAAGCAGGAGCCTGGAATGAGTTGATGCGGGAAGTGAATGAGAAACAACACCCCTATATTTTTGAAGGGGATGATCAATTGACGGACGAAGCATGGCTTGAGCAACCGATGAAGCAATGCTTCAAGTCTATGTTCATTCTTATGTTTCGGAAAAAACTTGTCCAGGGATTGCCATTTATCAGCATTGCTATAGGTGCTTATTCGAATTATCATCTAACCAAACAAGTCACTGAATTTGCTATGAAATTTTATCAATATCGCCATCTTATCAATCAGGAAGGTGAAAATTAATGTCACTAGAACATCTTAAGACACACCTCAGGGACCCTATAGGGTGTATGGTACTTACAGTAAGCGATTCCCGAAACGAAGAAACAGATAAAAGCGGTCAACTAATGATAGAAATGTTGAAAGCGCAAGGGAACGAACTTGTGCATTATAATATTATTACGGATGATAAGCAGGAAATACAGAAATGGGTGAAAGCAGGTAAGAAGCATCCTGAAGTGGAAGCTATTTTATTAAATGGCGGAACTGGAATAGCAGGACGTGACGTCACGATTGAATCACTCTCAGAGTTGTTGGAAAAAGAGATGCCTGGTTTCGGAGAGCTATTCAGAATGTTAAGTTACAATGAAGATATTGGTTCAGCGGCTATTCTATCGCGAGCAATGGCAGGTAGCATCGCAAATACAGCTGTTTTTTCCACTCCTGGTTCTTCAGGCGCTGTAAAACTTGCAATGGAGCGTTTGATTTTACCAGAACTTCCTCATGTTGTACATGAATTGAAAAAAGATCAATAAAAAGGGAGCCCGAAATTCGAAGGGCTCCTTTTGTCAATCATTCTCAATTGTTGCAGGGCTGTCCGGTCTAACGACAAGCACATCACAAGTAGCGTAACGGGTAATGTGTTCAGAAACACTTCCAATGAAGAAACGTTCCATAGCATTCAACCCGGTCGCACCACATATGATTAAATCGGCCTTGTATTTCGGAGCGACATCTTTAGCAATTTTCACTTTTGGTGATCCATATTCGATATCGACAACAACGTTAGTTACTCCTGCCTTTTCTGCTTTTTGCTGGTAATCATTTAATAGCTCTGTTGCATATTGCTCTGCCCGAACCGCTAGTGAGCGGTCGTAAGCTTCTACAGTGGCAAAAGCACGGGTATCAACGACATGAGCTAAGATCAACTTGGCATTATTTCTATTGGCAATGTCAATGGCTTTATTAAACGCGACCTCTGCTGTTTCTGATCCATCCACAGCGACTACGATATCTTTATATTCAAAAGTCATGCTGGATGCCCCCTTCCTAATGGTTACTTATATTATATCATGCTAAAAAGCATCATAGACATATGATCCATGCATAATTCAAAGAATTTTGTGAATATTAAAGAAGAGGTGATGATTTGGAAAAGCCAAAAGACCAGCTGCAAAAAGAGGATGAGATGTCACAGAAGGTTTTGACATCCTTGAACGAGAGTTATCAGTCAGGTCAAAAGAAAAAAGATGACCATTAATAACATTCCCCGACAGCCTTAAAATTTGTCGGGGATGTCAAAGTCGGATCGTTGTCATATAGTTCATAATCCAAGTAAATGAGATGAAGATTGAGGGGAATTGTATGCTTCCTACATATTGATAATAGCTGATTTGCCTGGGTATTACATTATAGATGACCATAGAAACTCCTCAGGATGAATCCCCAGCAGTGAAACCGAGTGGTGTTTTATAGTAAAGTGAATATAAGAAGAGATTTCTATAGATGGCAGGAAGTGGAGGGGCGGTCAATGAGACATGCAATTATTACAGCCGGGACGAAAGGTTTGGGACGAAAAGTCACAGAGCGCATGTTGGCCCGAAATTGTTCTGTTACTGTGACTTATTTGAATGATGAAAAAAAAGCCTTCTCATTACTGGAGGATTTTCCTTTAAAGAAAAACCGGATACAACTTGTAAGAGCTGATGTAACGGTTCAAAAAGATGTGGAAAATATTGTCCGACGTGCAATTGATGAGTTTGGCCGTATCGATTACTTAATCAATAATGCCGGTCCATATATATTCGAACGTAAGAAATTGATGGATTATTCTAATGATGAGTGGAACGCTATGATCAGAGGAAATTTGGACGCAGTTTTTCAATTATTGAAACTTACTGTGCCTTATATGAGAAAGCAGCAATTCGGGCGAATCATAAATTACGGCTATCAAGGGGCATCATCTGCTTCAGGGTGGATTTACCGCTCTGCATTTGCTGCAGCTAAAGCAGGCTTAGTTTCCTTGACAAAGACGATTGCCTATGAAGAAGCAGAACATGGCATCACTTCCAATATGATTTGCCCTGGTAACATCGTAGGACAGTGGAAGGAAGCCTCTATTGAAGAAAGCAGAGGGTGCGAAGATCAAGAAACACCTATAGGACGACCAGGGACTGGGGAAGATATTGCAAGGATGATCGATTTTTTGTGTCATGAAGATTCTGACATGGTTACCGGGACAATTCATGAAGTGACTGGTGGGTTAGATGTCATTCACAGACACAGGTGAATGCCGGTAAAGTCTTAAGTGCAAGAAAAACTATAGTTTTTCAGTTGGGTTTGATACAATGAAAGGGCTTTCATTGATTTTCTATCAATATAATTTTGGATCATTCACGCTCTAATCGGATGATCATTCATAGTGGAATGGAGGTTGGCTCATCGTGAAAATCGGAGTACCAAGAGAAATTAAAAACAATGAAAACCGTATAGCTATGACACCGGCTGGAGTTGTCAGCTTGACGAACGCAGGACACCACGTTTTCGTTGAAACCAACGCAGGAAACGGCTCAAGTTTTACAGACAAACAATATCAAGAGGCAGGGGCAGAAATTGTTGGCTCAGCTAAAGAAGCCTGGAGTCAAGAAATGGTTATGAAGGTAAAAGAACCACTTCCGGAAGAGTTTGGATATTTTTATGAAGGACTCATCCTATTTACTTATTTACATTTAGCACCTGTACCGGAATTGACAAAAGCTCTTGTAGAAAAGAAAGTGATATCGATTGCTTATGAAACAGTGCAACTACCCAATGGGTCTTTGCCATTGCTCACACCCATGAGTGAAGTGGCAGGGCGGATGGCATCACAAATCGGCGCCCAGTTCTTAGAGAAGTCGCGAGGTGGAAAGGGGATTCTGCTTGGAGGAATTCCAGGTGTACGTCGTGGTCGCGTCACTGTAATTGGCGGGGGTGTCGTAGGGACTAATGCTGCCAAAATTGCTATGGGATTAGGGGCAGACGTTACTATAATCGATGTAAACCCTGAGCGATTGAGGCAGCTTGACGACATCTTCGGGTCTGATATCAATACATTGATGTCCAATCCATTAAATCTCCAGGAATCTTTGGAAGAATCAGATCTTGTCATAGGAGCTGTGCTTATCCCTGGTGCTAAAGCGCCAAGTTTAGTGACAGAAGATATGGTCAGATCAATGAAAGAAGGTTCTGTGATTGTGGATGTAGCAATTGATCAGGGGGGGATTTTTGCTACCACTGATCGGATAACCACACATGATAATCCAACATATGAGAAACATGGGGTGCTGCATTACGCTGTAGCGAATATGCCTGGAGCTGTTCCTCGGACTTCTACAATCGGTCTGACGAATGTAACCGTCCCCTACGCCTTGGAGCTTGCCAACAAAGGTTATATGAAAGCTTGCCATGATAATGAAGCTTTGTTTAAAGGAATTAATACTCTTGAAGGTTATGTCACCTATAAAGCAGTGGCTGAAGCGCAGGGGCTTGCGTTTGCAGATGCCAGAGAATTGATTAATCGATAAATAAGGAGGCTGTACCAAAAGAATTTTCCCGCTAGAAAACCCGACAATTCGTCCGGGTTTTCTTTATGAAGCAATAAACATACGCCGCTCCGGCAACATACTTCGCTTTCCTCGGGCACGGCCTCAGCCTCCTCAAAAAGCAAAGACCGCTTCTTCCGGGGTCTTCGCGATTTTCTGAATTATCAAAGTTTTAAAGGGAAAAAAATGAAAAAAAACGTGTTATCCTAAAAATAGAGTGTAAATAAGGGGCATGATTTGAGTTTCCTCAAGATAATCCGTAAAATAAAAGAAAAAGTGAAACCTTTAAATAAAGTCAGCCGTATATACAGTTACACAAGATCATAGTTGAAGGAGAGGTGAGGATTTGGGATTCTTTTCAAAGTTGTTTTCAAAAAATGAACAGCAAAAACCGGAAGTGGAAGAACGACATGCATTGAACATTCAAGTAGGAGACATCGTTACTTACGATCTTGTGGATTATGAAGTTGTCGGTAAGATCACCTACAGAGATGGCTCCTATGAATGGTTTTCTTATCAACTATTAGAAGGCAATTCTACCAAATGGTTAGCTGCTGAAATGGATGATGAGCTGGAGTTAGGGGTTTATGAAACCATTAAATTGCCAGTGAGTATGCCTTTTCCGAAAGAATTGACCCATGACGGGAAAACCTTCCATAAAGACGAAGAGGGGGAAGCTCGTGTCACAGGGGAAGGCCGAAGCAGTAATGTTAATGGACGCACGGCGAGATATGCCGAATATGTTTCCGAGGATGAGGAAATGTACCTTAGCTTGGAGTCATGGGGAAGCGAAATAGAAGCAAGTATCGGTTGTGATATCGAACCATTCGAAATTAAAATTATTGCAGGTTCTAAATAATAAGGAGGAAAAATAATGTTCAAATTTTTTAATCGTGTCAAAACAGTTGTAGGTTCAGAATTGAATTCAATGTTAGATAAAGCAGAAGATCCAGTGAAAATGTTGGATCAGTTTATGCGCGACATGGAGAATGATATCCGTGAGGCTGAAAGTGCAGTAGCTAAGCAGATTGCTAACGAGAAAATGCTGAAACGTAAATATGATGACTCCCAAGCTTTAGTCGATAAGCGTATGCAGCAAGCAGAAAAAGCGATTGAATCCGGGAATGAAGATTTAGCTAGACGCGCCCTGGAAGATAAGAAAAATCATCAAGAACAAGCGGATCAGTTCAAAGCTTCATGGGAACGTGCACAACAAGATGCGGGCAACCTCCGTCAAAAACTTGATGAAATGAAAAAGGAATATCAAGAAATGAAACTGAAGAAAGATTCCTTGAAAGCTCGTGCTGAGTCTGCTAAAACCCGTACGAAAATGAACCGTACGATGTCCAGCATCGGAGGAGACGAGTCCCGTCAAGGTTTTGAACGTATGGAAGAAAAGGTTATGCATTATGAAGCAGAAGCAGAAACAAGTGAAGACATGTCCTCTCAAAGTCGTTCTTTGGATGACGAATTCGATGAGCTGGACAATAAAGATAGTGTGGATAGCGAACTGGAAGCTTTAAAGAAGAAAATGAATAAAGAGTAAGATCACCCTGTGATCAAACGTGCCTAACTCATCAGTTAGGCACGGCTATTTTTTGCGAAAGGAGGATGTGTCGTGAAAGATTTTGCGGGGATCATTGTTGTCGGCATCATCGCTTTCTTTTTATTATTCAATATGTTTGGAAGTGGAGACGACCAAAGAGGAATGTCCGGCTCTTATACAGAAGATACATATGAGGAACTTCCTTCAGAACCCAGCCGTTCAGAAATACTGAATACGATTGAAAATTCGGATGCAAATTCTATAGAATCGCTGGTTAAAGAAAGCTTTCCGCTGCTGGATACGGTTCGTTCAGATCAAGGGCTTTCCCGTATATATATGACAAAAGAGCTTACACTGCCAGAAGTCGCTGATTCGCTGTCCGAAGCGATTAAACCTGAAGAAATAAGTGAAAGACAGGAAGAGAAACAAGTATTGATTTATCCGGATCATTTTGTCATTGTTCAGGAAAGTGAAGAAGAAGCAGGTGTGGTGACAATTGAACTTGCTTCTGATGAGTTTGTCAGGAATAATTATTCTCCAGGCTTTTTTAACGGCTTGTTTGCGGGTTATCTCTTGAACAGAATGTTAGGATCAAATGATTGGTATGATCGAAGAAGGGCTAACTGTCAGCAAACAGGAAATTGTTATGGTGGCTATGGAATGTATGGCAATTACAATTCCGGAGGATCAGGTTCAATCAGAGGTTCCTCTAATCGTGGTGGAGGACCTGGGACAGGAAAATAAAGGAGGTAATAGAATGGAACCATTTTTGGCTACTTTAGGTTATTTTGTGATTGCAATTATTGTTGTTGTCATCGGTTTAGCTATTTTTGAGTGGTTGACGAGACAGTATAAAGACTGGGACGAGGTGAAACGAGGAAACCAAGCGGTTGCGATGTCCATCTCAGGTAAAATTATTGGAATATGTATAGTGCTTTCGTTTTCTATTTATCATAGCTTTACTGTTTGGGATACTTTGATCTGGGGGGCTTTCGGAGTAGTCTTACAGATGATCGCTTACTTACTATTTGAATTATTCACTCGTAAATTTTCAGTGGAGACGAAGCTTAAAGAAAACAACACTGCTGTAGGAATCATTTCCATGGGTGTATCGATCGGTTTAGCGTTTGTCATTGGTGCTTCTATAACCTAATGACTTTGCATGACTGAGAAAAGCCACTATGATGAGCATAGTGGCTTTTCTGAATATTGAGATTCATAAAAAGTGGAGTGAACATATTGGAAGCAAATATTAAAAAAAGCCATTTCATATACTGGGCCTCAGGCATTGTTTCCATTTGCGGCATCATATTTGAGGTATTGTTCGGTGCGTTAGGGTCTTACATATTGGGAGATGGTGTTAAACAGTATACACTCACAATCAGTTTATTTTTAACTGGAATGGGAATCGGAGCTAGTATCAGTGAACGTGTGATGAGAAACTTGATCGTCACTTTCATATGGATTGAATATCTCGTAGCATTGATTGGTGGTTTCTCGAGTTTTACAATGTTCGGTATGACCGCTTTTGCACCTTCAGGAACGGATGCTTTTTTCTTGTACTTGGTGACTTTCACCATCGGTGCGTTAACAGGATTGGAATTGCCTATCTTAATTCGTAAAGCCAATGAAATAGGAGTAGAGTTGAACCGGAGTACAGCTCGAGTGCTGTTTTCTGATTATGCAGGTGGCTTGATAGGTGGTTTGCTTTTTGCATTTTATTTACGTCCTCAAATGGGGATGGTGAAAAGTGCTTTTTTTGTTGCATGCATCAATTTAGCTGTAGCTGTAGCGGTCCTGTATTTATTTCGCTCAGAGATTAACCGATACTTTATTCATGTAACAGGGGCTGTCGTGATTGGTGCTCTTTTGATAGCAGGTTTATTTTTTGGTGAAGAGATGGCCTTTTCCTTTGAACAGAAACTATATAAAGATCCGATTATCCATATGGAAGATAGCGCTTATCAAAAAGTCATTCTAACCAAAGAACAAGGAGATACCCGCTTGTATTTGAACGGTTCCCTTCAATTCAGTTCAACAGACGAGCATCGTTATCACGAAACGCTCGTTCACCCACCTGTTTCGTATGCCGAAAGCAGGGAGGATGTGTTGATACTGGGTGGAGGAGACGGTCTTGCCGCAAGGGAGTTATTACGTTATGAAGATGTGGAAAATATCACACTCGTGGATTTAGACCCGGCGGTCACAGATCTGGCCATGAACAATTATCATTTGCTGCAAATCAATGAGGACTCATTGTCAGATGAGCGTGTCGAAGTGTTAAACCAGGATGCTTTTAAATTTCTGGAGCAGTCGGATAAGTTCTATGATGTCATTCTTGTAGATTTGCCGGACCCCAATAATGAGAGTTTGAATAAGCTTTATACAAAGGAATTTTATTCATTATTAAGAAATCATTTAATACCAGGTGGAGCTGCGATGATTCAGGCCACCAGTCCATTATTTGCAACTGATGTTTATTGGACTATAGATGAAACAGTAGCATCAACAGGACTTTATACAGAGAATTTCCACGTGGATGTCCCTAGCTTCGGCAACTGGGGATTTGTTATGGCCAGCCGTTCTCCTATTGAGGTGGATGATATAGAGCTTTCTTTAGAAACACGTTTTTTGACTGAAGATGTACTTCAATCAATGACTGTGTTTGGAAAAGATGAAGACAGGGAAATCTTGAATAATGAAGGCGAACCTATTCCATTGGAGCCTAACACATTAATCGATCCTCATTTAATCCAGAAGTACGAGAAAGCATGGCAAAATTATTGAATGGGGAATCTTTATTAGAGGAGTGGTATGGATGGAAGTATCTTATCATGGTCATTCAGTAGTAAAAGTGAAAGCGAACGGTAAAACGATTTTATTTGATCCGTTCATTTCAGAAAATGGCAATACGGATTTGAATGCAGATCAAGTGGAAGCAGATGTCATCTTGCTTACCCACGGTCACAACGATCATGTCGGGGACACTATAGATATTGCAAAACGAAATGATGCCCAAGTAATTGCACCGTTTGAATTAGCTACTTACTTAGGGAATAAAGGGTTGAACGCTCATCCTATGCATATTGGTGGAGGGCATGAGTTTGATTTTGGTCATGTCAAATTCACCCAAGCTTTCCATGGTTCTGCATATACAGAAGAGGATGGAACAATCGTTTATACAGGTATGCCAACAGGAATTCTTCTTACCGTAGATGGAAAAACCATCTATCATGCTGGAGACACTGGGCTCTTTTCTGACTTGAAGCTGATTGGTGAGCGTAACGATATAGATTTAGCCTTTTTACCAATTGGAGACAACTTCACGATGGGACCAGAGGATGCTTTGACAGCTGCCGAGTGGGTTGGAGCAAAACAGGTGGTTCCTATCCACTACAACACATTTGATTTAATCAACCAGGATGGTGAAGCGTTCGCTGCCAAGGTGAAACCTGGAAAAGGGACAGTACTGGAACCGGGTGATTCATTAGAACTGTAATTTAGGATTAGAGAAACCGTCTGTCTTCTATAGACAGACGGTTTCTCTATTTGCTGGCCAATGAGATGATCTGGAAAATAATTCATGAATTTGGTGGAGGTTTGTGTGTTAAGTTGATGTACTATATGTCGTACAATTCTATCATGGAAGAAATTGCAGAAAAACTGTATCAGTTGTATAATAACAATAACAGATGATTTGATTAGTACAGTTAGAAAGATTGGTGGACATATGGCTACAAAACACGAACAAATACTTGAGCACATTGAGTCGCTTTCTGTTGGAAGTAAGATCTCTGTCCGACGCATTGCTAAGGCATTGAATGTCAGTGAAGGTACTGCCTATCGGGCAATAAAGGAAGCGGAAAATCAAGACCTGGTCAGTACCATGGAACGTGTAGGGACCATCAGAATTGAAAAAAAGAAAAAGGAAAACATCGAGCGTTTGACGTTTGCAGAAATCGTCAATATCGTTGATGGTCAAGTCCTAGGTGGTAGAGAAGGCTTATATAAAACATTAAGCAAATTTGTAATTGGTGCCATGAAGCTTGAAGCCATGATGCGATATACAGAAGCGGGTTCATTACTTATTGTCGGTAACCGGACAAATGCTCATGAACTTGCCGTTAAAGAAGGTGCGGCTGTCTTAATTACGGGTGGATTTGATACAAGTGAGGCAGTTAAAAAGCTTGCAGATGAGAAACAACTGCCTGTCATATCTACAAGCTATGACACTTTTACTGTGGCAACAATGATAAACAGGGCGATTTATGATCAACTGATAAAAAAAGAAATTGTACTTGTGGATGATATCTATACGGCGTTTGACGACTCGAAATATTTGTTGACTACAGATCCTGTAGCTCGCTGGCACAACTTCAACGATGAAACAAACCATAGTCGATACCCAGTTGTAGACCAACAAAATCGGGTGGTAGGCATTGTTACATCTAAAGATGTGATCGGTAAAGACAAAGAAATGAAAATAGATAAAGTGATGACTCGTAATCCGATGACTGTGCACGCAAAAACATCCTTGGCTAATGCCGCCCATGTCATGGTATGGGAAGGGATCGAATTGATGCCTGTCGTGGATCCATCACAAAAATTACAAGGGATCATTTCTAGACAGGATGTTTTGAAAGCATTACAAAATATTCAACGTCAACCACAAGTGGGTGAAACCATTGATGACCTGGCCACGAACCGTATGGAAGCAATTGAAACGGAAGAAGAAGCTCATAAATGGAGCACACGAGTGACGCCGCAAATGACGAACCAATTGGGGACGATGTCTTACGGTGTTTTTATATCATTAATCACAGAAGCATCCAGTCGGTTACTTAGGAAATATAAAAAAGGCGATTTAGTAGTAGAAAATATTTCTGTTTACTTTATCAAACCTGTGCAAATCGAAAGTGAAATCGAAATTAAGCCGCAAATTTTAGAGGTTGGGCGTAAATTCGCTAAAGTCGATATTGAAGTCCATCACGGTAAATCTATTGTAGGTAAGGCTCTCTTGATGGCTCAATTGATCGATCGATAAGAAAAAATACAAGACGCCTCGTTCAACCTCGACAAGCTTAAGAACGTCCGTAAAGTGAAGTGCACGGGAAGTAGAATCAGCACCAAGTGCTACGCCGAATTCTTGAGCGATTTCGTATTTCATTTGGTCTAGAGCTTGTTGTACACCAGGTACAACCAACTCGTTTGAACTTGCTGCGAAACCAATGGTCGCGTCATTCCCCATGACCTGTGCAGCTACCATGGTTACAGCTTCACTTTGAGTAGGATTGACCTTACCTGGCATAATAGAATCTTCACGGAAGGGACGGACTTAAGACCTCGAGAGGTAGGCGCTGTAGCTGGAGGATTCAAATGCGAAAGCGCCTCGTTCAACCTCGACAAGCTTAAGAACGTCCGTAAAGTGAAGTGGTTTATCTTCACGGAAGGGACGGACTTAAGACCTCGAGAGGTTAGGCGCTGTAGCTGGAGGGACTGGGCAGCCTGAGGTGCAACCGTGTATTTTATTCTGGACTAAAAAAAGTCGCTGAGAGAACAGCGACTTGAGAAAGGCTTTTACGATTGTGGACTTGCTTGCTGCTTTTGATATTCTGCTTGATAATGTTTACTTGCTTTCCATCCTAAGCGTGATTGGGATATGCCTATGATAATGAACAAGATTCCGATAAACAAAGAAATTTTCGTTTGGTAGAATACATATTGGTTGATACCAAAAAAGAAAATGAAACTACCTAGAAATATCTTCGATTTGCTATTCAAATATTGTTGTGTCAAAGAGTCTTTGGATCGAATAATCATCACTTTGTAGTAAATATAAAGCAGCAAGGACACTAATATAAGGATTGGAAAAATAATCATATTTAATCGACTCCTGAAGTTAAAGTTTTTCTATCTTATTGTAGCTTGTTTGAGGTAAAAAGGCTACCAGTGTGCTGACTTATATAATTTAATATCGACTAATAATAGAGAGGGAGAGCTTTTCTATGTGTAAACAATCAATTGTAAAGGCCATTAAAGGTCACTCAACCATCGTCATACATCGTCATGTTCGCCCAGACCCTGATGCTTATGGGTCTCAAGCCGGTCTTGCGAAATTAATTCAGGCCACATTTCCAGAGAAAGACGTCTATATCACAGGAGCAGGGGAGCCAACTTTAGATTTTCTGGTCACTATGGATGAAGTTCCGGATGAAGCATACAGTGGTGCGCTTGTGATCGTATGCGACACTGCCAATCAAGCTCGGATTGATGACCAGAGATATGATAAAGGGGATATGCTTATAAAAATCGACCACCACCCCGTGGTTGATGATTATGGAGATATTCAATGGGTCGATACAAATGCAAGCTCTACGTCTGAAATGATTTTTCAGTTATATACGGAAATGTCAGACGCAGGTTTTGTATTGCATGATGAAGCAGCCCGTTTGATTTATGCTGGAATTGTCGGAGATACAGGGCGCTTTTTGTTTCCAAGCACGACCAAAAGGACGTTATCCTATGCTGCAGAATTAGTGAATTATAAATTTGACCGCCCTTTTCTTTACGACGAAATGTACAAAACCCCTATTCATGTAGCAAAACTGAAAGGATATGTACTCCAAAACTTTACGGTTCACCCAGAAGGTTATTCCACGGTGCGTTTAGATAAAGGAACATTGGATAAATACGGCGTCGCTCCTTCTGAAACAAGTCAGTTAGTTGGTCTGCTTGGCGATATTGAAGGGATTTTAGCGTGGGCATATTTTGTAGAAGAAGAAGATAATATACGTGTAAGGTTACGTTCTAAAGGCCCCGTCATCAATACCGTGGCGGCTAATCATAATGGTGGCGGACACCCGATGGCTTCTGGGGCTTCTGCTTCTTCCTGGGAGGAAACAGAGGAAGTTGCCGCAGAGTTAAAAGAAGTGTGTATTCAATACAAAAAAGAGCAGGATTAATTGTCCATCCTGCTCTTATCATTACTTATCTAACTAATTTAATCTCTAAATTCAAAGTTATAACTTCTGAAACAATCAATCTGGTGACTTTCAATTCATAAGTGAAGTCGTCTACCACATAATTTTTATTTTCTACGGTAGAGATCATCAAATCCACCTGATCGGCTATAACCGTGATGTCTTTGCCTGGTATAGTAGAAAGTTGGTCTTTGACCAGTGTGGTAAGTTGATGTTGTGTCAGTAAATCGACTTCAAGTTTTTTAGCATTTGTATAAGAGACGGCCAGGTCTGTTACAGTCAAAGGCTTCTGGTCTGTCCCTTGTTCTTGATTATTTAGTAACCCTTCGTATTTCGCCTCCAATTCACTCATTTTTGCTGTCATTTCGATATGCTCTTCTGTGTATTTTTCTTGAAGTTCGCCGTGGATGTAAATAAAGACTGCATACCCGATTACAGCTCCCAGTACTATTCCTGCAAATAAGCGTCTCCATTCTTTTTTTTTGTGATAATGAGGAAAATGCAATTAAATCACCTCATCGCCCAACAACCATTCAAAAAGAAGCAATGCTGCTTTCACTCCGCCCATTGCTGCTACGATAATCATAATTTGTTTAAAAATATCAAATGTGGAACCATCAAAGATCCCCTTCTCAAAATTACTGATTGCATCGAAAGTCCCCCCGATTGCCGCTACAATTGCCCAAATTCTCAAACCTTTAGCTATACGGAACATAGAAGTAAGGGGGGCTTCTCCTGTGATATAACTCCCGATACTTCCGATGATTGTTCCTCCTACAATGACGCCGAAAGCGATAAAGAAGCATTGGATCATGGATATAACTAAACGATCTTCCATCTTGTCCCTCTTTTCGCCAGCTTGATTTGGTCCTCTATAAGTAAGAATTATTCTTCTATCTCTCTATTTATGCAGAAGTCTTTCATCATGACTCAAGACTAGCTATAATTTAAATGAAAGAAGGTGTACGTAAATGACTTTTACCCATTTGAATGTTCAAAGCGGCTATAGCCTGATGAATAGCACGGTAAAAACCCGCTCATTGGTGCAGAGGGCTAAAGAATTAGGGTTTGGTGCGATTTCTTTGACCGATGAAAACACCATGAGCGGAGCGGTGTCTTTTTATCAAGAATGTAACAATCAAGGTGTCAAACCAATCATAGGTTTGAAAACAACGGTCGAGGATCGATCTCTTCTTTTCCCAGTGATTATGTTGGCTAAAAACTCACAGGGATATCGAAATTTATTGAAAATCACCACTTATGTTCAAACAAACGCCACAAACATATCTCTTGAAGAACTGGGTTCACGGAAAGATGGTTTGATCGTCATCCAAATGACTGCCTCATCACCGTGGGCAGACACCATAGCTAATCGGATGTTTTCAAGGATTGACGATTCATTGATTCGGTGGTTAGACATGTTTGGAGAAGACCATTTTTATATGAGTATTCAGGATCGTGATTTGCATGCTGAACGACAAATGCATCAGCCTTTGCAGGAATGGGTAGAATCTAAGGGGATCCGTGTGGTTGCTATTGGAGATGTGCGTTATTTACATAGCGAAGACGCAGCAGCTTATCAATGTTTGAGAGCAATCGATGAAGGGGCTCGTTACAGCCCGCAGGTTAACCGCAGCTATCAGTATTTGAAATCTGGCGAGGAAATTGAAAATTTCTTTGGTGAATGGTGGCCGGAAGTTTTATCAGCCACACAAGAGATTGTGGAGAGTTGTAACTTGGAATTGAACTTGAATCAACAACTCCTTCCAGCTTACCCCACCCCATATGGCGAAACCCCGGATGCGTATTTGCAAGATTTATGTGAGAAGGCATTGGTGAAAAAATTTGGATCTGAAGATGAGAAAGCTGTAGAGAGGCTTAGACACGAGCTGAATGTGATTCAATCAATGCAATTCAGTGACTATTTCCTCATTGTCTGGGATTTTATATCCTATGCAAGAAAGCAAGGAATTCATGCAGGTCCAGGACGTGGCTCTGCGGCTGGTTCGATTGTCGCTTATTTATTGGATATCACTCAAGTAGATCCATTGAAGTATGGCTTGTTGTTTGAACGGTTCTTGAATCCTGAGCGTGTTACTATGCCGGATATTGACATTGATTTCCCCGACTATCGCAGAGATGAAGTGATCGCTTATGTGAGTGAAAAGTACGGAAAAGATCACGTAGCTCAAATCAGTACATTTGGGACCTTCGCTGCGAGAAGTGTTTTGAGGGAATTATTTAAAGTTTTGGCGGTTGATGAAAGTGATGCCTCCTTCATTCTTTATCAAATTCCTAAAAATACCAGTGATACACTAATTGAAATCGTAAAAAAATCGGAGGAATTGAAAGATTATATCCGAAATTCAGATCAGCTTCAGTTTCTCTTTAAAATTGCGACAAAGTTGGAGGGGCTTCCGCGTCATGTGTCCACACACGCAGCTGGTGTTGTATTAAGTGAAGAGCCGTTAACTGAGTATACTCCTCTTATGAATGGCCAGGGGAACGTTCATCTTACTCAAATGGCTATGGGTGATTTAGAAAAGATCGGTTTATTGAAAATTGATTTTCTGGGTCTCAGGAATCTTTCGTTTATAGAGAAGTTGGAAAATACAATCAGGAAATATAGTAAACAAAAGTTTTCAGTGAAAGATCTTCCTCTTAATGATGGGAAAACATTCGATTTACTTAAACAAGGCCGTACAAATGGTGTTTTTCAATTAGAATCCAAAGGAATGAAAGGGGTTCTAACCAGACTTAAACCCTCACACTTTGAAGATGTTGTTGCCGTGAATGCTTTATATAGGCCGGGCCCTATGGATTATATACAAGCCTATATCAAGAGGAAACATGGAAATATGGAATATGGTTTTCCACATCCTGACTTAAAAGGGATATTAGGTCCGACTTTTGGGGTGTTGATCTATCAAGAGCAGATCATGCAGGTAGCCAGACAAGTTGCAGGGTACTCATTAGGTGAAGCGGATCTATTAAGGAGAGCTATCAGTAAAAAACAAGGGGATATATGGTCGAACGAGCGGGATAAGTTCATTGCCGGTTGCAAAAAGAAGGGTTATGAAGAATCTGTAGCCACCGAACTTTTTGATTGGATTGTGAAATTCTCGAACTATGGTTTTAACAGGAGCCATGCGGTGGCATATAGTTTGATTTCATATTGGTTAGCTTTCATTAAAGCCCACTATCCTTCTCATTTTTTAGCAGAGTTGATGAATGCTAATATCGGAGACCGGGATAAAGGGACTATATATATTCGAGAAGCCCGGGAGATGAATGTGAAGGTGAACGCTCCCTCGATCAATCGCAGTCATATATTGACTCGGGATGATAGAGGAGAGATAAGAATGGGGCTCTTGGCCATCAAAGGACTCGGCTACCAAGCTGCTCAGGCAATCGTTGATGAAAGGGTTGATGGACCATACAAAAGCCTGAACGACTTCTGTCTAAGGCTGGATGATAAAGCTGTTTCAAGGTCAGTCATCGAAGCTTTGATCATATCCGGTGCCTTTGATGAATTGCATCAAAATCGGGCGAGTTCTCTGGCAAGTATTGATCAGGCCCTCGAGCAGGGGGAATTATTTAAAGAATTTCAAGATCAACCAGGCTTTTTCGGTACAGATATTGAGATGGGGATGGTAGAGGTGGATCCATTTCCTCCTTTGAAGGAGTTATCGATGGAAAAAGAAGTGCTTGGTGCTTATATGTCTGAACACCCATTGGGCCATCACCGCAATGCGTTACGCAGCAGAGGAATGATTTCCCTCTATCAGGCCGATCAGTTGAAATCAAAGAGGAAGTTGGTCACAGCTGTTGTTCTCGAAAGTTTCCGTGAGATCAGAACCAAAAGAGGAGACTCGATGTCCTTTGTAACCATTAGTGATGAGACTGCTGAAATGGAGGCTGTTTTGTTTCCTGAGGCATATCGAAATGTCAAACCATGGTTGAAGGAGCAAATGCTTGTTATTGCAGAAGGGAAAATTGAAGAGAGGAACAACCGTAAGCAAATGATTATCAATCAGCTTAAGCCGTTTGAGTTGAGTGAAAGAGAGAATAAGGCAGAAAGGCGTCTATTTGTGAAGGTAACAAAGGATACGGAGCATACAGCTATTGATAAGCTTAAAGAGGCAGCAGAATATTTCCCGGGGAATACACCTGTGTTGATATTTCGATCAGAAGACCGAAAAATCTACCATTTAGATCAGGGCTATTCATTAGAAATCAGCAGGGAATGTCTGAATATGTTGAATGACTTTTTCGGTTCTCAATCAGTGGCTTTACGCACACAGGATAAACACATGGATGTCTAAAAAGTCAGTCCATGGTTTTGAAGTTCTTTACACACTATCTTCATCTGTTATAATTAAGAAGTTAATAGGTGGTCAGACCACCTAGGTCGGTTAAATTAATTGTTTAAAGGAGCGTGTCGTCGTGTCTAATTTGCGAGATGAAGCATTGCATATACACCGTGTCAATAAGGGAAAACTGGAAACTCATTCGAAAGTTCCTATAAGAAATGCAAAAGATTTGAGTTTAGCATACTCTCCGGGAGTAGCAGAACCATGTAAAGAAATTTATGATCATAAAGATACTGTCTATGATTATACGATGAAAGGCAACATGGTAGCAGTAGTCAGCGATGGATCAGCTGTTCTGGGACTTGGTAATATCGGACCTGAAGCCTCATTGCCTGTAATGGAAGGTAAAGCGGCTTTGTTCAAAAGTTTTGCTGGTGTAGACGCTTTTCCTATCTGCCTGAACACAAGAGACATCGACCAAATAGTGCAAACTGTAAAATTAATGGAACCTACATTTGGCGGAGTGAATCTGGAAGATATCGCTGCTCCTAACTGCTTCATCATCGAGGATCGTTTGAAGAAAGAAACGAATATCCCGATTTTCCATGACGATCAACACGGGACAGCTATCGTTACTGTTGCGGGTTTGATGAACGCATTGAAAATAACAGGGAAGTCGTTTTCAGAGATTAAGGTTGTAGCGAATGGTGCAGGTGCAGCAGGAATTGCCATTATCAAACTACTTTATCACTTCGGTGTAAGAGATATCATCATGTGTGACTCAAAAGGTGCGATCTTCGAAGGACGCGACTATGGAATGAATGACGTGAAAGATGAAATTGCTAAGATTACAAATAAAGAGCGGGCAGAAGGCAAGCTTGAAGAAGTGATGGAAGGCGCAGATGTTTTTATTGGAGTATCTGTTGGCGGGTTGCTGTCTAAAGAAATGGTTTCTCGCATGAATGACGACTCTATCATCTTTGCCATGGCCAACCCAGAGCCGGAAATCATGCCGGAAGATGCCAAAGAAGCAGGGGCGCGTGTGATCGGCACTGGGCGTTCAGACTTCCCTAATCAAGTGAATAATGTCTTGGCTTTCCCGGGAATCTTCCGAGGAGCTCTTGATGTAAGAGCAACACGAATTAATGAAAAAATGAAAATAGCAGCAGCCGAGGCTATCGCTTCACTTGTAGGTGAAGATGAACTTAGTGAAGATTATGTCATCCCTGCTCCATTCGATCCCCGGGTAGCACCGGCAGTGGCAGCCAGTGTAGCCAAAGCAGCAATGGAGTCCGGAGTGGCACGTCACCATGTGGATCCTGAAGAGGTAGCTGAAAAAACGAGACAACTCACTCTAATTGATGAAGAATAATGCTAAGGAGAAAAGCGTATGCTTTTCTCCTCTTACATAACGCCCTGGATGGGAAAGGAAAGAGGTGTTCATTAAACGTGACCCGAGTGCAACAAGAAAAAGTCTACGAAGGTGTTCTTTACCAATTGAAATCATATATTGAGGAGAATCAATTGAAACCTGGTGATAAGTTGCCATCTGAACGGGAGCTAAGTGAACAGCTCAATGTTGGAAGGTCCTCCATCCGAGAGGCTTTCAGGGCGATGGAGCTCCTAGGACTGATCGAAACCCGACGTGGGGAAGGCACCTTTATGAGAGCTTATCGTCCATACCATATGGTTGAATTATTATCTAATTTCTTACTTAATGAAACACGGACAAAAGAAGAATTGATGACAGCTAAACAAATGATTGAAAAAGAAGTATTATTAATTGTAAAAGGGAAGCTCTCAGACCATCAATTTACTGAAATCAGAAAAATATTAAAGAACCATCCTTCAGGAGAACGCCACCAACATCTGTTTCAATATTTTTTTGAAATAGGTGATCAGCCCTTGCTGTTATCCATGTGGCAATTCATCTCCGGCTTTACCCACACGGTTCATAATATCCATTATGAAGATGAATGGTATGAGGAGATGCTTAAAGCTCTTGAAAGAAGAGAAGCCCTTGAGATCCTGCAATTATTTCGATGAGAGATGCTGTCAATAACACTTTCGACAAAAACAGTGATATTATCTTAATGGATTTTATGTATATTGGTAAGAAAGGAAGCTTTGTCCCAAAGGAGGAATCACCTTGCTAAGAGATTTTTTCAGCAAGAAAAAAAGATATGCATCTATTCCTAGTCAGGAAGCTAAGCAGGATGTGCCTGAAGGTTTGATGCAAAAATGTCCGAACTGTCAAAAGATCTTCTACAGAAAAGAACTTAATAGAAATTTGAATGTTTGCCCTCATTGTGATCACCATCATCGTTTAAGCGCTTATGAAAGAATTCAGCACCTTTTTGACGAGGAATCCTTCATTGAGTGGGACAAGCAAATGATATCTAACAACCCCCTCGGTTTTCCTGAATATGAGGAAAAGTTAGAAAAAGATCGATTGAAATCTGATCTTAACGAAGCTGTGGTGACGGGGAAAGCGAAAATGAACAACATAGAGACTGCAGTAGCCGTAATGGATTCCCGCTTTCGCATGGGTAGTATGGGGTCTGTGGTTGGTGAAAAAATAACCAATGCCATTGAAAATGCCAGAAAGGAAAAAATACCTTTCATCATCTTCACTGCTTCAGGCGGTGCAAGAATGCAGGAAGGTGTGCTCAGCTTAATGCAGATGGGTAAAACTTCTGTTGCTTTGCAGCGCTTACATGCGGATGGAGGTCTGTTTGTGTCAGTAATGACTCATCCAACGACAGGGGGGGTCTCTGCGAGCTTCGCCTCTCTTGGAGATTATAACTTTGCTGAACCAAAAGCGCTAATTGGATTTGCCGGGAGAAGGATTATTGAACAGACAATCCGTGAAAAATTACCAGATGATTTTCAAACCTCTGAGTTTTTACTTGAACATGGACAGCTGGATAGAGTAGTCCATCGCCATGATTTGAGGAAGACTTTGTCAACTGTCCTGGATATCCATTCATCAGGAGGTGAGAAACAGTGAAACATGTGCTTGATTTTGAAAAGCCGGTTATAGAACTGCGTGAAAAGATCGTAGAATTGAAGAGGCTTACAGAAAATAGTGAAATGGACCTTAGTGATGAAATCGTGACACTAGAAAGCCGGTTGGAAAAGCTGGAAACAGATGTATATGATCGGATGGCCCCTTGGGATCGTGTGCAAATGGCCAGACATCCCGAGCGCCCAACGACACTTGATTATATCGATCAGCTTTTTACGGATTTTTTAGAACTTCATGGTGACAGAAATTTCGGAGATGATGCTGCGATTGTTTCCGGGATTGCGAAATTCAAAGGGAAGCCGGTCACTGTTATCGGTCATCAACGAGGGAAAGATACAAAGGAAAATATCCATCGTAATTTCGGTATGCCGCACCCGGAAGGGTATCGGAAAGCGCTTCGTTTGATGAAACAAGCTGAAAAGTTTGGACGTCCGGTTATTACATTCATCGATACAAAAGGGGCTTACCCAGGAAAAGCCGCTGAAGAAAGAGGGCAGAGTGAAGCGATAGCCCGCAACTTAATGGAAATGGCAGGGCTCACTGTACCTATCATCTGTGTCGTTATTGGAGAAGGTGGAAGTGGCGGTGCTTTAGGTCTCGGCATCGGTGATCGAATATTCATGTTGGAAAACTCCACATACTCTGTGATTTCGCCGGAGGGAGCTTCCTCTATTTTATGGAAAGACTCAGGCTTAGCTCAAGAGGCAGCAGAGTCAATGAAAATCACATCTTATGATCTTCAAAAACTTGAAGTGATTGATGGGGTGATACCGGAAATCAGAGGTGGAGCCCACAGGGATATAAAAGCCCAGGCGGGTGAAATTGAGAAAGTATTGCTCGAATCCCTTAATCAATTAGAAACGCTTGAAAAAGAACAACTTCTTGAGGAACGTTTTATGAAATATAAAAATATTGGCGATTACACATATCTTGATTTATAATGATATGGTTGAAAAAAGTATAAACCCATAAAAGAAAGGTCGCACATTTGGTGCGGCTTTTCGCATCTTATCTGATTGGTAACGCTATCATTGATAAATTAAATGTTGATGTTGCTATGAATTGTATAGACTAAGTACCAACTATCCATTGAAAAGCACTGAGGTTTCAACTCCTCTTTGATTGGGGACAAAATAACTAGAAATACATTTGAGGTGATGAGAATGAAGAAAATAGGAGTTCTTACTAGCGGAGGAGACGCCCCTGGTATGAATGCTGCTATACGCTCTGTTGTCCGTAAAGCGATTTACCATAACGTTGAAGTATATGGCATTAAATACGGTTACCAAGGCTTGATTGATGGCAATATAGAAAAGATGGAGCTGGGTTCAGTTGGTGATATTATCCAGCGGGGAGGCACCAAACTCTACTCCGCCCGCTGTGAAGAATTCAAAACAGAAGAAGGCCAACTGAAGGGCATTGAACAAATGAAGAAACATGGTATCGAGGGCTTGATAGCCATCGGCGGGGATGGTACCTTTATGGGGGCTAAGAAAATTACCGAAAAAGGGTACCCTTGTATAGGTGTGCCAGGGACCATTGATAATGATATTCCTGGAACTGATTTCACAATCGGCTTTGATACGGCTTTGAACACGATCATTGATGCGATTGATAAAATTCGTGATACAGCAACATCTCATGAACGTACTTATGTGATTGAAGTGATGGGGAGAGATGCTGGTGATTTAGCCTTATGGTCTGGACTGGCTGACGGCGCTGAAAGTATCCTTATCCCTGAAGCAGAAGACGAGTTCGGAGACGTCATCGATCGATTAAAACGAGGCCATGACCGTGGTAAAAAACACAGCATAATCATCGTTGCAGAAGGTGTGGGCAGCGGTGTGGATTTCGCTCGTAAGATAAAAGAGGCGGCAAACTTGGAAACTCGTGTAACAGTGCTTGGTCATACACAACGCGGAGGTTCTCCAAGTGCTTCAGATCGCGTTTTAGCCAGTCGATTAGGTGCTTATGCCGTTGACTTGCTTTTAAATGGTCATGCAGGTCGCATGGTAGGTATACAAGAAAATAAATTGGTTGATCATGATATTGTAGATATCCTGAATACAGATCACAAAGTTGATCTTGATATGTACCGTCTTTCTAAAGAATTATCTATATAAATGTAAGAGGCAATTGAGGAGGAAATAAATATGTTTAGAAAAACAAAAATCGTCAGCACGATCGGACCTGCGTCTGAATCAGTAGAGAAATTGACGCAGCTGATTGAAGCTGGAATGAATGTGGCTCGCTTGAACTTTTCCCATGGGGATTTTGAAGAGCATGGTGCGAGAATCAAAAATATTCGTGAAGCATCAAAAGCTACGGGCAAAACAGTTGCGATTTTGTTAGATACCAAAGGTCCGGAAATCCGTACAGGGAAACTGAAAGAAGGAGAAGTTTACCTTGAAAAAGGGTCCACTGCCTATGTTTCTATGGAAGACATTGAAGGAGATGCAGAACGTTTTTCAGTCACTTATCCAGGTCTGATTAATGACGTACATCCTGGCTCTAAGATTCTTCTGGATGATGGTCTGGTAGAACTGCAAGTTGAAAAAATCGACAAAGAGAATAATGAAATTGAAACAACTGTCTTGAATAATGGTCCACTTAAGAATAAAAAAGGTGTAAACGTACCGAATGTAAGTGTGAACCTTCCAGGAATTACAGAAAAAGATGCTAAGGATATTGAGTTCGGTATCGAACAAGGGGTAGACTTTATCGCTGCTTCGTTCGTACGTCGTGCATCTGATGTCCTGGAAATTAAAGAATTGTTAGAAAAACACAATGCTAATCAGATCCACATCGTTCCTAAGATTGAAAATCAAGAAGGTGTCGATAATATTGATGACATCCTGGAGGTCAGTGATGGTTTGATGGTTGCACGTGGAGACCTTGGTGTGGAAATTCCAGCTGAAGATGTTCCACTTGTCCAAAAACAACTGATCCGTAAGTGTAATAAAGCAGGCAAACCTGTTATTACAGCTACTCAAATGCTTGACTCCATGCAGCGTAATCCGCGTCCTACACGTGCGGAGGCATCTGACGTTGCAAATGCTATTTTTGATGGTACGGATGCTATCATGCTTTCAGGTGAAACAGCTGCAGGTGATTATCCGGTAGAATCTGTGCAAACGATGCATAACATTGCGAGCAAAACAGAAACAGGATTGAATCATGTTTCCTTACTGCAAGAACGTTCCAAGCATAGTGATATGACTATTACCGATGCGATCAGCCAATCGGTGACACATACAGCAATCAACCTGGACGCTGCAGCAATTGTGACACCAACAGAGAGTGGACATACAGCAAGAATGATTTCTAAGTATCGTCCAAAAGCTCCCATTGTAGCTATTACTTCCGATGATGAGGTAAATCGTAAACTATCGCTTGTATGGGGTGTTTATGCTGTAATGGGGCCACGCTCTTATTCAACTGATGATATGTTGGACGTAGCCGTAGATCGCAGCTTGGCTTCTGGCTTGGCAATTCGTGGAGACCGTGTCATCATCACTGGTGGTGTGCCTGTTGGTGAGAGTGGGACCACAAACTTAATGAAAGTGCACGTCATTGGTGATGTACTTGTCAAAGGCCAAGGTGTTGGCCAGAAGAGCGCATTCGGACGAGCAATCGTTGCTAAGAATGCACAAGATGCAATTGCACGTTTGGAGGATGGAGATATCTTAGTTACACATGGCACAGATCGTGATATGATGCCCGCCATCGAAAAAGCAGCAGGAATCATTACACGTGAAGGTGGTTTGACTTCCCACGCTGCAGTTGTTGGTTTGAGCTTGGGAATCCCAGTGATAGTTGGGGTTAATGATGCTCTAGAACTTATCAATGATGGGGCAGATATTACAATCGACAGTTCACGCGGAGATATCTATGAAGGTCATGCAAGCGTCCTATAATATTTAGTGATAGAAGGCAGGGGAGATTATCTTCCCTGCCTTTTCTTTTATCATTTCTCCAAATACAGTTATAATAAAGGTAAGAAGATGAAAAAGAAGGGAAGATGTTATGTTTCGCTGGTTGTTGTTATTCATATTGATTGTACCCGCTCTTGAAATAGGCTTACTGATTTGGGCTGGGAGTTATATAGGACCATGGTGGGTTATCTTACTGATTATTTCCACAGGGGTTCTCGGTGCCTGGTTGGCCAAACAGCAGGGGTTAGAGACAATAAGAAACCTGCAGCGATCCATGTCTGAGGGCCAGATGCCGCAAGATGCTCTTTTGGATGGAGCTTGTATTCTTGTCGGCGGTGCTGTGCTTTTAACGCCCGGTTTTATTACGGATGCTGTCGGATTCCTGTTACTCCTTCCAACTACGAGAGCCCCAATCAAGCTTTTTGTCAAAAGGGCTATTGAGAAAGCGTTACAGAAAGGCACAATTACTATCTATAGAAAATAATTGCTGACCTCCACATAAAAGGGTGGAGGTTTTTAATTTCCTTTTATGAATGACCATACATCATTTGTCAGGCCTGTTTTATTTAATGTTTGAATAACCATCAGAACTATTGGACTGATTATCATTCCATAAGCTCCAAAGATTTTAAAGCCGACAAAAAGACTTATTAACAGCAGCACAGGAGGTACACCAAAATGGTTCGCTAAAAGTTTAGGTTCCAGTACTTGACGGGTAAGTATTACTATCATATAAAGGACAGTTAAACTGATCGTCATGCTGAATTCACCACTGAAAAACTGGTAGATAATCCATGGAAGAAATATTGCTCCTGTCCCCACATAAGGGATAAAGTCAACGATAGCTACAAGGAATGTAATCGTCATGGCGTGGGATGCTCCAATTACGAAAAGCCCCACCCCTATGATAAGGGTTGAAATAGCGACAAGCGTACATTGGGCTTTAATAAGTCCGTGAATAGTATTTTTCATTTCTACGCGCAGCATATGAATTTTTAAGAGAAAGGGCTCCGGTCCTCTTTGCATGATTCGGTGCTTCATCCATTCCCAGTCTTTACATATGAAAAAAGTTGCGAGTAATGTGATGAATATAGCAGTCATGGAGGACGGCAGGGTAGTAAGAATACTCACCAGACCTTCAAAAGCGCTGTTCAGAAACTGGACTCCTGTCTGCGTGACTTTATCCTGCATAAGGTTTAGATATTCATCAACAGATTGCTGTTGCTGCACACTTAACCTCTGAGATATCGCTTCTATTTTATTCAGCAACGGGCGGATGATCGATTTCGTCTGAAGTGTAATATGGGCAGTAAACCTTTCAAAGTGCTCTGGAACTCCAGTGGACAGGTATTGGATTCCTTTGATTAATTCTGCAACTAGGAGGACTGCTAATGCCCCGATTAAACCGACGAATAGACAGAGAACGGAAAGAATGGCAAGCACTTTAGGAAAATGAAAATGTTTCACCAGCAATTGTATAAATGGCTGCAGTATAGAGGATAGTAAGAACGCAATGATGAACGGATACAGGTAGGTCCATGACCAAAACAAAGAAATAATTAATCCGATAATCGTCAATAGGATGAACAGAAAACGAAAAGTAGAAGAAATAAAATGGTTGTCCAAAACGGATAGCTTCCTTTCTTCTCGCTATTTCACGTTTTTAGGTGGAATTTTTCAGCAAAATTTGTTTTTTCAAGAAGGATTAATTGAAACGAGATTCGATAAAATCCACCAATTTAAACGGTTTCAATTCACATTCTCTTCAGAATACTTTATAATTGTTTGTGGGGTGTTTTCCTATAAAGGTAAAGAGCAAAAAGTAAAGCGTTTTCGCGTCGAAAACAGATAAGAATCATTGGAATTTTTAAAAGGAGAGATTGTATGTCATCATCAACAAAAGGTCTTGAAGGAATTACAGCAACAGAATCATCCATTAGTTCCATCATCGACGATAAATTGACTTATGTCGGTTATGATATCGATGATTTAGCGAATAACTCAAGCTTTGAAGAGGTCGTCTATCTTCTGTGGAATCAGAAACTTCCTAACCAAGAAGAACTGAAAGAATTTAAAACAGAACTTATCTCAAATATGGATATTCCAACTGAAGTTGTCGATCATTTGAAATCTTATGATTTATCGACAGTCCACCCTATGGCTGCTTTGAGGACTGCGGTTTCCATGCTTGGGCTTCATGATCCTGAGTCTGATGTCATGGAAGAAGAAGCGAACAAGCGTAAAGCACTTAGACTTCAAGCGAAGATCCCTACAGTAGTTACTGCTTTTGCACGTATTCGTAAAGGGGAAGATCCTGTATCACCTAAGAAAGAATTGAGCTTCGCTGGAAACTTCCTATACATGTTGAATGGGAAAGATCCTGAGGATTTGGAAGTAGAAGCTTTCAATAAAGCACTTGTCCTTCATGCAGATCACGAATTGAATGCTTCAACATTCACAGCGCGTGTGTGTGTAGCGACTTTATCTGATGTTTACTCTGGTGTGACTGCAGCAATCGGCGCATTAAAAGGTCCATTGCATGGTGGGGCTAATGAGCGTGTAATGAAGATGCTTACAGAGATCGGCAGTGTCGAAAATGCTGTCCCGGCTATAGAGAAAAAGCTGGAAAATAAAGAAAAAATCATGGGGATGGGCCACCGTGTCTATCAATCCGGGGACCCCCGTGCCAAGCACCTGAAAGAGATGTCACGTGAACTTACAAAATTGACGGGTCATTCTAAATATTATGAGATGTCTATTAAAATAGAAGATTATATTAAAGAAAACAAAGGTCTTCCTGCTAATGTGGACTTTTATTCTGCTTCTGTTTATCACAGCCTTGGAATCGATCACGATATCTTCACACCTATTTTTGCGGTAAGTCGAGTTTCCGGCTGGTTAGCACATATTTTGGAGCAGTATTCAAACAACCGTCTCATTCGCCCGAGGGCCGAATATGTGGGGCCAAAAGGCCAATCTTACACAGCAATTGAAAATAGGTAAGCAGCTGCCGGGTAGACCGGCCACTTCCTATACTTTTTATTCGACCTAGTTTAACGTATGATAGAAGAGGATGATCCATCCGTCATTCATACAAAATTTTTAGGAGGGTTTATTTTGACACAATCACAGAAAATCACAGTAGAACAAAATGGAAAATTAAACGTACCGGATCGTCCAGTGATCCCTTTCATCGAGGGTGACGGAATCGGTCCTGATATTTGGGCTGCAGCAAGCCGCGTAATTGAAGCAGCTGTTGATAAAGCTTATAACGGACAGAAGTCTATCGAATGGAAAGAAGTACTTGCTGGACAGAAAGCCTATGATGAAAAAGGGGAATGGCTTCCTGAAGCTACTTTAGATACGATTCGTGATTATAAAATTGCAATCAAAGGACCTTTGACTACTCCAATCGGTGGTGGGATCCGTTCCTTGAACGTAGCGCTCCGTCAAGAATTAGACTTATTCACTTGCCTTCGCCCAGTCCGTTACTTTGAAGGTGTACCTTCCCCGGTCAAACGCCCTGAGGATACAGACATGGCAATCTTCCGTGAAAATACAGAAGATATATATGCTGGAATTGAATGGCAAAAAGGAACTCCGGAAGTTAAGAAAGTAATCGACTTTTTACAGAATGAAATGGGTGTACATAACATTCGTTTCCCTGAGACTTCCGGTATTGGTATTAAGCCAGTATCTGAAGAAGGTACGAAGCGACTTGTCCGTGCAGCGATTGATTATGCATTGAATGAAGGGCGTAAGAACGTCACACTAGTCCATAAAGGGAATATCATGAAGTTCACTGAAGGCTCTTTCAAATCATGGGGTTATGAAGTAGCACAAGAAGAATACGGTGACAAAGTATTCACATGGGCTGAATATGACCGCATCGTGGAGAAAGAAGGAAAAGACGCTGCGAATAAAGCTCAAGATGCTGCTGAAGCAGAAGGCAGAATCATTGTAAAAGATGCCATTGCGGATATCTTCCTGCAGCAAATCCTGACTCGTCCGAAAGAATTCGATGTCGTAGCTACAATGAACTTGAATGGTGACTATATTTCTGATGCCCTGGCAGCTCAAGTAGGTGGAATCGGAATTGCTCCTGGAGCGAACATCAACTTTGAAACAGGACATGCTATTTTCGAAGCGACACATGGTACTGCTCCGAAATACGCTGGAATGGATAAAGTGAATCCTTCCTCTGTCATCCTTTCTGGTGTTTTAATGCTCGAACACTTAGGCTGGAGAGAAGCGGCTGACTTGATCGCTAAATCCATGGATAAGACAATCGGAAGTAAGGTCGTCACTTACGACTTCGCACGTATGATGGAAGGCGCGACTGAAGTGAAGTGTTCTGAATTTGGTGATGAATTGATCAAAAACATGAACTAAACCTTTTTTAGGGAGGGGATCATTATGGCTGTCCGTAGAAACAAAATATCTGTAATCGGTGCTGGTTTCACAGGTGCCACAACAGCTCTTATGCTGGCGCAAAAAGAGCTTGGTGATGTTGTTCTTGTTGATGTTCCAGATATGGAAGATCCGACAAAAGGGAAAGCGTTGGATATGTTGGAAGCTAGTCCTGTACAAGGTTTTGATGCAAAAGTGACAGGCACTTCTGATTATGCAGACACGAAAAATTCAGATCTTGTTATCATTACAGCGGGTATCGCCCGAAAGCCTGGCATGAGTCGTGATGATCTAGTTAATACCAACTCCAAAATCATGAAGAGTGTGACCAAAGAAATAGTCAAAAACTCTCCTGAGTGCTATATTGTGGTATTGACAAACCCTGTTGATGCGATGACTTATTCCGTTTTCCAAGAAGCAGGTCTTCCTAAGAACCGTGTCATTGGTCAGTCAGGGGTGTTGGATACAGCGCGTTTCCGCACCTTTGTCGCTGAAGAGTTGAATGTTTCTATCAAAGACGTAACTGGATTCGTATTAGGTGGACACGGTGATGATATGGTTCCGCTTATACGTTACTCTTTCGCTGGAGGCATCCCTCTTGAAAAACTAATCTCGAAAGAGCGTTTAGATTCCATCGTTGAACGTACACGTAAAGGTGGCGGTGAGATTGTAGGCCTGCTTGGTAACGGAAGTGCATACTATGCACCAGCCGCATCCATTGTGCAGATGGCTGAAGCCATTTTGAAAGATCAGCGTAGAATCCTCCCATCTATTGCGTATCTCGAAGGTGAATATGGATATGATGGCATTTACCTGGGAGTGCCGACTATTCTAGGTGGAAATGGAATCGAAGAAATAATTGAACTGGAATTAACAGAAGATGAAAAAAAACAGCTGGATAAATCAGCGGATTCTGTTAAAAATGTTCTCAATGTATTAAAATGAAAATGAAGGGATTCGAGGCAGTCCTCGAATCCCTTTTTTAAAAACATATTAGAAAACGCTTCCAAGAGGTGATGACCATGTTAGGAAAGAAAAGAAAACTGGGCAGGAAAATGAATGAAATCAAAATTGGTGAAAAATTCACCACTTCATCATCAGTAGAGGATCGGGATTTGTTGATGTACTTAGGGCTCACTGATGACTCGAATCCTTTGTACATTCAGCATGACTATGCATCTCAAACTCCTTTTAAGCAGCCGGTGGTACCGACGATCATGGTCTTTGGAATGGTATCCTCTATTGTATCCATGCACCTCCCTGGTCCAGGCAGCCATATTATCCAACAAACTCTGGATTACCCTAAACCCGTATATCATTATGCAGAAGTCCGCTTCCATGTAGAAGTGACCGAAGTTAATAAGGAGGACCATACGGTAGGTCTTCAAGTCATTGGGTATGATGAAGAAGGAGAAGTAGTAATCAAAGGTGACTTAATAGTCAAACCGCCTTACGAACTGGATTCGATGAATGCAACTTCGCTGGAAAATTTTTATTGATCTTTTCATAAGTGAAAAACTTAAAAATAGTGGTTTATGGAAAAACTTCTGAATCTATAGGAGCTGTTAAAGTTTGTGGTTGCTTCTCACGAATTGCTTGTCGGTGGGTGCTTGCCGCGGGCACGGCCTCAGCTAACTTGGTCAAAAAGATCACTTGACCAAGTGGATCTTCGGCTCGCGCTGTTCCCGCAGGCGTCACCACCGAACGCTCCTCGTGGAATCAACTGTTGTCCATCTAAAAAGAGTGAGTTTTTTGTCCTTGAAATAAGCCGAGTTGAACGATAAATTCGTCCAACTCGGCTTATTTATTTGATGTAATACTTAAAAAGCTATAGTTAGCATGTCTAGAAAATAGCAGAAGTTCATCTCGCCTTATAAAAAACAAAATGTGTGTATGAATCCATTGTCAGCGGTATATTAAGATTAAGTAAAGATCGCAAAAGATCCGTATTCAAAATGTAAACTTAATTGTATGATGAATGTAAACTGTAGCAGAGGTGATGTTTATGGAACAAAGGATTTTGATCGTGGATGATGAGGAATCAATTGTAACCCTACTTAAATATAATATTGAACAAGCGGGGTTTGATACGGAAGTAGCTTATAGCGGAATTGACGCCCTGGAAAAGGCTTCGGAAATCCCCTTCGACTTAATCGTACTGGATGTTATGCTTCCGGGTATGGATGGTATGGAAGTGTGTAAACAACTACGTCAAATGCAGGTGAATACACCGATTCTTATGCTGACAGCTAAAGATGATGAGTTTGACAAAGTGCTAGGACTGGAGCTGGGGGCAGATGATTATTTGACCAAGCCATTCAGTCCTAGAGAAGTGGTAGCACGAATCAAAGCTATTTTACGTCGAATGGTTCAAGTTAATAAAGAAGTGGAAGTAAAGAACCTGCAAATCGCCGATCTTTCTATTTACCCTGAACAATACGAGGCTACAATTAAAGGACAAGCTTTGACCTTTACCCCGAAAGAGTTTGAATTGCTCCTTTATCTAGCTCAAAACCTTGGAAGGGTGTTATCTAGAGACCAACTGCTGAGTGCTGTGTGGAATTATGATTTTGCTGGAGATACACGGATTGTTGATGTCCATGTAAGTCATCTAAGGGAAAAAATAGAACCAGATACAAAAAAACCTGTGTATATCAAGACGATCCGTGGCCTGGGTTATAAGATGGAGGCACCAAAATAAATGCCTTCGAACACCAGACCTTTATTGACTTATGCGATTCTCGTTATCATTGTAATGGTTGGAATAGGAATTCTCTTAGCGCAGCTCACTCGGGGTTACTTCATCAATATTTTTGAAGAACGGGTGGAAGTAGAGAGTCAGTATTTTATTACTTATCTTGAAAAATTCACAGAAGAATCCGAGGTGGATAAGGAAGAACTGTATAGCTTCAGTAAACAGCTTAACACAGGCATGGTATTCATATCCGATTCTGGAGAAGTCATCTTAGATACTGTTGAGGCTATTCCATTAATCAATAATGAGGAAAAAAAGATTATTCTGTCGCGAGTCACAGAAAATCGTGCAGAAATTAGTGAAGGGAAGCTGATTGATGATATTTTCTATTATCCAGCAACTATTCAAGTGGATGATATTGAAGGTACATTGATTTTACTATCACCTGTAGACTCGTTAAGCAATGTTACTAAAAACATTTGGCTGCTTATTAGTTTTACTTTACTACTCGGTTTACTGGTTATCTTCGTTATCGGTTTTAACGTATTCTCTAAATATATCCGACCTATTAGAGCAGCATCCAATGTAGCAACAGAATTAGCCAAAGGGAATTACAAAGCGAGGACATACGAGGGTCATTTCGGAGAAGCGGGACAACTCAGTCATTCCATCAATATCTTAGCGCGTAATCTCCAAGATATGACGAGCACGAAAGGGATGCAGGAAAACCAATTGGAAGCGGTCATTAATAATATGGGCAATGGTCTTGCCCTTATTGATGAAAAGGGCTATATTCTTTTGTTAAACCGTGCCTTTCTTGAGACATTCGAGGGGGAACAAAAAGATTACATCGGCTATTTATATCATGATGCCATTCCATATCCTTCTATTCATGAAGCTGTAAGGAAAGTTTATATGTTTGAAGAAACTGTCAGTGAAACATTTGTACTCCCATTTCATATTGATCGAAAGCATTTAGAAGTGACCGGGGCTCCGATTTTTAGTGAAGAAGGTAAGTGGAAAGGTGTCGTTTTAGTATTCCATGATATTTCTGAGCTTAAGCAGCTGGAGCAAACCAGAAAAGACTTTGTAGCTAACGTATCCCATGAATTGAAAACACCAATCACATCCATCCGGGGGTTTTCGGAAACGCTGCTTGATGGTGCTATGAAAGACGAGAAAATGCTGGATCAGTTCTTGCAAATCATACTAAAAGAAAGTGGTAGATTGCAGTCCCTTATTAAAGATTTATTAGAACTCTCTAAATTAGAACGGGAAGATTTTCTGCTTAACGTTGAGCAAATCGATATACAAAGCTTATTGAGAGATCTCCTGCCAATTGTAAAACAGCATGCAGACCACAAAAATGTGGACCTTTATATGGATATTGAAGGCAGCACAGTTATTCAAGGTGATTCGAGCCGTTTAAAGCAAGTTTTTATGAATTTGCTTGCTAATGCCATCAATTATACTAGTGATCACGGTGAAGTATCTTTGACATTTGAAGAGTCAGAAAATCATATTATGGTTTCTATTACTGACAATGGTGTAGGAATTCCAGAAGAGGAAATATCCCGGATATTCGAGCGGTTCTATCGTGTGGATAAGGCGAGAAGCAGGAATTCCGGAGGGACGGGCCTTGGTTTGGCAATTGTGAAACATATTGTAGAAGCACATCAGGGTACGATTCATGTCGAAAGTGTATTGGAAAGAGGCACAACCTTCCATATAGAGATTCCGAAGAAGTTTACAGAAAGTTAATGTATCATTAAACCGCCGTTAATGTTACTGGGTTAGAATACCAATGAAACCCTTTCATCCAAGGTGTTTTCTCTTTAAGCAGAAGCTTCCCTCGCTTCTGCTTTTTTTTCTCTGTTAACCCATCACCCATTTAGAAAGCGAGCCGTTTCACGCCTGCATCCTCTATCACAAGTGTATCTAACTAAGGTTCCTTATTGTTCAATTTATTATTACGTTTTTGAAACCTTTGTGTCATAAAAACGTAATAATATTGGACATACATAAAAGAGAGGGAGTCTTTATGAGTTTAAATCAGTTTTATAAATGGACGGGTCTAGTCATCATCGGAGCTCTGTTGATTGTAATTTTACTTACTAGCTGGTACACGGTGGATGAATCCGAACAGGCGGTAGTCCTTACTTTTGGTGAAGCGGAGGATGGGATTACAGAACCAGGTCTTCATTTCAAAATGCCTTGGCCGATACAAGAAGTTGAAAAAATGTCAAAAGAGACTTTCAGTTTGGACTTCGGTTTCAATGATGGGGAGGAAGAAGCTGATAAAGTTACGATGATTACCGGTGATGATATGATTGTCCAGGCAGATCTGGTAGTGCAGTGGAAAATCACAGAACCGGTCGGTTATCTATTTGCTTCCGAGGAGCCAGAGCAAGTACTTTTCAACGCGACTTCCTCCTCTTTACGAGGGGTTATAGGAAGTAGTGAGATTGATGAAGCGTTGACTTCGGGAAAAGCAGAAATTGAAAATGAAGTACGAGAAGTCCTTGTGCAGTTGATTGATCAATATGAAATTGGCATATCAATCATTGATGTACGGCTTCAGGAGGTCGATTTGCCTAACAAGGAAGTGCGTTCAGCTTTTACTAAAGTGACGGATGCAAGAGAGCAGAAGCAGAGTAAAGTCAATGAGGCAGAAAAATACGCCAACCAAAAGCGTGAAGAAGCATTAGGCGAAAAAGATGCCATTATGCAGCGGGCAGAAGGAGATAAGGTTGAACGTATTCAGGATGCAAATGGCGCAGTATCCCGCTTCGATGCCCTCCTTGCTGAATACCAGGATAATGAAAGCATTACCCGTGAGCGATTAGTTATGGAAACCTTAGAAAAAGTCCTTCCAGAAGCGAACGTTTACATCATGAATGATGACGGCAACACGATGAAATACCTCCCTTTGAATCAAGGTAATGTTCAAAACGTGACCCCTCCTGTTACTGATGAAGAAGAGGAGGAGAAAGAATCATGAACAACGAAAATATAGAAGTCAACCAAAAACAACAAAAAGATTTCAAGAATTATATAAAAGGTGGAATCACTCTTGTTGTCATTATTGCTCTATTGCTCATTGGTATTAATTCAGTCATTATCGCTAAAGAGGGAGAATATAAAGTTGTCAGGCAATTCGGGGATGTCGTCAGAATCCACGAAAATCCAGGACTGAAATTCAAAATTCCTTTGGTTCAAGAAGTAACCACTCTATCTAAGAAAAAAATGGTTTATGATGTGGATGAAAAGGAAATTACTACCCTCGATAAAAAGCGTATGATTATTGATAATTACGCGATATGGAGTATATCAGATCCTGAAAAAATGATAACGAATGCAAGAACGGTAATGAATGCGGAAGCAAGGATGGGAGAGTTCATTTTTTCAATCGTACGCTCAGAACTAGGGAGAATGGATTTTTCAGAAATTATCAATGAGGAAGAAAGTTCACGCAGTTTACTGAATGAAGAGATTACAACGAAAGTGAATGAGTTCTTAGCTAGAGATAATTATGGAATTGTTGTCAATGATGTCCGGATTAAGCGATCGGATTTGCCAGAAGCCAACGAAGAGGCCGTTTTTAATCAAATGATTACAGATCGTGAAAAAATAGCCCAGCAATATTTATCGGAAGGAGAAGCGGACAAAAGCAGAATAAGGGCGGAAGTTGATAGAGAAGTGCAAGAGATGCTTTCAACCGCAAGGGCTGAGGCGGAAAAGGTACGAGCAGAAGGAGAGCAAGAAGCCGCACAAGTATATAATACTTCATTTTCTCAAGACCCTGAATTTTACCAGCTTTATCGAACACTCGAGTCTTATGAAAAGACAATTGATGGAGAGACGACAATCATTCTCCCGCAAGATTCGCCGTATTCTAAATTGCTGCTAGGTTATTTCGAATAATAAAGATACACGTTTTTTTCTTCTCTACATCAATCATGGTAGAATGAAGAAAAGGCGTTTTCTTTTTCGTTAACGAATTTAAAAAGGGACAAGTTTGATCTCCACCTGCCATTGAGACAAAATGGTCAGAAGTACATTTGTTCTATATTGAGGAGTGAGCCTATGGCTGAGAAAGTTGTTTTAATTGATGGAAATAGTATTGCATACAGGGCTTTTTTTGCCTTACCCCTATTAAATAATGATAAAGGGGTGTACACGAATGCAGTGTACGGATTTACGACTATGCTTTTGAAGATCTTAGAGGAAGATCGACCAGATCATCTTTTAGTTGCTTTTGATGCAGGTAAAACTACGTTCAGACACAAAACTTACAAAGAATATAAAGGCGGTCGACAGAAGACGCCGTCGGAGCTTTCTGAACAGTTTCCTGTGCTGAAGGAATTGCTAGATGCATTTGAAGTCAAATACTATCAGCTTGAGCAGTATGAAGCGGATGATATTATCGGAACACTGGCTACCCAGGCAGGTGAAAAAGGATTGGAAGTCAAAGTCATTTCTGGTGATAAGGACTTGCTTCAATTGGTAAATGATCAAGTGTCTGTGAGTTTGACGAAAAAAGGGATCACAAATGTGGATACATATACCCCTTCTTTCATGTTGGAGAAGATGGAGATACGACCGGAACAAATTATTGATTTCAAAGCATTGATGGGAGATAGTTCAGATAATATCCCGGGAGTTCAAGGTGTAGGGGAAAAAACAGCCGTGAAATTATTGAAGCAGTTCGATACATTGGAAAAAATGTATGAACAGTTAGATGAGGTCAACGGAAAGAAATTGAAAGAGAAGTTGGAACTGAACAAAGACGATGCTCTAATGAGCCAACAGCTTGTAACGATTGAATGTAACGCCCCTATTGAAATCAATGTAACAGATATTGCCTATGAAGGATACCAAACACAAAAGGTCAGTCAATTTTTTAAAGAGCTAGGGTTTCAATCTCTTCTTTCCCGAGTTCAAGAAGGTGGCTTGGAAGAGGACGTAGAAAGAGAAGATTTGCCTGAAATAGAGGTAGAAGACTTAGAGGATATTCATGCGGAGTTGTTCACAGGAAAAGAAGCGGTTGTCATCGAAATGCTGCATGATAACTACCATACCTCTCCAATTGAGGGCATTGCCATCGTCAATGATGATAAAAAGTACGTCATATCTATTGAACAAGCTGAACAATCTGAAGCCTTTAAGGAATGGGCGGAAGATAAGGAAAAAGAAAAATGGGTATTTGACGCAAAACGTACTTTAGTAGCACTTATGCGCCATGGAATTGAGATGAAGGGAATCTCTTTTGATTTGTTACTCGCTTCTTACTTGATCAACCCTTCAGAGAACAACCACGATATTCCAGCAGTCGGTCACAGGAGGGGGGCTGCTGAGGTGAAGTATGATGAAGAAGTTTATGGAAAAGGCGCTAAATTGAAACGCCCGGATAACGACGAAACCTTCCACGAGCATATAAGTAGAAAAGCATCTGCTTTATACCTGATGAAAGATGATATGGAAGAAGAGTTGAAACAAAATGAACAATACGAGTTATATAAAGATTTGGAAATGCCACTTGCTGTTATTTTGGGACGCATGGAACACCGGGGTGTAAGGGTAGATGTAGAGCGTCTTCAACAAATGGGTGAAGAATTAGAAGGCCGTTTGAACAAAGTTGAAGAAGAAATTTATCAGCTGGCTGGTGAATCATTCAATTTGAATTCTCCTAAGCAGCTCGGGCCCATTCTCTTTGAAAAACTGGAGTTGCCCGTAATCAAAAAAACGAAGACAGGATATTCAACTTCTGCAGATGTGCTGGAACAGTTGGAAGGTCAACATGAAATCATTCCAAAGATATTATTGAACCGTCAGCTGAGAAAATTGAAGTCCACATACATTGAAGGGCTATTAAAAGTTGTGCATGAAGATACGAACAAAATTCATACACGGTTCAATCAAGCTCTTACGCAAACAGGACGTTTGAGCTCAACAGACCCTAACCTCCAAAACATTCCGATCCGATTGGAGGAAGGACGTAAGATAAGACAAGCGTTCATACCATCGGAAGAGGGTTGGTTGATATTTGCAAGTGACTATTCTCAAATCGAGCTTCGGGTTTTAGCTCATATCGCTCAGGACGAGAAATTGGTGCAAGCCTTTAAGGCCGGAGAGGACATCCATACCCAGACTGCGAGTGAAGTATTCGGTGTAGCAAGTGATGAAGTAACTGGAGAAATGAGAAGACAAGCAAAGGCTGTCAATTTTGGTATTGTATATGGCATCAGTGATTATGGCCTTTCTCAAAGTCTCGGTATCAACCGTAAGGAAGCCCAGGCTTTTATCGATAAATATTTCGAGAGCTATCCAGGAGTGAAAGCTTATATGGATGAAACAGTCAGAGAAGCGAAGGAAGTCGGTTATGTGACAACGTTCATGAATCGACGCCGTTATCTTCCTGATATTAAAAGTCGTAATTTCAACATGAGAAGCTTTGCCGAGCGAACAGCGATGAATACACCTATTCAGGGTAGTGCTGCCGACATTATCAAAAAAGCCATGATTGACTTGGAGGAACGCCTGCAGAAAGAAAAGCTTCAAGCAAAAGTATTGCTTCAGGTACATGATGAGCTTATTATTGAAGCGCCGAAAGAAGAAATCCCGGAATTGGAAAAAATCGTTGCCTCTGTCATGGAGAATACGGTAGAACTTGATGTACCTCTGAAAGTGGATTCCTCCTATGGAGACACATGGTACGATGCAAAGTAAGTAAGGAGAATGCAGCATGCCAGAACTACCTGAAGTAGAAACCGTAAGAAAGACTTTGCACCAGATGATACTCGGTAAAAAAATTGAGCGGGTCTCGGTTTTTTGGGGGAATATCATCAAAAGGCCACAAGATCCGGAAGAGTTTGAAAAATTACTGATTAGTCAAACAATAGAGGGAATCGATCGTAAAGGGAAATTCTTAATCTTTCAAATGAATGATATCTCCCTTGTTTCCCATCTCAGAATGGAAGGGAAATTTGGAGTGTACGATGCATCTGTTGATAAACCTAAGCATACCCATGTCGTCTTCCATTTTACAGATGGAACGGAATTGCGCTATAACGATGTGCGTAAATTCGGGACGATGCATGCATTTCAAAAAGGAAGAGAAGCTGTTAACAAGCCTTTGTTGCAGTTAGGACCTGACCCTTTTGAGGAAGCTTTCACTCTTGACTATTTCTACAATAAATTATTGAAAACGTCACGTAATATGAAGGCTGTTTTGTTGGATCAGTCTATCGTAGCGGGCCTCGGGAATATTTATGTGGATGAAGCACTCTTCCGTGCAGGTATCCATCCTGAAAGAATAGCAAAAACTTTGACGAAATCAGAAGCTGAACAAGTGCGGAAAGCTAGTATCAATGTCATTTTGGAAGCCATCGATCAGGGTGGGACCACTATTCGCTCTTACTTGAATAGTCAAGGGGAAATCGGTATGTTTCAACAGCAGCTCCGTGTCTATGGAAAGCAAGATCGAGAGTGCTTTAAGTGCGGTACCGGCATTACTAAGCTTAAAGTGAGCGGGCGCGGTACACATATTTGTCCGCAATGTCAGCCATTACACATTCCCAGGTAAATACCCATATACTATCCCACAGCTTAAAGAGCAAAGGTGTGGGAATTCATGGGGATTGGTATGTTCATGTTTTTGTTTGTTACAGCCGTCAGCATCGACAGTTTTGGAATCGGTTGTGTGCTGGGGTTGAAGAAAGTCCGGATTACTATGAAAGGGATTGCCCTCATAGCATTGGTTTCTGGGGGAATGTTTTTACTTTCCTCTTATTTTGGTCACATTTTAATTAATTTTGTTGCACCAGAGGATGCTGAAAGAGTCGGAGCGTCAGCATTGATTGGGATCGGCATTTATTTCCTGTGGCAGTTTTTTAAAAAGGATAAGACGACAACAGAAGAAGTTGAGCCTTGGCTACATCCGACGAAAGTATTGAACGATCCTATTGCCGCAGATGTTGACCGATCCGGAGGGATTCGCGGTAAAGAGGTATGGCTGCTAGGTGCGGCGTTATCGCTGGACACTATAGGTGCCGGCGTTAGTGGAGCGTTAATTGGAATACCGACTTTTCACACTGCATTATTAATTACAGCAGCTACCTTTTTGATGTTAGGGGGAGGGATGCTGAGCGGAACTAAGTTAAGTGATAAAGCTGAGAGCTTATCAATTCTGCCTGGTGTCCTGCTCATTATCATCGGCTTGATCAAGCTATCGTAAAGGAAGTGTATGATGACTTTAGTGATTGGATTGACTGGTAGTATTGCCAGTGGAAAAAGCACCGTTTCTAAAATGTTCTCAGAACTAAATATACCAGTAATTGATGCCGACCAAATTTCAAGGGATGTGGTGGAGCCTGGAGAGCCTGCCTACAAACAAATTGTAAATGTGTTCGGGCGAAAGGTTTTGCATGAAGATGGAACGCTTAACCGAAAAAAGCTCGGGAAGCTCATTTTCGCCAATGAAGATCATAGAAAACAATTAAATGAAATCGTCCATCCTGAAGTAAGAAAAGAAATGGTTTTACAAAGAGACAGTTATAAAGATGGAGCTTCTCCGGCGGTGGTCTTAGATATTCCTTTATTATTCGAGAGTCAGCTAATGGATTATGTAGAACGGACACTTGTGGTTTATGTAGATGAAGACACCCAACTGGAGAGATTAATGGAGAGGGATCAATCAGAACGCATAGATGCCCTTGAACGAATCAAATCCCAGATGCCAGTCAGTAAAAAGGCGGAACTGGCGGATGCAGTGATTGACAACAATGGAACGGTGGAAGAAAGTTTTCAACAATTAAAAGACATACTTCATAGGTGGAACATCGTATAATAACACGTCGAGGGTGACGTGTTATTTTTTGTGGAATGTTATAGTTCTAACTGTAAAAGCGCTTGCAATATGTTATACTATTTCTGAAAAAACGTTTTAAAGTATATCATATATAGGGGGCTGGAACATGGGGAAGACAAAGATCGCCATTAATGGCTTAGGAAGAATTGGTCGTATGGTTTTCAGAAAGGCAGTTGTCGATGAATCTGTAGAGTTGGTGGCGGTGAATGCCAGTTATCCAGCTGAAACAATTGCTCACATGTTGAAGTATGATAGCGTACATGGTCGTTTTAACGGCGAAATACACGTCATATCAGACGGTCTTGATGTGAATGGGAAGAAAGTGAAACTTTGTTCCACGAGGGATCCTTTAGATTTACCGTGGGATGAATTGGATATTGATATCGTCATAGAAGCAACAGGAAAGTTCAGAACAAAAGAGGAAGCGGCCTTGCATATGGAAGCAGGGGCTAAGAAAGTGATTATTACAGCTCCTGGAAAAGAAGTGGATGCAACCATCGTGATGGGGGTGAACGAAGAAAGCTATTCCCCTGGTGAACACGATGTAATATCAAATGCGTCTTGTACAACAAATTGCTTAGCTCCTGTGGTAAAGGTGCTTGAAGATAAATTCGGAATTGAAAATGGATTGATGACTACAGTCCATGCTTTCACGAACGATCAAAAGAATCTGGATAATCCTCATAAAGACTTGCGTAGAGCTCGTGGTTGCACTCAATCTATCATTCCGACCTCAACAGGGGCAGCGAAAGCTTTAGGTGAAGTGATTCCGAGTTTAAAAGGGAAATTGAATGGAATGGCTCTGAGAGTACCAACACCGAATGTATCGTTAGTAGATTTGGTTGTAGATTTAAAGAAGGAAGTAACGGTTGAGGAAATTAATCAGGCGTTTTCAGCGAAAGCCAGTAAAGAAATGAAGGGAATCTTGGAATATAATGATGAACCTTTAGTCTCTATAGACTACACGACTTCTCCAGCGTCTGCGATTATTGATGGCTTATCCACCCAAGTAATTGATGATCGTAAAGTGAAAGTGTTGGCTTGGTATGATAATGAGTGGGGTTATTCCTGCCGTGTTGTAGATCTTGCGAAACACGTGGGTAATCTAATGAAGCATGAAACGAAGGCGCGTGTCTCCTGACTAGAAAAGAAGCCCGTATGTATCTTATACTAGGGACCAGTGAGCAAGTTTTATAGGGAAAATAAATCTTGCAAATTGGGGGTAAACCGTATATACTTTCTTTTGAACTTCTGAATTTCATTTATTATCATGTCTGCTCAAAGGGTTAGGACCTCTCAGGACTAACTTTCCCCCGTGGTAGTACATGGCTGTAATTTCAGAAGGAATGAAGTGAATGTACAAAGGGGGATCCTAAGTATGGATACAATGGGAAGACATGTAATTGCAGAACTTTGGGATTGTAATGAAAGTAAATTGAATGATATGTCGTATATAGAACAAGTTTTTGTTGATGCTGCACTGAAAGCAGGAGCCGAGGTAAGAGAGGTTGCTTTTCATAAATTCGCTCCTCATGGTGTTAGCGGGGTAGTCATAATATCCGAATCACATTTGACGATTCACAGTTTCCCCGAACATGGGTATGCAAGTATTGATGTGTACACTTGTGGAGACCGCATCGATCCTAATGTAGCTGCTCAATATATTGTAGATGCTTTAGAGGCAGGAAAGAATGAAACCGTTGAAGTGCCCAGAGGAATGGGGCCTGTTGAAGTGCAGGAATCCCGTGCTCTATGAAGAATGAATGTAGCCATGCAGGGATTCCTGCATGGTTTTTTTAATAGCAAAGGTTGTCGTGGATTCCCAATCCGGTAACTCCCTCCTCTGTCTCGGATTGAGTCTTCAAGAATACTATCACGCTGTGTTTTTGCTTATATTTATTGTAGCTCCCTGTTCACTTATACACTTTATAAATCATTTCTTATTTTGTTGAATCATGTTAAAATGTAGGGAGTTAATGTCGAATGGACTGAAGGGGTTAGTTTAGTGAAAGCATTTATTTCCAGATATTTCAGCACTCACTCTGAAACTAGTGAAAAGCATAAGGATTCTGAGCTTGTCACACACTATTATAAAGCCAAGCGTGACGATGTTTTCCAGGCGGTAGAAGAGCTTTTTTCATCACCTTCTGAAATTGTTGCTGTTTCTAAAGACCGTGGGGAAGTAACGGTCAAATATAAAGGCAAAAGGCGGGCGTTTGTAGTAGCTACTATCATTATGGTAAGACCTTTCCGTACGGCAGTCGATTTCTCTGTGACAACAGACTCAGGCGGGCCAGTGGATTTTGGGTTCAGTCGGAACTTGATTGTCCAGTTTTATAAAAAGCTGGATAGTCAATTCGCTACTGTCGATCCATCTTAGTGCGATGTCGAAACGAAGACGATGTGGAGTTGATTAATTTTGAAATGTCCTAATTGCCACTACAAAAGTACGAAAGTCCTTGATTCGAGACCGATTGAAGAAGGTCAAGCCATTAGAAGAAGAAGAGAGTGTGAACAGTGCGATTTCAGATTTACGACCTTTGAACGGATTGAAGAGGTTCCTTTGATTGTTGTGAAAAAAGAAGGTACAAGGGAAGAATTCAGTCGTGAAAAGTTGATGAGAGGATTAATTCGTGCTTGTGAAAAACGCCCTGTTGCGGTAGAAGAACTAGATAATGTAACGATGGATATTGAAAAAGAACTTAGAAATCGCGGGGTTTCTGAAGTTTTGAGTAAAGATATCGGTGAAATGGTGATGGAACGTTTATCACAGATCGATGAAGTTGCCTATGTAAGGTTCGCTTCTGTTTATCGTCAATTTAAAGATATTAATGTCTTTATTGACGAGTTGAAAGACCTAATTAAACACGAGGATAAGGAATGAGCCAACCGCGGCTCATTTTCTTTTTCATAGATTCCGATTGACTCATTTAGAACAAAGGAGGTGGAGAACCATGAAGTATTCTATAGGTAAGCTCTTACCCGTTGATGGTTTTCGGATTTTGCGTCAGGGAGAGTTGCCAAGAAGTTTTCATCGTTCATTATCTCACCTTTACCAGCCAATAGTCGGACGACTAGCTATATCTTTATATCATCTCCTCATTTCTGAATCGGACATAACTGATGAAAGCCAGGTCCAGTCTCATCATACTTTGATGGCTTATTTATCAGCACCATTGGATAAAATATATGAAGCTAGAGGCAAGTTGGAAGCCATCGGACTTCTAAGAACGTTTCGTTCTACCGATGAAAATCAGCAGGCTGAATATGTTTATTCGGTTTATCCACCTTTTTCACCGGACGAATTCTTCCAGGATGATATGCTTTCATTACTTTTATATCATGAACTCGGTTCTTCGAAATATGAACTATTAAAGGAACGTTTTGTGCCAACGGTCAAGGCTTTAGAGGGGTTTACTGAAGTTACTGCTACATTTGATGAAGTGTTTCACAGTAAGATGATTGAATCTGTCCGAGCCGAAACAGACCAATTAGCAACTCAGAATGTCAAAACAGAACATCGGGGGCCGACTACCTCCTCCAGCCGCGTTGATTTTGAGTGGTTGCATCATGCCTTGAAAAAACGTATGTATCCTACTGAGCGGATTCTGACAGGTCGAAACAAGAAATTGATCATTCAACTGGCCACTCTTTATGATCTATCTAATGTCGAGTTAGAAAAAGCGGTGACCTGGGCGATTGATGAGAACCACTACTTGATTGAAGAGGAGCTTAAATCTGCTTGCCACGATTTCATGAAAGAAGTAAATAATGGACGTGCTCCAGGCGGCAATATTGATGGCCGTGATAAAATGAAAGATGATTCAACTTCTGATCAGGGGAGTAAAGAGGACCAATTCATTGAGATGCTGGAGAGTATTTCTCCAAGGGAACTTTTAGAAGATGTGTCACAGGGGAATCGAGCTTCTGAGCAAGACCTGAAACTTATCCGGGATGTTATGACTGAACAAGGGATAGCCCCAGGTGTAATGAACGTTCTCGTACATTATGTTTTGTTGAAGACGGATATGAAGTTATCAAAGCCTTATTTAGAAAAAATCGCAAGTCACTGGGCGAGAAAGAATGTAACTACCGTCCGTCAAGCGATGAATTTAGCCAAAGCCGAGCACCAAAAGTACCAGCAATGGGGGAAGCAGAAGTCCCAGAAACGTAAAAACAGCAAAGAGGAAGTTATCCCCGCGTGGTTTAATCAGGAATCCTCAACAACTAAAGAAGAAACAGGTTCTACAAATGTGAACACAGATAATATTGCAGAAAGAATCAAAAAGCTAACGAAAAAAGGAAATTGACATAAAGGGTGTGAAAACCATGGAACCCATTCAAAAGTCTTTAAAGAAATGGATGAGGGAGAATAAGCAGTTTCAGCAGCGCATGAATCAAATGAAAGAAGAAGTAATGCAGTCTTCTGATGTTAAAAAGCTCATGGAGGAGCATCCGGAAATAGATAATGAAGCTTTTGAGAAACAATTAATCAAACTATATGAATACCGGACACAGTCCAAAAATTGTGAGAAGTGCCCTTCCAGAGAAGAATGTATAAACATACTGCCTGGCTATGTCCCTCGCCTTGAAGTGGAAGGTTCAGATGTGAAGCTTGCTTATGATAAATGCAGACGTCAACGCCAGCATGAACAACAAGAACAACAGAAGTCGCTGGTTAAGAGTTTACACATGCCGCGGGAAATCTTAGAAGCTTCGCTTGAAAGATTGGACCTTAAGGATCCGGACCGGGGACGAGCTGTAGAGAAAACTGTGCATTATATTGAAAATCTTAATGATGAATTACCGAACAAAGGGCTTTATTTTCATGGCCCCTTCGGTGTAGGGAAGACTTATTTCCTGGGTGCGATTGCTAATGAGTTGAGTGCGAAAAATATCCCATCCATGGTTATTTATATGCCCGAGCTCGTTCGTGAAATTAAAGCGTCAATCAAAGATGATTCAATGAACGAAAAGATAGAAGCGTTCAAAGAGGTGCCAGTATTAATGTTGGATGATATAGGTGCTGAATCGCAATCTGCGTGGTTCAGAGATGAAGTTCTTGGCAGCATTCTTCATTATCGGATGATGGAACGTCTGCCTGTGTTTTTCACTTCCAATTATAATTTGGAGGAATTGGAAAAGGTTCTGATGACTAGTAACCGGGGCGATGTCGAGCAAGTGAAGGCAAAAAGGATTACCGAACGGATTAGACAGCTGAGCGAAGGTGTTCTTGTGCACGGGAAAAATAGACGAGGTTGATTCGAAAGGTGAATGACAATGGCATGATTCTTCCCTCCCTCACATAAATATAACAAAGAATAGAACGCGTTATGCTAATAGGGAAGCGATTAAATACTTGAAAAACAGTCTGTGTGAAGACATTAAGGATAGAATTTGATTGAAAGTCGGGATGAGGGGGAATTTCGGTGTTTTGCATTCATTTTTCTAATCGTTCGGAAGCTGTGATTTTTTATAATGCGATAGTGTCTGAACAAAAACTTTGGCTATTCAAAGAACAAGGTGATCGTTACGAAGTAAAGCTGATAAGCACTTCATTAAGTGGGACAGCTTATGTAGAGTCAATCAGGGCATTTTTACAATTGATTCGGAAGCGGAAGATGTTAGGTTGGATGGAAGGTGTGCTGAAGCATAAGTATTACTATCAAGATGATCAAGAAATTCAACGTATCCTTGAAATAGCGAGGGATTTTGAGGATAAACCCCCTTCAGGATTAAAGCTTCCGCCTATTTATCACTATATAAGGGCCTTCATCCAGGACTATTTAATAGCTCGTACTTTTGTGAAATTCGATGATATGAGTGCTGAGTGTTTGCAAGCCGCCCATGCCTGTATTATTGAGTATACAGGAAAGGTCATCGATGAATATAAGCAGGAGGAGTCTTATCAATTACTGTTGGATTCGTGGAGGCATAGAGTGCATGACCAGGATACAGGAATTCAGCTGATGCACTTACTGGATCAAGACGGTTTGATATATTTTCATGATGAAGGAAACCCGATCAGCGAATCAGAAACCCGTTTGTATATGAGGCAGTACCCTGATAAATCGATAGATGATTTGCCTTTGGAATGGCCAGTGACCACGGCACTTGTTCATTCACCAGACCAATTGGTAATCTATTCGGATGAGTCCAATGATTCAAATTTAGAATTGCTGATGAATATCTTTGAAGAAAAAGCCTCATGGCGACCTAAATCGCAATTTCCATTCAAAATGGCTTGATTTCCTTTTCGTTAATGGATATAATACGTACATATTAATTTAACGGCTTGGAAAAGGACTTGAACGATAAGTGACGCATGGCCAGAGAGAGGAGTCTTAGGCTGAAAACTCCTTCTTGACGACTTCTTCGTTTACCACCTTGGAGCCCTGCTTGTGAACAATCTTTAGTAATGAGCAGCGTTTGATCCGCGTTAAGGAATAAGAGCCGTACGGGTATTATACTCTGCGGGAATTTGGGTGGAACCACGAGTGACAACGCTCGTCCCTTAGCATTATGCTGAGGGACGGGCGTTTTTTATTTTGGCTCGGAGAATTCTGTCAATAAGTGTAAGGAGGACTTCTTTTGCACTGACAGAATATCGATCATAAGAAGAAAAGGAGTGATTCGCATGGCTAATGTGATTCAAGTCAAATTTCCAGATGGGAACATAAAGGAGTTTGATAAAGGGACAACAGGTGAAGAGATCGCGCAGTCTATTTCACCAGGATTGAAAAAACAAGCTTTGGCGATCAAATTGGACGGGGAACCCTATGACTTGAGACGTCCGATCGAACAAGACGGGGCAGTTGAAATATTGACATATAAGAACCCGGAAGGAATCGAGGTAGCACGACACTCGACAGCACACTTGATGGCTCAAGCGGTCAAGCGTTTATACGGCAATGTTAAATTCGGAGTAGGGCCTGTGATCGAAAATGGCTTTTACTACGATATCGATATGGAAGAATCACTGACTCCAGAAGACCTTCCAAAGATTGAAAAAGAGATGCAAAAAATTGTTGATGAAAACCTGGAAATCGAACGTATTGAACTTTCGCGAGAAGAAGCGAAAGAAAAGTTCAAAGAAATCGGGGACGACCTGAAACTGGAACTGATTGATGATATTCCAGAGGGCGAGCAAGTGACGATATACAAGCAAGGTGAATTTTTTGACCTTTGTCGAGGAGTTCATGTCCCACAGACTAGTAAAATCAAAGTTTTTAAGCTGCTTAGCATTTCTGGTGCTTATTGGCGTGGGAATAGCGATAACCAAATGCTGCAACGCATTTATGGTACAGAGTTTGAGAAAAAAGCGCATCTGGAAGAGTACTTGAAGATGCTGGAGGAAGCGAAAGAGCGTGACCACCGCAAACTTGGTAAAGAACTTGATATTTTCACTGTGAACCAAAAGGTCGGGCAAGGTCTCCCGATGTGGCTGCCAAAGGGTGCGACGATTCGACGTACAATTGAACGTTATATCGTGGACACAGAAGAGCGCCTGGGTTATGACCACGTCTATACACCTGTTCTTGGCAGTGTTGATTTGTATAAGACCAGCGGCCACTGGGATCATTATCAAGATGATATGTTCCCGACAATGGAAATGGACAATGAAGACCTCGTTCTTCGCCCGATGAATTGCCCTCACCATATGATGGTATATAAAAACCAATTGTATAGTTATCGTAATCTTCCCGTAAGGATTGCTGAACTTGGAATGATGCATCGGTATGAAATGTCTGGCGCATTGGCAGGCTTGCAGCGAGTACGGGCCATGACTTTAAATGATGCCCACATTTTTGCTCGTCCAGATCAGCTTAAAGATGAATTCAAGCGTGTAGTCCGTTTGGTGCAAGAAGTGTATCGTGATTTCGGAATCAACGATTATTACTTCCGCCTCTCTTATCGTGACCCAGAAGATAAAGAGAAGTATGTGGATAATGATGCCATGTGGGATAAAGCTCAAGCGATGTTGAAAGAAACGATGGAAGATATGGAGCTTGAATATGTAGAAGCAGATGGAGAAGCTGCATTTTATGGACCTAAGCTGGATGTTCAAGTGAAGACAGCTCTTGGTAAAGATGAGACACTTTCCACTGTGCAACTTGATTTCCACTTGCCAGAGCGTTTCGACCTAACATATGTAGGGGAGGATGGGGAAAATCATCGCCCTGTAGTCATCCACCGTGGTGTAGTATCCACTATGGAGCGTTTTGTAGCCTTCTTGATTGAAGAATACAAAGGTGTTTTCCCGACGTGGCTTGCACCAGTCCAGGCGAAAATCATCCCTGTATCTGCAGATGCGCATTTAGAACACTCTAAAAAGCTTGAAGATGAATTGCGTGAAGCCGGTGTTAGGGTAGAAGTGGATGAACGCAATGAGAAAATCGGTTACAAAATCCGTGAAGCTCAAATGCAGAAGATTCCTTTCCAACTCGTTGTCGGTGATCGTGAAATTGAAGAAAATGCTGTTAATGTTCGTCGTTATGGAGAACAAAATTCCGAAACGAAGCCATTGAGCACTTTCAAAGCAGAAATCCGTAATGAAATCGATCAAAAGCTTCTAAGAAAGTAATAAAAATCCCGTAAGCCTTCCCAAAGGCTTACGGGATTTTTACGATTTGGTTTTTTACAAATATGGCAGTATTCTTGAAGGATCGATTTCGAGATGTTTGTGCGAATTAAGGGTCGATGGGGGATAAGTCGCCCCTTGCCGTAAGAATTGCACGAAATCGCCTAACAATAACCACCCAGACATGAGTAAATGGAGAATAGCAGTTCAGGTCATTGATTACAGTACCTTCGTCTACAATTAAGCACACGTACTTTTCTTCTTTCGCTATTCATGGGGGCATATCCTGATCCTATTACTCACTATATAGGTGGGGGTACCTATCCACTTTCAAAAAGCCTCGAAACTGAGTCTTCAAGATAAGGGGGTTTTTGTGATAGGTGGGAAAAGTTGACTTTGCTTGAAAAAGCCTTGATTTTTCCACACACTTGCCTTATTCTAATTAAGGTAGTCATGGCAACAAGGATATACTGTTGACATGAATCATAAGGCATGCTATTATAATTTAGGTAACTGAATGAACGGATCTAGAGACAAGTAGGAGCACCCGCTTCTCACCTGATCGACGCATTGATGCAGTTGGCAGGTCACTATTCCTTTGATATTTTTAGGAGACGTGTGGGTGCATTATGTACCGACGCTTTTTTTATTTTATTAGGAAATCTTGTCGATGACAGATCTCATATAAGTTTTCTAAAATTTGTTGGAGGTGGCTCGATATTAGCAAGGATAACATGAACGTTAATGAGAAAATCCGTGCCCGTGAAGTTCGTCTGATCGACGTGAATGGTGAGCAACTTGGAGTTAAATCACGTAATGAAGCTCTCGATATAGCAGCAAATGCGAATCTTGATCTTGTTATGGTGGCCCCAAATGCGAAGCCTCCGGTTTGCCGAGTGATGGACTACGGAAAGTATCGTTTCGAGCAGCAGAAGAAAGAAAAAGAAGCTCGTAAGAAACAAACAGTCATCAAAGTCAAAGAAGTTCGTCTCAGCCCTGGGATTGAAGATCATGACTTTAACACAAAACTTCGTAACGCACGTAAGTTTTTGGAGAAAGGTGACAAAGTGAAAGCATCTGTCCGTTTCCGCGGTCGTGCGATCACTCACAAAGAACTTGGCCAAAAAGTACTTGAACGCATGGCGGAAGAGTGCAAAGATGTTGCCCAAGTTGAGACCAAGCCTAAGATGGAAGGTCGTAGTATGTTCTTAATGCTTGCTCCTCTTAATGAGAAGTAAGTAAGGGTATCAAGTAAAAGGAGGAAATTCACATGCCAAAAATGAAAACCCATAAAGGTTCTCAAAAACGCTTTAAAAAGACTGGAACAGGTAAAGTGAAACGTTCCCATGCATTCACTAGCCACTTGTTCGCGAATAAATCTACTAAGCAAAAGCGTAAATTGCGTAAAGCGACTCTTGTTTCTGCTGGAGACTATCGTCGTATCAAGCATATGCTTCCGAAAGACTAATAAAGAACGATTTAAATAGGAGGGATTACCATGCCACGAGTAAAAGGTGGAACAGTGACACGTAAGCGTCGTAACCGTGTCCTTAAACTAGCAAAAGGTTATTATGGTTCAAAACATGCACTATTCAAAACTGCAAAGCAACAAGTAATGAAATCAGGTCAATATGCTTATCGTGACCGTCGTCAGAAAAAACGCGACTTCCGTAAGCTATGGATCGCTCGTATCAACGCTGCAGCGCGTTTGAACGACATCTCTTACAGCCGTCTTATGCACGGTTTGAAGCTTGCAGGTATCGAAGTGAACCGTAAAATGCTTGCAGATCTTGCTGTCAATGATGAGCAAGGTTTCGCTAGCCTGGCAGACCAAGCTAAATCTGCACTTAAATAATTATAGAAAAGAGCCATTTCCGTTCGGTGGGAAATGGCTCTTTTTTTGAATGGGGAATGTACATGGATGCCTTTATATATCTTCTTATCTATATGTTATTGATGAACATATGGTTATTTTCCCTCATGGGTATAGATAAGCGGAGGTCTAAAAGAAAGTCATGGCGTATCAAAGAAAGGAATTTATGGACAGTAGCGTTAGTAGGGGGAGCGGCCGGAGGGTGGATTGGCATGAAGCTTTACCGTCATAAAACAAAGCACAAAGCATTTATGTTTCTTTTTCCTATCTTAGCAATCATTCACCTCGCAGCATTAGCTTACATTACCAGTGAGTTCTATCTCTGATCGCCCTGTCATATTATGTAGACAGGGAGGGGAATGGTATGGGCGAAACACCGAATGCAATCCTTGCGTGGTTAGAACATCGAGAAGCCTGGGCGCCGCTCTTATTCATAGGTATTCATTTGTTAAGACCTTTTTTATTTTTACCTGTGATGCTTGTATGCATTACTGGGGGTGTATTGTTCGGACCAATTGCTGGCACTGCTTACTCCATCATAGGTACAATGCTATCAAGCTTACTCTTTTACAGAACTATTAGACTTGTGCCTTCATGGTTGAAGAAGTTGAAGGTTTTAAAAGAGCGGTGGTTAAAGAAAAGTGCTAATCTTACTGTGAAGCAAGTGGCTGTTTTGCGCCTGGTCCCTTTCATACACTTTCATTTGTTATCTTATTGTTTGTTAGAAATCAGTGCAAATTTCAAGGAATATACAAAGTCTTCGTTATTTGCGAATCTTCCTTTAGCACTCGTATATACGTCAGTAGGGCAGTGGATTACATTATTTTCTATACCGATGATGTTTGCATTTTCAGGTGCTTTGATCGGTTTGTGTTTTATGATCAGAAAAAGATACGAAGTTTTTGTATGGAGTGATTTCTTCCAGACATCTGCTTAAAGAATGTATTTCACGAAGAAATTAAAGAGTATTGCTACCAAGCAGCTGACTATGTATGTCGGGGAAAACCTTACGTCCTTATATAATAAATGGGAGAGGGAGAGGGAGAGGGAAAGGGAGACGAGTCGACTTGACTCGTCTCCCTTTCCCTCTCTCCATTAGGCTTTTCCTAATAGGAACAATGAATAATCTTTAGTTATTGTAACGTTTATTTCACTCGTTTTGGGGTGCCTCTGCCTCAATCCATGGGTGGATCACAATAGCGCCCTGTTATATCATTGAATTACAACAAATAATGATACTCAATCATTCCCGCCTTTAAGTGGGTGGATGATCAGTCTGTTGACAGGATATTTCCACTCGATTGAGGCATGGGGGTAGCGTATTAAAATTTCCTGTTCCATGAAATAGATATCTTCACGATCAAGCCCTTGCAGTTTTTCTGGATTGTGGGCACTCACATTAATGTTAACCACTTCAAATGAATCCTCAGTCGTTCCTAAGTATTTTTCCCCTTCAAAAACATTCCCTTTTAATGTAATCAGGAAATTTTCCTTAGTGTTTTCCTTATTGTCATGAAAATAAAATTCCCTCTTGTCCCTGGCTAACTCTAACTTCCTTCGTGGATTTACGATGAATTTATAGGCTGTATAAATGATGAACGCGATTGCTATCAATAATAGTAAACGGAACAAAATAATTATCATATCGATCGTCTCCCTAATTGTAGGTTCATAGCATACATACGAATAGGCGTGTCCATTTGTTTCAAAAAATGATACATTATTGGAGAGAATTTTTGAAAAGGAGATTCATAATATGAATTGGGAACCATTATATCTCATGCAAAGGCGTCTAGACCAGTATATTGAAAATCAGCACCAACTTCAAAAAGGTGAAAAAGTGGAAGAAAAAATCTTAGCACTCCTTGTGGAAGTCGGGGAACTTGCAAACGAAACCAGATGTTTTAAATTCTGGAGTACTAAAGGTCCCAGTGAGAAACAAGTCATTTTAGAGGAATATGTAGATGGAGTTCATTTTTTGCTTTCTTTAGGTATTGATTTAGAGTTCATGTACCATTCTGAACATACTGAAGCTTATGATTCTCAAACTGATGCATTTTTGAGCATATATAAATCCATTGAGCAATTTCGTCTTTATAAAAGTGAAGAATCCTATATGGCCCTTTTCCATGAGTATTTGCAATTAGGTTTGACTCTTGGGTTAACAGAGGGAGAACTTATCAAAGCCTATGAAGATAAGAATCAAGTCAACTTCAAGCGCCAAGATGAAGGTTATTAAGAGGATATTTGGTGGAAGAGTTTGTTGATTTTAAAAGAGCAGGAAATGACCGGGATAGGATGTGAGCTGAGCTGTTGTATTTCTTCTTGATATTAGATAGCTTCCTGCAATGGCTATCTAACGTGATTTAAGGAAACCAGAAGATTAAAAGACGCAATTTTTTGTGAAATCGCTTCAAAAGGTTTATAATATCATTGGAAACGAAAAGGAGGAAACATACATATGGCAAAGACTGATGAAACGTTGAAAATGTTGAAAGATTTGACAGATGCCAAAGGTGTGCCTGGTAATGAAAGAGAAGCTCGCGATGTGATGAAACAGTATATCACTCCGTATGCAGATGAAGTGTTTACGGATAACTTGGGCAGTCTGATCGCTAAAAAAGTAGGAAATAAAAAAGGGCCTAGTATCATGGTAGCCGGCCACCTTGATGAAGTCGGTTTTATGGTGACGAGAATTGATGATAACGGCTATATCTACTTCCAAACTGTCGGTGGATGGTGGAGCCAAGTGATGCTCGCTCAACGTGTTACGATCATGACACGTAACGGTGACTTGACTGGTGTGATCGGTTCAAAACCTCCACATATTCTGCCTCCAGAACAACGCAAAAAAGCCGTAGATATCAAAGACATGTTCATTGATATCGGTGCTTCAAGTAAAGAAGAGGCGCTCGAGTTTGGTGTGAAGCCAGGAGACTCTGTTGTTCCTTATTTTGAATTCACACAAATGAAAAATGAAAAAATGCTGCTTGCTAAAGCATGGGATAACCGTATCGGTTGTGCAATTGCTATAGAAGTATTGAAGCAGCTGAAAGGTGAAAAACATCCGAACATTGTTTATGGAGTGGGTACTGTTCAGGAGGAAGTAGGTTTACGTGGTGCTCGTACTTCAGCTAACATGATCAACCCGGACATTGCTTTCGGTGTTGATGTTGGAATTGCCGGAGATACGCCTGGTGTCTCAGATAAAGATGCATCAAGCAAGATGGGGGATGGACCGCAAATCATCCTTTATGATGCTTCTATGATCTCTCACAAAGGTTTGCGTGATTTTGTGACAGATACAGCTGATGAGCGTGAGATTCCATATCAGTTTGATTCCTTGGCAGGTGGAGGGACGGATTCAGGTGCAATCCATTTAAGCCACGATGGCGTGCCAGCACTATCAATCACTATAGCAACCCGTTATATCCATTCACATGCAGCAATGCTGCACCGGGATGATTTTGAAAACGCGGTACGATTGATTGTAGAAGTGATCAAAGGTATGGATGCAGATACAGTACAACGCATTACTTTTAAATAAGTCGAAAGCCAACCCTCTCTAAATGGGTTGGCTTTTTCGTTCTTGCCCAGGTAAGGATGAATTACCAGACTGGGCAGACCTTATTTTTGGTTAAAGCTATATCCAGTACCAGTGTCTCTCCTGAGGACGTAAGTGGCCCCTTTGCGTGGAAACCTTGGCGGGGAGGTTTTTACAGGCTGGACCCCTCGCATAAGCCGCTTAACCAAACTTATTACTGGTTGGATTGCTTAAGTCCTTGTTCCAGCGTACCCAGGATTTCCTGTTTTTCCGATTCATCTGATTCTTTCCACAACATTTCAAAAAAGACTCCCAGCCCTGGAAGCATTTTCTCTTCCCCTTTTTGCAGGGCATCATCAATCGTAGCTTCAAGCTGTTGGGCATCGTGGCCACTGACATTTGAAAGGATTGCTGCTCTTAAGTTCAGATTCATGTTGAATCAACCTCCTTTTTCTATACTTAAATCGTAATAATATTCTTTCTTAGTTTGACCAACACGGCTTCTGCTATGTATGATAAATGAGAAATAAACACGTAAATGAGGGACAAAAAATGCTGACTTCCTTACAAAATGCAAAAGTGAAGGAATGGAAAAAACTACATAAGCGGAAGTATCGCGACATGAAGGGACAGTTTCTTGTTGAAGGTGTTCACCTGGTAGAAGAAGTACTTAAAAGTGATTGGGATGTTGTTGAACTTATCTTTCGTGAAGGAACTGAATTCCCATTTCCAGAGGGTATTAGAGTTACAGAAGTAAGTGGACAGGTTTTTGCAGCCATTGCCGAAACGGAAACCCCTCAAGGAATTGCCGCTCTCGTAAAACAGAAAAAGTTGTCATATACTCCTGGTAATTTGACCTTGATGATTGATGCTGTGCAGGATCCCGGAAACATCGGTACATTAATCAGAACGGCTGATGCAGCAGGGTTTGATGATGTCATTTTGGGTACAGGTTGTGTGGATCTATATAATGATAAGGTCATTCGATCAACTCAAGGTTCCATTTTCCACGTACCTATCCATACCGGAGACCTTCAAAAATATATAAACCACATGAAAAAACACAATGTAGAGATATGGGCAGCTGCTTTACAAGAGGCAACGCCATTTCAACAGCTTGAGACTCCCGGAAAGGCTGGATTGATTGTCGGGAATGAAGGGCAAGGTATAAAAGAAGATTTGATTTCACAATCAGATCAGCGGGTCTATATTCCAATCTACGGTCAAGCGGAGTCATTGAATGTTGCAATTGCTGGCGCGGTCTTGATGTACCATTTGAGAGGCTAAGGTTGCATCGATCATCGTCTTTGTCTATAATGTACTCAGTTGAAAGAATTTCATTATTGAAAAGCGTTGAAAGAGCAAAGTAAATGAATGTAAATCATTTCAGGAAGGAAGCACCTTGGACTGGAAGTGCTTCTAATGTGACATTTATTGAAATTTCACTCTGGAGCTGACCATTTTTTGGTCCGGATTCCATATCCGTTATTGTATCGAAGTGGGCACATTCAACATGTGTCAACAAGGGTGGTACCGCGAATCGACCATATAAGTCTCGTCCCTTTTTTAGGGATGGGACTTTTTTATTTTCATATAAAGGAGGAAAATGAGATGAAAGAACGTTTAGAACAGTTGAAGCAGGAGGCTTTACAGAAAGTTGAAAATGCTGATTCTGTCCAAAATCTAAAAGATGTCAGAATTGAATACTTAGGAAAAAAAGGGCCGATTACTGAGGTTCTTCGAGGTATGGGCAAGTTATCAAAAGAAGAGCGACCAGTCATTGGTCAATTGGCCAATGATGTCCGTGAGAATATAGCCGAAGCGATAGAAGCGAAGCAAACTCGTTTAGAGGATGAAGCAATGGAAAAACAATTGGAGGAAGAGAGTGTTGATGTCACTTTGCCTGGTCGTCCAGTTCAAGTAGGAGGACCGCATTTATTGACGAGCATCGTTGAGGAAATTGAAGACCTGTTTATAGGAATGGGCTTTGAAATTAAAGAAGGTCCAGAAGTGGAGACTGATTATTATAACTTCGAAGCTCTGAATTTGCCAAAAGGTCATCCAGCTCGAGATATGCAGGATTCATTCTATATTACAGAAGAATTGTTAATGCGTACGCATACATCTCCTGTACAAGCACGTACTATGGGAGCGAAGAATGGCAGTGAACCCGTTAAAATGATTTGCCCCGGTAAAGTATACCGCCGTGACACTGATGATGCCACCCACTCTCATCAATTCACACAAATTGAAGGTTTATTAGTAGATAAACATGTACGGATGAGCGACTTGAAAGGTGTTTTGAATGCTTTTGCCAAGCAAATGTTCGGTTCAGACCGGGAAATCCGTCTTCGTCCAAGTTTTTTCCCTTTCACAGAACCTTCTGTAGAGATGGACATCTCATGTAAAGTTTGTGGAGGAAAAGGGTGTTCAGTCTGTAAGGGTACAGGTTGGATAGAAATTTTAGGTGGCGGCATGGTCCACCCTAACGTTTTGGAGTTGGCAGGTTATGATTCTGCAGAGTACTCTGGATTCGCTTTCGGTATGGGACCAGAGCGGATTGCTATGCTGAAATACGGAGTGGACGACATCCGGCATTTCTATACGAACGACATCCGATTCTTAGAACAGTATCATAAGGCATAAAGGAGGAATAGAGAAATGCTTGTATCATTAAATTGGCTGCAAGAATATATAGACGTGAGTAATTACTCTCCAGAAGAGTTAGCAGAAATCATTACTAAGACAGGGATTGAAGTAGAAAGTGTTGAACCTGTGGCAGATACGGTTACAGGTGTAGTCGTCGGGCAGGTCCGTTCCTGCGAGCAGCACCCTAACGCAGACAAATTAAACCTTTGCCAAGTAGACATCGGTGAACAAACCCTGCAAATTGTTTGCGGAGCCCCGAATGTAGCTCAGGGACAAAAAGTACCTGTTGCCACGCCTGGAGCCGTACTGCCAGGAGATTTCAAAATTAAGAAAACGAAATTACGTGGTGAAGAATCGAACGGGATGATATGCTCGTTGCAGGAACTAGGCGTAGATGAAAAGGATGTTCCAAAAGAATTTACTGATGGGATTTTTGTTTTTCCGGAGGATGTTGAGGTAGGAACCGATGCTGTATCTCTCCTTAACCTCGATGACTTGATCATTGAACTCGGTTTGACACCGAATCGTTCTGATGCTTTAAGTATGGCAGGGGTTGCATACGAAGTAGCAGCAGCGATTGATGGTTCTTACGAGCTAGCGGAAGAAGACGTAAAACCTGCTGAAGAGAATGCGGCAGATTATATATCAGTCTCTGTAAAAGATACAGATGCCAATCCTTACTATGGAGCTTTTGTAATTAAGAATATCCAGGTCGGCACCTCTCCTCTATGGATGCGTAACCGTCTCACCGCAGCAGGCATACGCCCGATTAATAATGTTGTTGACATAACGAACTATGTTTTGATGGAGTATGGTCAACCTTTACATGCTTTCGATTACGATCGCTTTGGTTCGAAAACGGTTTTGACAAGACGGGCTGGTGAAGGTGAAACGATTAAAACTTTAGACGATCAGGAACGAACATTGACACCTGAACACTTGGTGATTACTAATGGTGAAGAGGCACACGCCATTGCAGGAGTAATGGGGGGAGCGAAATCTGAAGTGCAGGATGATACTTCAACCATCATTCTGGAGGCTGCTTATTTCAATCCATCTGTGGTTCGCCAATCTTCGAAGGATCATGGTTTGCGTAGTGAGTCCAGCACTAGATTCGAAAAAGGTGTTGATCCTAATCGTGTTGAACGAGCGGGTAAACGTGCATGTGAACTTCTCCAGAAATATGCCTGCGGGACCGTATTAAATGGAGTAGTGAGCCATGATGAATTAGATCGCTTTGAAAAGAAGGTCAACGTAGTGACAAGTGTGATTAACAATCGGTTAGGCACAGAAATCACGACTGATGAAATGGCAGATATCTTTCGCCGTCTGCAATTTTCTTTTGAACAAGATGGAGAAGAATTCGCCGTCTCTATTCCTACGAGACGAGGAGATATTACCATTTTTGAAGACATGTTAGAAGAAGTCGCACGTATTTATGGGTATGACAACCTCCCTTACACGTTACCCCAGGGTGCTTCTCAAGCAGGTGGATTGACTCTGGAACAACAGTTGAAACGCAGAATGAAGCATTACTTTGAAGGCGCAGGATTGCATGAAACGATTACTTACTCACTGACACATGAAAAGAAAGCATCCATGTTAGTTAGTCCAGAAGTAAGTGCCCGTGCAAATAATCCTGTCGGGTTGGCCATGCCGATGAGTGAAGATCATGGTTACCTGCGTTTAAGCATGCTTCCGGAAATATTGCAATCCCTGTCATACAATGTGGCAAGAAAGCAGGAAAATCTGGCTTATTATGAAGTAGGTACTGTTTTCATCAGTGAAGAGCAAAAGGTGACGAAACAACCTGATGAAGTGTTGCGTGCTTCTGGGGCCATAACGGGGCAATGGGTAAGCCACCCTTGGCAGCAAGAGAAAAAACAGGTCGACTTTTTCGTCGTGAAAGGTATATTGGAAGGACTCAGCAAACAGCTGGATCTACCTTTCACATACGAGGAAGCCAAACTTCCACATATGCATCCGGGCCGGACGGCTACTGTTGCTGTTGCGGGAAAAACGATAGGATTCGCGGGACAAGTTCATCCGAAGTTGCAAAAAGAGCTTGGATTGAAAGAAACTTATGTGTTTGATGTGAATTTAGAAGAACTCTTCCAAGAATATGTAAAAGAGGAAACTTTCCAGGCGATTCCTCGTCACCCATCTGTATCAAGAGATATTGCTCTGGTCGTAAATGAGCAGGTATCTGCAGGAACCATTGAGGAGACGATTGCAGAAGCTGGATCTCCACTCGTTAAAGATGTACAGGTTTTTGATGTATATCAAGGAGAACACTTGCCAGAAGGGAAGAAATCCTTAGCCTATAGTCTTCTTTATCTCGATCCATTACGAACATTGAAGGATCAAGAGGTAGAGGAAACTCATAACCGGATTTTATCGGCTGTCAAAGAAAGGCATGAAGCAGAGTTGCGCGGCTGACTCATAGGAAAGGGTACCTTGAATTTCAAGGTACCCTTTTCAATTTTTTAAAAAATTGAAAAAATATGCCTGTGTATTCATTTTACTAATTTCTTGGCTTTTTGTGTGTTAGCGAAATGGACTTTGGCTAACTCTTCAAGTTTAGATTCACCATAGGCTTCAATAATAGCAGCACCAGCTTTATCCACTTTGGAAGAAGCACCTTTGGGTATAGGTAAGCCTGTATCAAACTCTAACTGGTTCATAGCTTTTACAAATGCGGAGCGGGCAAGAATCGACCCTGTGGCCACTGCAATGGAATGACTTTCTGCTTTTGTCATGAAATACACATTTTCCTGAAGAAACAAATTTTCACTCTTTAGATGTTTTTGATAAACATGCGGTTCTGAAAACTGGTCCACTAGTATCCCAGCTGGTTTTTCAGGTTCGATTTTTTCTAATAGACGTGTGAGGGCCTGGTGGTGAAGAATGGTTTTGATCTTTCCTTGGCTCCATCCTTTGCGCTGCCATTGATTGTATTTCTTATTCGGAAGGCGTAAGAGACTATACGGAATTTTCATTGAGACAATGTCTTTGGCCAAATCAGTGACTTGAGCATCTGACAAGTTCTTGGAATCCTTTATACCGATTGCTTTCAATTGAGGAATCTGTTCTTTTGTAACATATGCCGCCGCGACAGTTATGGGGCCGAAATAATCTCCTGTACCCGCTTCATCTGAACCGATATGAGAGCTTTGGAACAACCTATCATCAGGGTAGAATTCATGTTGGTTCACACTGCTTTTTTTCTTTTTTTGTGAAGAGGTGTTTGTCACATCCCCCCATCTCCCCGCTTCTGCTTCAGGGTTTTGCCCTTGGAACAGTACCTTTCCGGAACGGTAAGCGGTAATCATGCAGTTGCTGGTTTTGGCTGCGAACAATGCATGTGAAGGAGGGCTCGCTTTTTGTTGTTTTGCGTAATGTTTTTTCATTTCCTCCAAAGTAGAGGCGGGTAATTTTAATACAACCTGGGGCATAATGAGTTCCTTTCTGTATTAGAAAATGATAAGGACAGTATAGCAAATTGGATAGGAAATGAGAACATTTGCTAAATACGTCCATATTGGTTTCCTAATTGTAAGCCTTCGTGTTAATATAAAGTTTAGGATTGAGAGAAACTAGGGGGTATGTATGTGTCGCAGTCAGACCAAGGAAAAAAAAGAATTACAGTGGAGATCAATAAACGGTCTTACACTATAGTTGGTCATGAGGAGCCCCATCATATCCGTATGGTATCTAGTCTGGTGGATCAGAAAATGCGTGAAATTCATGAAGCGAACCCTAGTCTAGATACGGCAAAGCTCGCCGTATTGACCGCTGTGAATACAATGAACGAATATATGAAATTGAAGGAAGAGTGTACAGAACTGATGAACTATATTGAAAAGAAAGAGAAAGAGGACAACTGAGATTATGATTGATTTATTGCTATTATTCATCTTATTTATCGGAGTTTTGACTGGTTTGAAAAGAGGGTTTATCCTTCAACTGTTTCATTTGATCGGTTTCGTAATAGCCTTTGTACTTGCAGTGATTTACTATGATGATTTGGCACCGAAACTGACTTTATGGGTCCCCTACCCTGAGTTGCCACAAGATTCTTCATGGGCTGTTTTCTTAGATGATCTGCCATTGGAGCAGGGTTTTTATAATGCTATAGCATTTGCCATCATATTCTTCGGAGCTAAGATCATTTTACATATTATTGCTTCGATGCTGGACTTCGTGTCAGAACTCCCGATCCTGAGTTCTTTAAATACCTTATTGGGTGGAATTCTAGGCTTCATCGAAAACTATGTCATATTGTTTGTGTTATTGTACATAGCGGCACTTGTTCCACTTGCAGGTGTTCAAAGTGCTCTGGACGGGTCGATGCTTGCACAGCTGATTGTAGAACATACGCCGGTGTTTTCGGAACAGTTGAAAACATTATGGATTGAGCATGTAGCAGGCTGATTAGGGACGTTTAGAAAAGATGCAGGTAGAGCCGCTATGATTTCGATCATGGCGGCTCTTTTTCATCGTTTGGAGATGGCATTGAAAAAAGACTACTTTGAAAGAAGCAGGAAGCTGCTAAAATGCGTCTGCCCATTACCTCGCTCCCTATAAAATTGAAACCATGAAAAGGAGTAGATCTTTAAATGGCTATTGATAAAAAACAGGTAATAAAATTATTAGAGAAAATTGCTGTCTATTTAGAGTTGAAGGGGGAAAACCCTTTTAAAATATCTGCTTATCGAAAAGCTGCCCAGGCTTTAGAAAGAGATGACCGTTCACTCAGTGAAATTGAGGACTTCACTAAAATGCAAGGGATCGGTAAAGGGACAGCAGCTGTCATCGATGAATTTTTAAAGAATGAAGAGTCTGATACTTTAAAACAGTTGCAAGCAGAGGTTCCGGCAGGTCTTGTTCCTTTACTTGACCTTCCAGGGCTTGGCGGAAAGAAATTGGCCAAGCTCTATAAGCAATTAGAAGTGACAGATGCCGAATCACTGAAGGACGCCTTAGAGAGCGGAAAAGTAGAAGAGCTTGAAGGTTTCGGCAAAAAGTCTGCTGAGAAAATGTTGAAAGCATTAGAAGATGCTCATTCCAGACCTGAGCGTCTGCCCATTGCTCACATGCTGCCATTAGCTGAAAAGATCGAATCGTTCTTGGAAGAGGCTCAAACTTTCGACCGCTATTCAAGAGCCGGAAGTTTACGACGGATGCGTGAAACGATCAAAGATCTTGATTTTATCATTGCATCAAAAAAACCTGAGGACACAAGGGACGAATTGCTATCTTATCCAGATATCAAGGATGTAGTCGCCTCAGGGGAAACGAAAGTGTCGATTGTCGTCAATGAAGGATATGATATCGGCATTGATTTCCGCATCGTAGCACCTGAAGAATTTGCTACGACTCTCCATCATTTTACAGGTTCAAAAGATCATAATGTTGCCATGAGACAGCTGGCAAAGCAGCAAAATGAAAAAATAAGTGAATATGGAATCGAGAATGTAGAAAGTGGGAAAGTCAAAACCTTTGATAGCGAAGAAGATTTCTTTAAACACTTCAACCTTCATTTCATTCCTCCAGAGGTGAGAGAAAATTATGGAGAAGTAGATAGGTTCAAAGAACCTGTCGATTTAGTTGATTTGAAAGATATTCGTGGAGATCTCCATATGCACTCAACGTGGAGTGATGGAGCTCAGTCCATAAAAGAGATGGCAGAGCGTGCAAAGTCGAAGGGATATGAGTATATCGCCATTACGGATCACTCTAAATTTTTGCGTGTAGCTAATGGATTAAATGAAAAGCGTCTTCGCTCACAGCGTGAAGAGATACAAAAAGTTAATGAAGCGATGGATGACTTCCATATTTTTGCTGGCATTGAAATGGATATTCTTCCTGATGGAAGCCTGGACTTTGATGACGATTTCTTAGAAGAAATGGATTTTGTAATCGCATCTATTCATTCAAGTTTCCAACAGTCAGAAGACAAAATAATGGAACGATTGACAAACGCTTTAGAAAATCCGCATGTGAATATGATCGCGCACCCTACCGGAAGGTTGATCGGACGGAGAGAAGGATATGCTGTTGACTTAGAAGGCTTGATTCAAGGCGCGAAGCGGACAGGGACGATTCTTGAGCTTAATGCTAATCCGAATCGCTTGGACTTGAACTGGGAATGGTTGATGAAGGCCCAGGAAGAAGAGGTTGAAATAGCAATTAACACAGATGCCCACAGTTATCCAATGCTTGACCACATGAATATAGGAATAGGTGCAGCCCGCAAAGGGTGGTTGAGGAAAAGCACGGTAATAAACACATGGACCAAACAACAGTTAATGGATAAATTCAACATTCATTAACAGCAATAAAAGGAGACGGTTACACATGAATCAACGCATCCTTCATGTATTAGAATTCAAAAAAATCATAGAGCAATTAAATGCACAAACTGCATCGTCTTTAGGGAAAGAAAAGACAGCAGGTCTGAAACCCTCCTCTGATATAGACCAGGTTCGTAAATGGCAAATGGAAACAGACGAAGCTGCACAAGTGTTACGTTTGAAAGGACATGTTCCACTAGGCGGAATTTTTGATATTAAGCCGAGTTTGAAACGGACAACCATTGGGGGGATTCTGAGTGCGATGGAATGCCTGGATATTGCAAGTACCATATATGGCGGCAGGCAGTTGAAAAGGTTTGTGGAAGATATGGATGAACCTGAAATGCCGATTCTGAGGGAAATGATCACAGGAATCGTACCAATGAAGGAACTCGAAAACGATATTAGAAATTGTATTGATGAGAATGGTGGAGTGATGGATGGTGCTTCTGAGAGATTGAGGTCAATCCGCTCCAAAATCCGTACCTATGAAAGCCGTGTCAGGGATAAGATGGATGCTTTTACAAAGTCGAAGGCAAAAATGCTTTCAGATGCCATCGTAACCATTCGTAACGAACGATACGTCCTCCCTGTTAAACAAGAATACAGAGGATCGATCGGTGGTATCGTTCATGATCAATCGTCTTCTGGCGCTACACTTTTCATAGAACCGCAGACAGTTGTCGATTTGAACAACCAACTTCAAGAGTCCCGAGTACAAGAAAAGAACGAAGTGGAAAAGATTTTAAAGGAACTTTCTGAGACCATTGCAGAAAATCATCAAACCTTATATGAAAATGTTGAAGTATTAGGCTATATCGATTTCATGTTTGCAAGAGCGAAATTGGGCAAGCTCATGAGAGCTTCGATGCCAAACATGAACGATGAGGGCCGAATTAAGATGAAACAAGCTCGACACCCTTTAATCCCTGGAGATGAAGTGGTCCCGAATGACATCGAGCTCGGCGAAGATTATTCATCGATAGTCATCACAGGTCCTAACACAGGTGGTAAAACAGTTGCGTTGAAATTGGTGGGTTTGTTTACTTTGATGGCCCAATCTGGGCTGCAAGTTCCTGCCTTGGACGGTTGTGAGCTAGCTGTATTCGATGAGGTGTACGCTGATATCGGCGATGAGCAATCCATTGAGCAGAGCTTGTCCACCTTTTCTTCCCATATGACAAACATCGTTGATATTTTAAAAGAGGTCGACCATAACTCACTTGTGCTATTTGATGAATTAGGAGCGGGAACGGATCCTCAGGAGGGTGCCGCGCTAGCTATGTCCATTTTGGATGAAGTAGTGCAAAGGGATGCAAGAGTTATTGCAACAACTCACTACCCTGAACTGAAAGCCTATGGGTACAATCGTCCAGGAGTCATCAATGCTTCTGTTGAATTTGACATCCAAACTCTCAGACCGACATACCGTTTGCTTATCGGAGTGCCAGGGCGCAGTAATGCATTTGAAATATCCAGGAGGCTGGGATTGGATGAATCTGTTATCAACTCTGCTAAAAGTCACATTGGTGTCGACTCTCAAAGTGTCGAAAATATGATTGCGTCCTTGGAAGAATCCAAACGGGAAGCTGAACACGATTATAATGAAGCTGAGCGTCTCCTTCAGGAAGCTGAAGATCTGAGAAATGAATTGAAGGTCAAGTGGAATCAGTTTGAAGAGCAGCGTGAGAAGCTTTACGAGAAAGCGGAAGCAAAAGCAGAAAAGGCGATTCGACAAGCAAGAGAAGAAGCGGAAGGCATTGTTGGTGAAATCCGTAACATGAAATCACAGGCTCAAATGAAAGAGCATGAGTGGATTGAAGCTCGTAAGATGTTTGAAGAAGCTCAGCCGGAATTAGCTAAAAAGAAACAGAAGTCTCCGGCACCTAAGAGAGATACTCAAGAACTGAACTCTGGTGATGAAGTGAAGCTGCTCACATTGAATCAACAAGGAACCATTGTTGAGCAGACAGGTAAGAATGAGTATCAGGTACAAGTAGGCGTTATGAAGGTGAAAGCAAAACGTAAGGAACTTGAGTTCGTAAAAGCAAAACAGCCATATAAAGAGAAGCCGATGGCGACTGTAAAAGGGAAGAGCTTTCATGTGAAAACAGAGCTCGATCTTCGAGGAGAACGATATGAAGATGCTTTGAACAAATTAGAGAAGTACATTGATGACGCGTTGCTTGCTGGTTATCCTACAGTTTCCATCATCCACGGAAAAGGAACAGGAGCACTGAGAACAGCCGTCCAAAATTTCGCTAAGAACCATCGGAATATCTCCAGCCACCGTGCCGGGGGAATGAATGAAGGTGGAAGTGGAGTTACTGTATTAGAACTCCGTTAAAATGGAAAGGTAAGGGGGAGGGCGAATATGAGTGTTTTTTGGGAATATACGTTAGTCGAAACAGCTGCACGCTACAGTGTCGTAGTCCTTTGCCTCATCGTTTTCATGGCAGTTTTCGAAATCGTGACTTCATATAACAATTGGGAAGAAATAAAAAAAGGAAATATCGCAGTAGCTATGGCTACCGGAGGAAAGATATTCGGAATCGCTAATATTTTTCGTTTTTCGATTGAACATAATGATTCACTCATTCAAACGATGGGGTGGGGGTTATATGGTTTTGTCCTTCTTTTATTTGGCTATTTCATTTTTGAATTTCTAACCCCTTCTTTTAAAATCGATAAGGAAATAGCGGCTGATAACCGGGCGGTCGGATTTATATCGTTAATCATATCTGTAGGACTTTCTTACGTGATTGGAGCGAATATCATTTAAGGGGAGAGATTTGTGGAAACTTTAGCTAAAATACTGATGGTGGTAGCTACGCTATTCCTAATTGTTGGTGTACTGTTCTTCATCCTATAATTAAAAAGTTCTTTCTTCGGAAAGGACTTTTTTCATAACTTCCCCGCTGTTTATGTAAAATTTTCAAAATTTAAAATAATATTTCAAAAATGATTCTTTAGTCGTTATAATAGAATAGAAGACAACTAAAAGGGAGGCATGCATGTATGACAACCTTTCAACGTCCATGGCATAAGCATTATCCACCAGAAGTCCCAGTCAGCCTGGAATACGATAATCGTCCATTGCACGATTATTTGAAAGCGAGTGCAAAAGTTTACGGTAAAAAGAAAGCGCTTTATTTTATGGGGAAAGAACTTACCTATGAGGAAGTGTACGACCAGGCACAGTCCCTCGCCAGTTATCTGCAGAGTTTAGGCTTAAAAAAAGGTGACCGTGTTTCGATTATGCTTCCCAACTGTCCACAATCCGTCATCGCTTATTATGGAGTGCTGATGGCTGGTGGAATCGTCGTTCAGACAAACCCATTGTATATGGAAAGGGAATTGGAGTATCAATTGAATGATTCGGGTACCAAGATGATCATTTGTTTGGATGTCCTTTATCCGAAGGCGGCGAATGTGAAACCAGACACGTCCCTAGAACACATCATTGTGACAGGTATTAAAGATTACCTGCCGTTTCCTAAAAACAAAATTTACCCGTTTATTCAAAAAAGGCAATATCAAGTGCTTGTTAAACCAGAACAATCTACAGATACACATTTATGGACACACATGTTGAAAACAAGCAGTGGAGATGTAAAGCCTGTTGAAATCGATCCTCTGGAAGACTTGGCTCTTCTACAATACACTGGAGGCACCACCGGTTTTCCGAAGGGTGTAATGCTCACGCACTATAATTTAGTCGTAAATACCCAAATGTCTAAAAAATGGTTGTACAAATGTAAAGATGGTGAAGAAACTGTTTTAGCCATCCTTCCCTTTTTCCATGTATATGGTATGACATCTGTTATGAATTTGTCGGTCATGATGGGGAATCGAATGGTGCTTATGCCGAAGTTCGAACCTGAAGACGTTTTGAAAGTGATTGAAAAACAACGCCCCACTTTGTTCCCAGGAGCTCCGACCATTTATATTGCCCTGTTGAATCATCCAGACTTAAAGAAATATGATTTGTCTTCTATAGAAGCGTGCATCAGTGGTTCAGCGCCATTACCAGTCGAAGTACAAGAACGATTTGAAGAAGTGACTGGCGGAAAACTTGTAGAAGGATATGGTCTTACAGAAACTTCCCCTGTTACCCATTCCAATTTTGTATGGGGGCAAAGAGTCAGTGGCAGCATAGGAGTCCCATGGCCTGACACAGATGCTAAGATTTTCAAAATGGAAACGGATGAAGAATCTGATCACGGTGAAATTGGCGAAATCGTTGTTAAAGGTCCTCAAGTAATGAGAGGTTATTGGAACAAGCCTGAGGAAACAGCCCAAGTATTAAGTGAGGACGGCTGGTTCAGGACTGGAGATATGGGTTATATGAATGAAGATGGTTATTTCTATATAGTTGACCGTAAAAAGGATATGATCATCGCTGGTGGCTATAACATTTATCCACGCGAGGTTGAGGAAGTCCTTTATGAGCATTCGGAAATACAGGAAGCGGTCATTGTCGGTGTACCTGACCCATATCGTGGCGAGACAGTAAAAGCTTTTATCGTCAAAAAGCAAGGCAGTGATATTACAGAAGAAGAGTTGAATGAATATTGCCGTAAGAATATGGCGGCCTTCAAAGTCCCTCGTCTTTACGAATTCCGTAATGAGTTACCTAAAACTGCTGTTGGTAAAATTCTTCGCCGCACATTAATTGAGGAAGAAAAACAGAAGTATGAGGAGTCTGAGAGTGTTCAGTAGTGTCTCTAAAAAGAAAAGTTGACAGAATATTTCCTTGATTGTAGAATAATAGATGAATGATGATTCATTCATTTTCGGTATGGATAGGCGGAGATAGACAGTGAAAAAAAACAAACCTAAGTTCAAACAAATTATCGATGCAGCAGTCGAAGTCATTGCTGAAAATGGATACCACTCCTCACAAGTATCAAAGATCGCAAAAAAAGCGGGAGTGGCTGATGGAACCATTTATCTTTATTTTAAAAACAAGGAAGATATCCTCGTATCTCTGTTCCAAGAAAAAATGGGGCAGTTCATAGAAAAAATTGAGCAGGAAACAACCTCAAAGCAGTCAGCTGAACAAAAACTGTTCACTCTGATCCACACTCATTTTGAACAGCTGTCTGCCGATCATCATCTTGCGATTGTGACACAGTTGGAATTGCGTCAATCAAACAAAGAATTGAGACAAAAAATCAATCTTGTATTGAAACGCTACCTTAAAGTCATTGATCAAATCGTTGAAGAGGGTGTTGAGGAAAAGCTGTTCCGCACTGGCCTTGATCGCCGTCTTGTACGTCAAATGATTTTTGGCACTATGGATGAGACGGTGACCAATTGGGTCATGAAGGACCAGCGATATAACATAGTAGACCAGGCGAAAGAAGTCCATAGCTTGATTATTCATGGATTAGCCCATAACGGTCAGTGAAAAGGAGATGTCATTTTGTCTACTTTAACATTGCAAGTCAAGGAAAACGTAGCGGAGATAACCATCCAGAGTCCACCTGCCAATGCATTATCAAGTACGATTTTGCAAGATCTTTCAAAAGAGCTGGATAAAATCGAGAAGGATTGTTCTGTAAAAGCGATATTGTTGAAGGGTGAGGGCAAATTTTTCTCGGCGGGAGCAGATATTAAAGAATTTACTTCCCTGCAGGGAGCTTCTGATTATACAGAATTGTCAGGAAAAGGCCAGGAACTTTTCAACAGAATTGAACACTTCCCCATACCAGTTATTGCTGCGATCCATGGGGCAGCCTTAGGTGGCGGGTTAGAGTTAGCTATGTCCTGCCATATACGTTATGTAACTGATGATGCAAAATTGGGTTTGCCGGAATTGAACCTCGGAATTATTCCGGGATTCGCTGGAACCCAGCGTCTTCCACGGCATGTAGGGACAGCTAAGGCTTACGAAATGATTTTATCAGGTATCCCGATATCAGGACGAGAAGCCGTGCAAATAGGATTGGCGAACCAAAGCTTTACGAATGAAGAGCTTTTTGTTGCAGCAGAAAAACTTGCGAAAGCCATTGCCAGTAAAAGTGGCCCGACAATAAATCATGTGATGAACTTGATTCCATTTGCCCACACTTCGCAATTTGAAACAGGTGTAAGCGCAGAGGCAAAAGCATTTGGTGAAGTATTTGGCAATGAAGATGCCAAGGAAGGCATACAGGCATTTATTGAGAAAAGAAGTCCAGCATTTAAAGATCAATAGTCCAGGAGGTAATATACATGAATATTTACGTCTTACTGAAAAGAACCTTTGACACAGAAGAGAAAATTTCCGTCAACAACGGGGTCATTGAAGATGATGGTGCTGAATTCATCATTAACCCATACGATGAATATGCAGTAGAAGAAGCCATCAATATCCGCGAGGAGCATGGCGGAGAAGTTACAGTCGTGACCATTGGGGAAGAGGAAGCTGAGAAACAACTTCGAACCGCATTAGCAATGGGGGCTGACAAGGCTGTCCTGATCAATACCGAAGACGATCTTGAGGAAGGGGACCAGTTCACTACAGTGAAAATTCTGGAATCATTCTTCAAGGATCGTGAAGTGGATATCATCTTAGGAGGAAACGTAGCAATTGATGAAGCTAGTGGCCAAGTAGGTCCACGCTTAGCAGAACGTTTAGATATCCCTTGTGTAACGACGATTACAAGTATTGACATTGATGGATCGACCGTCAATATTGAAAGGGATGTTGAAGGGGATGTAGAGAAAGTAGAAACAAGTCTTCCATTGCTCGTTACTTGCCAGCAAGGGTTGAACGAGCCTAGATATCCATCTTTACCAGGAATCATGAAAGCTAAGAAAAAGCCTTTGGATGAATTGGAAATAGACGATCTCGATCTAGATGAAGATGATGTTGAACCTAAGACGAAGACTACTGAGATTTTCCTTCCACCGGAAAAACAAGCTGGTAAAGTGCTAGAAGGCGAAGTAGATGATCAAGTGAAAGAACTCGTTTCGTTACTGAAAACAGAAGCTAAAGTACTGTAAATAGAGGAAGGGAAAGGAGAATCGTTATGAGTAAAAAAGTATTAGTGATCGGAGAAACTAAAGAAGGTTCATTACGTAATGTAACGTTTGAAGCTATTGCTGCAGCAAATATCGTGAGTGACGGAGGCGAAGTCGTCGGAGTCTTATGTGGTGATGGTGATTTGAACGAAATGGGTCAAGAAATGGTTTATCACGGAGCGGCACGTGTAATTACAATTTCAAACCCGGAATTGAAAACGTATACATCTGATGGTTATGGTCAGGCGGTTTATCAAGTGATTGAAGATGAGTCTCCAGAGGGAATCATTATGGGTCACACGGCTATCGGCAAAGATCTGACACCCAAATTAGCAAGTAAACTTGAATCCGGTTTAATATCGGACGCTACTGAAGTTGTTGCTGAAAGTGGCAATATCGTTTTCACGCGCCCGATATTCTCAGGTAAAGCTTTTGAGAAAAAAGAAATAACAGATGGACTTATTTTCGCTACTATCCGTCCGAACAATATCCCTGCAATGGAGCGTAACGATTCATTGAGTGGAGAAGTCACTGAAAAAGATGTGGAGATCACGAATATCCGCACAGTGATCAAGGACATTCTTCGTAAGTCTTCGGATGGTATCGACTTATCCGAGGCGAAAGTAATCGTTGCCGGTGGCCGCGGTGTGAAAAGTGAAGAAGGATTTGAGCCTTTGGAAAAACTGGCAGAAGTCCTGGGTGGAACCGTAGGAGCTTCGCGGGGAGCCTGTGACGCTGGTTATTGTGATTATTCCTTGCAAATTGGGCAGACAGGGAAAGTCGTTACCCCTGATTTGTATATCGCATGCGGAATTTCAGGAGCAATTCAACACTTAGCGGGAATGTCTAACTCCAAAGTAATCGTTGCGATCAATAAAGATCCAGAAGCAAACATATTCAATGTAGCTGACTATGGGATTGTAGGAGACTTGTTTGATGTCGTACCTAAATTGATCGAAGAAGTGAAAGAAATGAAAGTCAACGCATAATTTTTCCCTTAAAGCCGAAGCCAAATATTTGGCTTCGGCTTTATTCCGTGTTTAAATAAGGTATAAACAAATTGTTAGTCACTAAAAATAGATAGTGATATACTCTAAACAGACTATTGGTCGAGGAGGAATTATAGTATGGCAATTGTAAAAGCGACTGATCAAAACTTTACTGAAGAAACAAAACAAGGACTTGTCCTGGCTGATTTTTGGGCTCCTTGGTGTGGACCTTGTAAAATGATCGCTCCTGTACTTGAAGAGTTAGATGAAGAAATGAGCGATCAAGTGAAAATCGTTAAGTTGGATGTAGATGAGAACCAGGAGACAGCTGGTAAGTACGGAGTTATGAGTATTCCGACACTCCTTCTTTTCAAAGACGGGCAAGTTGTAGACCAAGTGATCGGTTTCCAACCTAAAGAAGCTCTGGCTGAATTGATTTCTAAGCATTCCTAAGAATGAGTTTTCCGTTATAAAAGCCGCGTTGCCAAGCAGCGCGGCTTTTATAATGCATAACTTTTCACCAGTGTGGTATTTTCTTTATATAAACTTCTCGAAGTGATGGAGTGAATCATTATGAATTTAACGATAAAAGAAAAACTTGCAGTATTGCCTGACCAGCCCGGATGCTATTTGATGAAAGATAAGAATGGAACCATTATATATGTAGGTAAATCTAAAGTTTTAAAAAACAGGGTTCGTTCTTATTTTACTGGAGCTCATGATGGCAAAACGCAGCGGTTAGTACGTGAAATCATAGATTTTGAATATATAGTAACAACTTCAGAGATTGAAGCTTTGATTTTGGAAATGAATTTAATCAAGAAATACGATCCAAAGTATAATGTCCTTCTTAAAGATGACAAGACCTATCCATACTTGAAAGTTACAGCTGAGCGCCACCCCAGATTGATTGTGACAAGGAATGTTAAAAAAGATAAAGGGAAGTATTTCGGACCCTATCCTAATGTTATCGCAGCCCGTGAAACAAAGAAATTACTGGATCGGTTATATCCACTGAGAAAATGCAATACCATGCCGGATCGTGTTTGTCTTTATTATCACATGCATCAATGTTTAGGTCCGTGTGAATTCAAGGTTTCTAAAAATACGAATGAAGAAATTGTCCAGAACATCACTTCCTTCTTAAATGGTGGGCATACTGAAATTAAGAAGGATCTTAAGAAAAGGATGTATGAAGCTTCAGAGGATCTTGATTTTGAAAGGGCGAAAGAACTGCGGGATCAAACCGAACACATTGAATCAGTGATGGAACAGCAGAAAATGACAATGAATGACCAAGTGGATCGAGATGTTTTTGGGTATTCCTATGATAAAGGCTGGATGTGTGTTCAGGTCTTTTTTGTTCGACAAGGTAAATTGATTGAACGTGATGTCGCTCTATTTCCGTTCTTTGATGACCCTGAAGAAACATTCCTGAGCTATATTGGACGGTTTTATTTACACCAGAACCACCCATATCCTAAGCAGATTCTTGTACCGGTGGCTACAGATGTGAATGTTTTAGAAGGTGCACTTGAAACGAAAGTTCATATTCCGATGAGAGGGAGAAAGAAAGAACTGGTTGAGCTGGCCATGAAGAATGCCGAAATATCATTAGAAGAGAAATTCGCATTAATTGAAAGAGATGAAGAAAGAACGATTAAAGCTGTTGAATCTTTAGGCAACCATCTTCATATAGAAACACCGCATCGCATAGAGGCTTTTGATAACTCAAATATCCAGGGGGTCGACCCGGTTTCAGCGATGGTCGTCTTCATCGACGGCAAACCAAATAAAAAAGAATACAGAAAGTACAAAGTACGGGATGTCGAAGGACCTGACGATTATGAAACGATGAGAGAAGTAGTAAGGCGCAGATATAAACGTGTGTTGAAAGAGGATCTTCCCCTTCCCGACTTGATTGTGGTGGATGGAGGAAAAGGACAAATGACAGCAGCCCTTGATGTGTTGGAAAATGAATTAGGGCTGGATGTTCCTCTGTGTGGTTTAGCGAAAGATGATAAACACAAAACGAGCGAATTACTTTATGGGGATCCACCTGTTCCAGTTGATTTGGACCGGAAATCACAGGAGTTTTACTTAGTGCAAAGGATCCAGGATGAGGTGCACCGTTTTGCAATTTCATTCCATCGGCAATTGCGTGGGAAAGGGGCCATTCAATCTGAGTTGGATGACATCCCTGGGGTCGGCCAAAAAAGAAGAAGGTTGCTGCTTCGTCATTTTAAATCATTGCATGATATAAAAAATGCTGAATTGAATGAAATTACACGATTAGGCGTGCCGGAACCTGTAGCGAATACGATACTAATCCACTTAAATCAAGAAGAAGAACCAGCGGAAGATTGACAGCTGGTTCTTCTGTGGATTGTTGAACAGTGACAGGGGTAAGTGAACTCACTAGTTGCTGATAACCGTTCAACCTTTCATAGCTTTGATTTCAATGAAATTTTCTTTTGTGTTCTTTTCTTCAAAACACTCATATGTATGTTCGGTGATTTGTTGAATGGTTTCAGATAAAAAGCCGCACTCTAGACGAAACTCGACATGAAATATCTGTTGATGAAGTCGCTTTTCTATCACATGGCCCGTGAGGTGGAATTTCATTTCTTTCTTTTTTTCCTGCACCAGTTTCAATTCTCCCCATCCCATGTACTGGAAAAATTCATAAAGCTCCTCAAAGGTGGATATGCTTGTCTGTCTAGCCATGTTTTTTCCCATGTAATAGAGTAGATAGGGAGCATCCTTTCCCAAAAAGTCAGGGAGAGTATAATAACGCATCAGGTCGAATCCTGCTCCAGTGCCTACAAGCGATGAAATGTTGCTGGTCGTTAACTTTGTAGATTCTTTCAAAACGCTCATTCCTTTCTATCCTTTATTATCACTCGAAATGGAAATCGGCGCAATGATAATTATTTCATTTAATCCAAAGGAAATAAATGTGTATTTTTGAGGATTTTATAAACGTGCTTTCTTGACGCTTATACATGATAGAAGTACAATAAACATGTCACAAATTGCACATTCGTCAGACGTGTATTAGGAAAGAGGGGCTTTTCCTATTATTTTTAAGTTGTTATAAAAGCGCTTAACTGTCTGAATAATGTTGTTTTTAATCTGCTATCATCATGAGGGGGGTAAATATGGCGGGAACACGCGGATACGTCAATCGAAGACTGCATTCACTTTTAGGAGTAGTACCTATCGGAATCTTTTTGATCCAACACTTGACTGTGAACTTTTTTGCAACACGTGGACCAGAAGCATTTAACGCAGCAGCTCATTTCATGGAGAGCTTGCCATATCGTTATGTACTGGAGATTTTCATTATCTTCTTACCACTATTATTTCATTCCATATATGGGGTGTATATTGCATTCACAGCTAAGAGCAACTTATCGAATTTCGGTTATTTCAGAAACTGGATGTTCATTTTCCAACGAATTACTGGAATCATTACGCTCATTTTCATCGCATGGCATGTTTGGGAAACAAGGATTGCCATCGGTTTCGGGTGGGCTGACTTGAATTACCAGTTGATGGAAGGCATCCTTACTGAGCCGTTTTTCTTTTGGTTCTACATAGTAGGGGTAATATCAACTACTTTCCACTTTTCTAATGGATTATGGTCATTTTTCGTCAGCTGGGGGATCACTGTATCTCCACGCTCACAATTGATCATGACTTATGCGAGCATTATCATTTTCGTTGCCATTTCTTATGTCGGTGTACGTACACTGATCCAATTTGCATACGGCAGTTAAATTTATATTGACTCAATTTTAGACATGTAGAGGTAGATTTTAGTATTTAAGGGAGTGAGCTTCAATCATGACAAATCGAAATATTGTTGTTGTCGGTGGTGGTTTAGCCGGCCTAATGGCAACAATTAAAGCAGCGGAACAAGGGGTTCACGTAGATCTGTTATCTATTGTACCTGTTAAGCGTTCTCACTCTGTATGTGCCCAAGGTGGAATTAACGGAGCTGTTAATACAAAAGGTGAAGGAGACTCACCATGGGAACACTTTGACGATACAGTATATGGGGGGGATTTCCTAGCAAACCAACCTCCTGTAAAAGCAATGTGTGATGCTGCACCAGGAATTATCCACTTGTTGGACCGTATGGGTGTCATGTTCAACCGTACACCGGAAGGATTGCTTGATTTCCGCCGCTTCGGAGGTACTCAACACCACCGTACCGCTTATGCAGGTGCTACGACTGGTCAACAGCTACTATATGCATTGGACGAGCAAGTTCGTCGCCACGAAGTGAACGGTTTGGTTACTAAATATGAAAACTGGGAATTCCTCTCGGCGATTGTTGATGAAAAAGGCATCAGTCGTGGAATTGTCGGTCAAAACCTGAGCGACCATGAAATCAAAGCCTTTCCAGCAGATGCAGTTATCATGGCAACTGGCGGGCCTGGAATCATTTTCGGTAAGTCCACGAATTCTGTCATCAATACTGGATCCGCAGCGGGCGCTCTTTACCAGCAAGGGGTTGACTATGCAAACGGTGAGTTCATTCAAATTCATCCTACTGCCATTCCAGGAGATGATAAGCTCCGCCTTATGAGCGAGTCTGCTCGTGGAGAAGGTGGAAGAGTATGGACATATAAAGATGGTGAGCCCTGGTATTTCCTTGAAGAGAAATACCCGGCTTATGGAAACCTTGTACCGCGTGATATTGCCACACGTGAAATATTTGATGTGTGTGTAAACCAAAAACTGGGAATCAATGGCGAAAACATGGTTTATTTGGACTTGTCTCATAAAGACCCTAAAGAGTTGGACGTTAAACTTGGCGGTATTATCGAAATTTATGAAAAGTTCGTAGGAGACGATCCGAAGAAAGTTCCGATGAAAATTTTCCCAGCTGTCCATTATTCTATGGGTGGTATGTGGGTTGATTTTGACCAAATGACAAACATTCCAGGCATCTTTGCTGCCGGAGAATGTGATTATACCCAGCATGGTGGTAACCGCCTGGGTGCGAATTCCTTACTATCCTCTATCTTTGGTGGTATGGAGGCAGGACCGAATGCAGTGAAATATACCGAAGGTCTCGATAAAATTTCTGATGACATGACTTCAGCACTTTTTGATGAAAAAGTGAAAGAAGAACAACAGAAATTTGAAGATATCATGAACATGGATGGCGATGAAAACGCCTATCAGATCCATAAAGAACTTGGTGAATGGATGACGGATAATGTAACCGTTGTGCGTGAGAATGATAAACTTCTCAAAACCGATGAGAAGATTTTGGAACTGATGGATCGTTATAAACGAATTAATATCAACGATACCTCCCGTTGGAGCAACCAGGGCGCAATGTTCACACGTCAGCTTTGGAACATGCTTCAGTTAGCGCGAGTAATTACTCAAGGGGCGTATAACCGTAACGAGAGCCGTGGCGCACACTATAAGCCAGAGTTCCCTGAACGAAACGACGAAGATTTTTTGAAGACGACAGTAGCTAGTTATGATAAAGAAAATAACAAGCCCGTCTTCCGATATGATGAAGTGGATACATCATTAATCGAACCTCGTAAACGTGATTATTCGAAAAGTAAATAAAGGAGGTTATGCATCATGAGCGAAAATAAAACGATAACGTTTATTATCACCCGTCAAGATCATCCAGATAAGCCCTCTTACGAAGAAAAGTTTGAGATACCTTATCGTGAGAATATGAATGTCATCTCCGCTCTGATGGAAGTTCGCCGTAATCCCGTCAATGCAAACGGAGAAGCGACCACACCGGTTTATTGGGACATGGGATGTTTAGAAGAAGTTTGTGGGGCTTGTTCTATGGTGATCAATGGTACACCAAGGCAATCATGTACTGCTCTAGTCGACCAGTTGGAACAACCGATTCGTCTTGAACCAATGACAACATTCCCTGTTAATCGCGACCTTGCTGTGGATCGCAGTCGCATGTTCGATTCCTTGAAGAAAGTCAAAGGATGGATTCCGATTGATGGAACACACGACCTTGGACCAGGACCTAAGATGCCTGAAAGTAAGCGTCAATGGGCTTACGAACTTTCCAAATGTATGACATGCGGGGTATGCCTGGAAGCTTGTCCGAACGTAAATGATAAATCTGACTTTATAGGTCCAGCTGCGCTTTCTCAAGTTCGCTTGTTCAACTCTCACCCGACAGGGGAAATGAATAAGAGTGAGCGACTTCAGACAATTATGGATGAAGAAGGCTTAATGGGATGCGGAAATGCACAAAACTGTGTGCAGGCCTGTCCAAAAGGAATTCCATTGACGACTTCAATTGCTGCCTTGAACCGTGATACAGCCATTGAATCTTTCAAGAGTTTCTTTGGCAGTGATCAACGGGTATAAAGTTCATTTAAAAGACCTCTGTACTTTAAAAAGTACAGAGGTCTTTTTCCGTTTGAAATATAATCTTTAAAACACACCGTAACTGTCCGCTCATCCAAGGGTTTCGATGCTCTCCTTCCTGTGAAAAATGACATTTGAAACGTGTGTGTTCGTCTTTAATTTGTTTTCTTTTAGTACAGGGGTGAAAAGTTACAATAATTTCTATAGGACAAGGGGTTGTAGGACTTCTTATCGATAGTATAATAGACTTGATTGAATTCGTTTAAGGATGGATATAGTATGCGTAATTTCAAATGGTCCCAATGGATCGTTTTATCATTTTTCATATTATCAGCATGTTACTTGATTATACATTCCATTACTCAACCTTTTTTAGGTATTGATGTAGATAAGCAAAAGGAAGAATGGGTCATTGTCAATGTGGAGAATGGCAGCTGGGCGGACCGTCATAGTGTCCCAGTTGGTGGAGAGATCCAGTCCATTAACGGCAATAAACCTGGAGAACATCAATCTGTATCTATGTTTGATGAGGTGGAAAAGGCTGAATCATTTTTAGTAGAATATACAGGGAGAGAAATCTTATATGAAAACATAAATCAATCGAGTCCTTTGCATTGGATTTTATATATTATTCTTCCTGTACTCTTTTTCATCGTTATCTTAGGAATCTCCTATCTTGTTCACAAACGTGTCCCAAAGCGTTATTCAGCTGAGCAGTTAATATTGTTTTTCTTGGCGGTTGCTACTGGTTATTTGAGCAATAGTGGTGCAGTGAGGGATGATTTATATAGTTTGTTCTTAAACACGAGTTTATTTTTAATCTCTCCTGTTATGTTGGTTCATTTTTTATATAATTATTTTCAAGAGTTACAAATTTACTGGTTTTCGAAAAAAATAATATATTTTCTATATTCCTTCGTACTTCTTGTCTCTTTCTTTGAAAGTTATTTTCTGATTACGAAGCAATACCCAGATTATTTCAACTCTGTCCCAGGCGCTGTACTAATGATTTTATATATTGTCCTCTTTTTCATAATTTATCGGGGCCTCTTTATATATAAGAAATCTCCTGTAGGTCCAATATTCAATTATATGGCGATCGGGATGACGATTGCTTTCTTCCCTTATATATTATTGTATTTAATCCCGGCTTTGACTTTTGGCATTAAAATCATTTCCCTCGAAATAGGGGCAGTCTTTCTGATTGCCTTGCCGATTACATTCATGTATTTAGTCACTCGAGAACAATTGATTGATATAAATTTTGTCATCAGTCGTGTAAGGTATTATATTATTCTTTCTGTTATTCCCAGTTTGATCTTAACCTTTGCCATCGGGTGGTTAATACCAGCTTCCTTATCAGTGATCGATTATATACAAAACTATTTATTTATACATGGGGCACTGATTATTTTCTTGTCTCTTAAAGAAGTGTTGGATTTTCGTTTGCAGCGTTATCTGTTTTCTGCCCGTTATAGTTATCAGGAGAGTATGCACAGAATGGCGCAGGATATGAAAGACCAATCGAATGCTGTCGACTTAATGAAGGTGATGAGAGACGAAGTGCGGAACGTATTGAATGTGAGGGAAATTTATATTTATTCCAAACATAACGATCGTGACATGTATTGTGTATACGATAAGATTCCTCAAGACATCATAGATCACTTTCACGAACACTTGAATGATCATAGTTTTGATATCGGGTCTATCATTGAGACTGAAAAAGGTTTCGGAGTGATCGTTGGATTTTCTTTAGAGAAATTAACTATGATGTGGTGTAAAGGGAAAAAGGACTATACTACATTGAACCGCGATGAGAAAACCTATTTACAAACCATCTCATATAATGCGAACATCGCGATTGAAAACATGAATCTGATTGAAGATTTAGTGAAAGAACTGCGCACATTGAAGAATGATCAAACGCAAAAGTACCCGACTTGGCTGTCCAGATTATTATTCACGATTGCGGAGAATCAGCGAAAGCAATTATCCATTGATTTGCATGATACAGTCCTTCAGGAACAGTTGTATCTTTATAGAAGAATGGATGATTTAATCGGTCACAGGGATGATTTGACTCGGAGCCTGCATGCAGAACTTATGATGTACAAGGAGTCTCTGCTCGACAGCATTCATTTGATCCGGGAGACCTGTAATGAATTACGCCCTGCGTTCATAGAAGAACTAGGTCTCGTTCAGTCATTGAAAAACTTGATTCATCAATATCAGTTAAGATCGAATTTTACGGTGTACTTCACCAATGAAAGGTTCGATGCAGAATTGGATCAAGAACGGATTCTGGCAATCTTTCGGATTGTTCAGGAACTTTTGACGAATGCAATGAAACACTCAGATGCTAAAATAGTGAAGTTATCTTTATCAAATGATGGAAATCAAGTCATGTTGTTATATTCAGATAATGGAAAAGGGATGGATTATTCCGTAAGGCGGGATCTGTTCTCCCATATTGGTCTTTCTGGAATTGAACAGCGTGTAAACGGTTTGAATGGTCACTTAGAAATTGAGACAGCGCCGGGAGAAGGGTTTAAAACGATTGTTACGTTTCCTTGTACGGCTAACAAGGAGGTTCAAGTATGACGAAAGTTTTGATTGTAGATGACCACCCTGCAGTAGGGGCTGGTACTAAATCAATGTTGGAACAAGAAGCGGATATGAAGGTGGATGTCACCTATGAAAATGAACAGGTAGAACAGCTGCTGAAAAAGAATCAGTATGATATTTTACTGCTTGATTTATACATGCCGGGGATGAATGGAATTGAACTGGCCAAAAGTATTAGAAAAACATACCCTGACTTAAAATTGCTCATATATACTGGGTTTGATTTGAGCACCCATTTCAATATGCTGGTGGAAGCAGATATCAATGGCTTCGTAAGTAAAACGGCGACAAGCGAACAACTTGTAACGGCTATCCGTTGTGCTTCCAGGGACGAGGTAGTGATTCCCTTGAACTTGTTCAAACAATTGCGCCGTTCAGAAGCGAGTGTAAGTGAAACATCTGATTCCTCCGATTGCAATGGATTTTCGTTGAACGAAAAAGAACAATCGATTTTGAAAGAAGTCGCATCTGGTTTTACCAATCGGGAGATCGCCCAAACGTTACACATGTCGCAGAGGAGTGTCGAGTATACGCTTACCGGGATATTCAATAAACTGAATGTCCGCTCCAGGACTGAAGCCCTTTTTAAAGCTCAAGAGCTCGGGCTTGTGTCTAAATCATGAAAGCGTAGCACAGGGCAACCTTCCGACTCATACGATACATTGACTAAATAATTCCCCTTTTAATAGCTCAGAAACAACAAGGAGGGGTGCGCTTGTGAAGGAGGACGGCTATCGGCCAACACAAATTCTTACCAAGCGGGAGCGAGAAGTTTTCGAGCTTCTAGTACAGGACAAAACGACAAGGGAGATCGCAAAAGAGCTCTTTATTTCAGAGAAAACTGTGCGGAATCACATTTCAAACGCAATGCAAAAGCTAGGGGTGAAGGGACGGTCACAGGCAGTTGTTGAACTGCTACGTATGGGTGAACTGGAATTGTAATCTCCATAGAAAAGCACGGTATTGTTTTTGGAATGGGAGAAGCCTTTCAGGTATTGTGATTTTAAGCTATACCTGGAAGGGTTTTTTGTATAATTAATATCAATTACCTTGAATTTTTACCGCATAACCATGAGAATAAGGTTTACAAAGTATTTTCGTTAGGAGTGCTGAAGGTGACAAAATCACAACAGACGTCCACGGTGGCAGATGTAGAGAAGGAACTACGTTACATATCTGGAATCGTGAAACAAAGAGGACGAGTAATCTTGAATCATTACCCGATTACAGCACCGCAGTTTGTTGCACTGCAGTGGTTATTGGAAAAAGGGGATATGCCGATAGGTGAACTTTCCAATTATATTCATTTAGCTTGCAGTACGACTACTGACTTGGTCGACCGCATGGAGAACAATGATTTAGTGGAACGTGTGAGAGACCCTAAAGATCGCAGGGTCGTACGTATACATGTATTAGAGAAAGGTAAGCAGATCATACATGAAGTGATTGAAAAACGGCAAAATTACTTAGAGGAAGTTCTTAAAGATGTATCGGAGGATGATGTGGATACTTTAAACCGTCTGTTGCATGTACTTCATGAAAAAATGAGAGAAACAGACCAGGAGCAGGACAACTAAGCAATAAATGAGGGATGCGAAGTGAAACAACCGATCGGAGTCATTGATTCAGGCGTTGGCGGCTTAACTGTAGCTCGTGAGCTGATGCGTCAACTGCCAAGAGAAAGATTCATCTATTTGGGAGATACGAAAAGGTGTCCGTATGGCCCTCGTTCAGAAGAAGAAGTGAGAGCTTATACATGGCAGATGGTGAATCATTTATTAGGAAAAGATATAAAAATGCTCGTCATTGCTTGTAATACTGCAACAGCTTATACATTAGAAGAGCTGCAGGAAGAATTACCAGTCCCAGTGATCGGAGTCATAGAACCAGGGGCAAGGGCTGCCATCAAAGTGAGTCAAAATAAACGGATCGGAGTCATAGGCACGGAAGGTACGATACAGAGTAAGGCATATCCTGAAGCCTTGAAGTCCATCGATCAGGCGATTCGTGTCAATGATCTAGCCTGTCCGCCTTTCGTACCTATGGTGGAGGAAGGTATTTTGACAGGTAAAAAAGCACAAGGGATCGTTTCCAGAACACTACAGCCTTTGAAGGAAATGAATCATATTGATACATTGATACTTGGTTGCACACATTATCCATTAATCAAGGATTTGGTACAGGAAGAAATGGGAAATCATATCCAGGTCATCAGTTCAGGTGAAGAAACTGCAAGAGAAGCTAGTTTGATTCTTGCTTACCATAAAGCCCTGGATACGTATGATACTCCTCCTGAACATGAATTTTATACGACTGGTGATATGGAAAAGTTCCGCATGGTAGCAAATAGCTGGTTTGAAGAACCGATAAAAATTCTGAAATTAGTTGAATTAGAAAGTGTAAAAAGCTCAGCCCTCTGATGGCTGAGCTTTTTACATGCAGTACGACATAAGTTCTCCCGCTCTTTTTAGCCTGAAAAGTACTGGCGTACATATATTACTTCATACTCAACGAAAGATCTAATCAGATTCTTTTGAACTGATTCTAATCAAAGAAGGCGTATTATACAAAGGCGGTCTGAAATTCTCTGGTCTAATCCTCCATGGGGCTCGTATATATGGTAGTACAATCTATCTCAGGAGGGAAAACTATGAAGAAGTATGGCTACAAACCCTTTTTGCTTGTAGTTTTATTATTATTGAGTACAGGGTTGCTGACAGGCTGCCTTTTTGAAGGAGAGCAATCGTTAGAGAAAATGGATACACCAGAAGAGGAGGCGACCACGACGCCGGATCCGAGTAGTGAGGAACCTCAACCCGAAGGAGATGGGGAAGAAACAGATGGGGCTGGCGAAGATTCGGAAGGTGAATCTGCTTCATCCACCGTTGCGCGTGAGCTGTACTTGATGGATGCAAATGGTATGATTGCCCCTCAGACCTTAGAGCTCCCTGCATCCAAGGAGGTAGCCGCTCAGGCATTGGAATATCTAGTGAAAGATGGACCTGTAACAAACCTTCTTCCGAATGGATTCCAGGCCGTTTTACCAGCGGGAACACAGATATTAGGTTTGAACCCTCAAGAGGATGGAACATTGGTCGTTGATGTTTCAGAGGAATTCCGTAATTACGATGCGAAAGAGGAAGAAAAGATTCTTCAAGCGATGACATATACATTAACCCAATTTGATAATGTAAACCGTATTAAGTTGTGGATTAATGGTCATGAACAAGAAGTTATGCCTGTAGACGGGACCCCAATTACAAAAGGGGTTTCCCGCTCTGACGGGATTAACCATCTTGTGGGTGTTCAAACTGATGTACTGAACAGTGAAGCCGTCACCGTTTATTTCCCAGCTCAAAACGGTGACCAGGTTTATCACGTCCCTGTAACCACTAGGGTGGAGAAAGGGGAGGATGAATATGCAGCTATGGTACAAGCACTCCTCAAAGGACCAGAATTAGGTGGTTCTCTGATGAATCCTTTCAATGAAGGAGCGGAAATGGTCAGTTCCAGACTTGAAAATGGCGTGTTGTCTGTATCTTTCAATGAGAAAATATTAACAGGGGCTGACAATCCTTCATTGTCTAATGCAGCATTAGCAAGCCTTGTGTTGAGTTTGACAGATCTTTCTGATGTAGAATCCGTAGAGGTACAGGTGGATGGTGCAGAACAGGTGATGAATGAATCTGGAGAACCACTTGCAGAACCGGTTTCCCGCTCAGATATCAGCGGAGCAGAAGAAGTATAAGAGTTCTTGATGAGAAAGGAGCGTTCCGAAAGTTAACCCTTTTGGAACGCTTCTTCCTTTTTGGTTAAACTACCGAGTGGATGTATTTTGTGTTAAGATGGGCAAGGATAATGATGTAGAAAAAGGAGGTCGTTCATCTATGAGAAATGATGATCGTGAGGTTAACGAATTAAGAAACGTTACAATAGAAACAGACTATGTGAAACATCCAGAAGGGTCCGTACTTATCAGTTTTGGCGATACAAAAGTAATATGTAACGCTAGTGTAGAAGACCGTGTGCCTCCTTTTTTACGTAATCAAGGAAAAGGATGGATTACAGCAGAGTATGCAATGCTGCCAAGAGCAACTGAACAGCGGAATATCCGTGAGTCTTCTAAAGGGAAAGTTTCCGGCCGGACAATGGAAATCCAACGTTTGATTGGACGTTCCTTACGTGCTGTCGTGGATTTAGATAAAATTGGTGAGCGTACCGTTTGGGTAGACTGTGATGTCATACAGGCAGATGGAGGTACACGTACGGCTTCGATTACAGGAGCTTTCGTTGCGGTCGTAATAGCTTTAGGGAAATTAGTGAAGAAAGGCTCCATTAAAGAACTTCCCATTACAGATTTTCTGACAGCTATTTCTGTAGGTGTATTACCTGATGGCAATGAAATACTTGATTTGTGCTATGAAGAAGACAGTAAGGCTCAAGTAGATATGAACGTCATCATGACAGGGCTAGGGGAATTTGTTGAAGTGCAAGGAACGGGAGAGGAAGCTACTTTCTCAATGAAGCAATTACAAAAAATGCTTGCTCTTGCAGAAAAAGGCGTAGAAGATATAATTAAACTTCAGGATGAAGCGATCGGTGAATGGGCAGATGTCATTCGTGCAAAGTCCGGAGTGACTAAATAAACCATGAAAGAATTATTAGTGGCCACTAAGAATAAAGGAAAAGTCGGTGAATTCCGAGATATGTTCTCAAAATATAATATATCAGTAAAGTCTCTTCTCGACTTAGACGAAAGTATTGATATAGAAGAAACTGGCGCGACTTTTGAAGAGAACGCCGTCATTAAAGCTCAAACAATGATGGAACAGCTGAATATTCCTGTTGTAGCAGATGATTCAGGATTAGAAGTAGATGCTTTAAATGGCGCACCGGGGGTTTATTCCGCACGATATGCAGGAATAGAGAAAGATGACAATGAAAATTTACAAAAACTGCTGAACAATCTAGAAGGTATCCCGGAAAGTCAAAGAGATGCAAGGTTTGTATGTGCTGTTGCAGTAGCTCGTCCTGGGGCTGCAACTATTGTAAAAAGAGGGACCTGTGAAGGCAGCATTGCCAACGAGCCACAGGGTAATCAAGGGTTCGGTTATGATCCTGTCTTCATTCCAAAAGGTGCTTCGCGTACAATGGCAGAGCATACTTCAGATGAAAAAAATAAAATAAGTCATCGCCATCACGCAATTAAACAAATAGAAGAATGGCTTAAGACTCAAGCTTGAAAGAGGTGTTGATTAATGCCTAAAGTATTGATTATTAGTGACAGTCATGGATTAACAGAAGAAGTAGTGGAAATTAAACAAAGACATGAAAATGTTGATGCGATGATCCACTGCGGAGATTCAGAATTACCTTACAACTCCGCTGAGTTAGAAGGGTTCTATTACGCAAAGGGAAACTGTGATTTTGAACCTGAAATGGAAAATGAGCAGGTTGTGGAAGTCGGAGACCTGACTTTTTTAGTGGCCCATGGCCATCTATTCCAAGTGAAATCCACTTTAATGCCCCTTTCTTACAAGGCTGAAGAGGTGGGTGCTCAAGTGGCTTGTTTCGGCCATTCCCACATAGCAGGTGCTGAGAAAGTAAAAGACACTTTATTTATTAACCCGGGTAGTGCAAGGTTGCCAAGAGACCGGGACGAGCCCACCTACGCCATTTTAGAGTGGGAAACGCTCGCTCAGGTGCAGCTTCAGTTTTATCATGTCAACGGGGAACTCATCGAAGATTTGAAATTGGAAACATCACTTGCAGCAAAGGACTGATTCTTTGCTGCAAACCTATTGACAAAGGCACTACTTCTTATATATAATTGTTCTTGTCCGCTTCGAACGGACCATAATTTTACTCATTACATAACGAAATAAGAGATTATCAAAACGCGGGTGTAGTTTAGTGGTAAAACCTCAGCCTTCCAAGCTGATGATGAGGGTTCGATTCCCTTCACCCGCTCCATACATACTTTTTCAACTTATTGAAATATCCGAGAGTCGGGAAAGCTGCTTAGCAAAGTTGCTTCAACTGCCACTTTGATATTATGTCATGTCCCAGTAGCTCAGCAGGATAGAGCAACAGCCTTCTAAGCTGTGGGTCGGGGGTTCGAATCCCTCCTGGGACGCTAACTAAGAAAACGCTGAAACCTTTGCGAGACAAAGGATTCAGCGTTTTTGTTTTATTGAGTGAGTTTGGGTTGTAG
>NZ_JBQQCI010000008.1:0-151356 GCF_052246715.1 Halobacillus sp. H74 | reverse complement strand
ACTAAAAGAAATAGTCTTCGCCGTTCGGAATTGAATTCTAAATCTTACCTAACCAAAACCTATGGTAGCTACGTAGTTTGAAATGGCCTTGGATTATCTCGAAGTAGAGTCTTCAAGAAATGGGGGCAAACATGGAACAATGGTTTGTTCTCTTATCTAATTTTAAAAATATATGATAAATAATCCGATTATTTGAAAAACAAATAGATGACAGGAAAAAATTAAATTAAGGTAACGAAGCAGTTTAGCCAGTAATGTAATTGTTTGTATGGTGAAAAAGATTTAAGGGGATTAGCGTGGAAAAAACTTTAGTGAAAACCGCTATATATTCATTTATTTCTTCTTATTCATTGCTATTAGTCCTAATAGATAGAGTAAGAATGACAACAGATGTAAATGGAATGGTTTCTCTGGAGGAAACTTCTTATCCGGTTTTTTCTTTATGATTTTAAAATACTCTATAATTATTACATTCATCTTAGTCTTGAGTGTATTTTTGTTCAAAAAATTGTTCTCAAAATGATTTCCTATACAATGATCAAGGACTCCACTTATATATAGGTGGAGTCCTTGATCGGTTTGGTCATTTTCTACATTTTCTCACAAAATTGGTTAAAAACGTGAGAAAATTAAGACATTACAAATTGTAATACAATCCTTACTTAGTGTAAACATGCTTTAAAGGGTTAAAGATTAATTAAGGTTATCTCGATTTCAAGTCTTCATGAATTGGGGGCGATTGCTCGATAGAGTGCTATAAGTGAAAGCTCTCCCTTATAAGTTTCGTGTAAGTTTAATCTTATAGGTTGTGGTATTAAGGTAATTTTGAATTAATTGTAATTAATGAGGGGATAATGCTAGATACATTTTCTGATGTTTGGAGAGTTGGCAATGAAAGAACGTGTTAGTACTGGAATATTAATAACCTTATTGTTCTTAATTGTGTTTTACATAGGTCAACAATGGTTTATATATTCAATGTTGTTACTAGCCTTAGTTGGATATTATGAATTTACTACGATCATAAAAATCAAGAAATGGGGAAGGAAATGGTTCATAGGGTCCTTAGGAGTTGTCCTATTATTCATTCCTTTGTTTAACCCCTCCTATGAAGATATACATATAAAAGTAATACTTGCTCTGATCGTTTCTTTTCTTACAGCTACGATTTTAAGTGAAGAAATAGCTATAGAACAATTTTCTATTGAAAAGGCTGGAACCCTTTTAATTGGGGTGTTATATATTGGGTTCGGATTCCAGTTGTTAGTTCAAGCAAGATTAGAGGAAGGAATCATTTGGACATTCACTGTTTTAATTATTATTTGGTCGACGGATACGGGGGCTTATTTTGTTGGTAAAACACTGGGTAAAACAAAGCTTGCTCCCAATACTAGTCCAAATAAAACGGTTGAAGGTTCAGTGGGAGGAATAGTAGTTGCTTTATTAGTAGGACTTTTAATGCAATGGCAATGGGAGGTTTTCTCCAGCTATTTTATTTCCATTATCGTTATTATTTTCATATCCATGTTAGGACAACTAGGTGACTTAGCAGAGTCAGCATTAAAGCGTTACTTCCAGGTTAAAGATTCAGGAAAAATATTCCCTGGACATGGAGGAGTTTTAGATCGATTGGATAGCTGGATATTCGTATTTATAGGATTGAAGATTATCGGTATCATTTAGATACAGTAGATGGCGGTTGCTCAATAGAGCGCGATCGCCACATTTGCTTTTTCTGATTAAGGCTAAAGCATTAATGTCTTTTTGTTCTTTTACTAACGAATGTCTTTACTAAAAGTTTTTCTGAATATATCTCGAAACAGAGTCTTACGTAAACGGGGGGCAAAACTGTAGCAACAGGTTGAAAAGTAAATCATTAAATATTTGGAGAGTTAGATCTTAGGAAACAAAGAGGATCGAGTCGGATTGTATTTATTCTTTTCTATAATTTTATCTGTATTACTAGGTTGGTTATTGATGATGGCTGGACCATTATTAGGAGGGATTATTGCATTTGGAATAGTCGCTGGTTGTTTGTTTAGAGGCGTTTACCTTTTGAATAAGCTGGTAGTGGAGTTAGTTGGCAACTCTGGTGCTATTGCCAAACAAATGCCAGACAAATTTAGTGCTGACATGAGGCCTATGCCTGATCCAGATAGGGGTGGAAAAGCTAATAGCAATTCCCTTAATACTTGGGCATGGGTTGGCTTTGTCATCCTTGCTGTCGGTGGAGGATTCGTTCTTTACCGTAATAAATCTAGTGTAAATTAAGATTGATCTATATCTTCCCTTTGTTTTTTCAATATAAGTAGAGAGGAGGCAAATGCCCCCTCTCTTTTTGTGACACTTATATTAATTGGATTTTTATTTTAAAAACTGCCTTTTTACGATGTAGTTGTGGAATTAATACCGGAGTAGTTTTTAGTACTTTTTTAATCTCCATGCTCTATTATCTACGGTGTTAGAGTTTAGCTGTTGTACAAGGATCCGGGCATCTTGTTTGTCTGAAAATATCTTATCGTTGATGGTGTTCGCATCTTTACCAACCTTCTCTAAAGCATCCACAATAAATTGTATATTATTAACACCTTTGCGATAGGCTAAAGCGAGGTAAGGAATCGAAGCAAGAGAAAGACTGCCTTAAGGGGGCAGTCTTTATGTGGAGGTTCGCATCCATATGATATTATTTAGCCCTCAGAACTAATACTCTGCTTCAATTCATTCAGGCTGTCTATAGTAGGCTCCACTAATTCTTTCATTTTTTCTGCATCAGGTTCATCTTTTTTAGCTTCATTAATAAGTGGGTAAAGGCTTTTCTCTATTTTCTCATATTGATCCGGGAACTGTTCCTCGACTTTCTTTTCGATACTGTCCCAATCTTCTTCTAGGTTTTTCCCTTTTTCATTTAATGTGTTTACAGCAGCTGAGTCTTTTAAGCTGGAATCCAAAGCATCAACAGATGCAATGACCGTGTCAATGCCAGATGACAGATCGCTATCCACTTCTATATCACTGTTGCCATTTTCCTCGGAGGACCCTTCAGAACTATCTGCATTTCCACTAGTGGCTTCACTGTCCTGTTCACTTGTCTGCTCTGTAGAATCAGAGTTATCTTTAGAGTTGTCTTGACTGTCGGATGATCCGCAAGCTCCTAAAATAAAGCCAAGGGCCAGGATGATGCTAAACAGGTAATACTTTTTCATAGAAACGCCTCCTTACTTAAAATCGAATTCAAGGAAAGTGTTCCCAAAACATGCTAATTCAAACGAGGATATTTGAACTAAAGGTTTAAGTAGGACCTATGATTTACAACGTGATAGAAAGCCAGTATTCCTTGAGGTCTTTGTGACTCTGGTTACTATGAGGAAGGAAAAGGAGAAGTTGTTGAATTTGAACTTGATGATGGCCATTATGTAGTCGAGATAAAGGATGGAAAGACAAAAGACGAAGTGAAGATTAATGGTCAGACTGGAGAGGTTAGGAGAAATAATAGAGTTTAAGCAGACTGTCATTCAGTCTGCTTAAACAGGGGTCCAGACAGCAAAACACGAAAAACGTTCGTTAAGAGTTATGTTGCATTAGTTTTGTGGTTTAACAATTTAATTGTGTTGTGCAGGAGTGTTATTAACGCCGAAAACGTTATTTAATGCAACACAATTGTATATACCAGGAGGCCCTTCAACATGAATTATAACCAAAATGAAAAGATTGCTCAAATTACTTCTCAAACACTGGTTAGAGGAGTAGACATTGCAAAATTCAAGCATGTCGCGCGTGCTCAAAGATTTAAGACAGCAAACCACCAAAGGCTCCTTAGTGGTTTGCTGTCACTTTTTAATTAGTTTCCTTATTAACAATCTCTATACTCTTATTTATGAAGTCCAATATTAATTCTAGCTATATTGATGATACAAGTCGTTCATCAATCGATCTCCAAGTGATGAAAATAAAGGCTGAACAATGGTTAATAACTGACTTAATTATTACGGTAAGGGGAATTCTTGAAAAAACTAGTCCTTAGTGGGGGAATTTTCAAAGGGAAACGCCTTAACCTCTGATATGATAGGTTTTTTAACCTTGCAAATTAGTTTTGACTGGATTTTTTCAAATAATAGGGACTAGAAAAAGCCTCTAGTAGTTCAAGTTATCTATTGAGAGGCTTTTTAGGATAATAAGCATAAGTAGTCTATTCATCTAGTTTCATCAAAAAAGTGTGCATGAGAATTTCATGCACACTTCTTCTATGATTACTCTTCGTGATGATCGCACCTTACAGCGTCATTCATTTCTTCCTGAGTAGCCATCAATGGTGTTGTAGGCTCCAAGCAAGTAATGCTGCAGAAACAGTCAAGGTCTACTGTGATACAAACGCCTGTAGAACGAAGGTTTCTTACGCTGCTACCCGGGAAGTAGTCGCAAACACGATTCCCCTTTCCGGATGGACCAGGTTGCGATCCGCCTTGAGTAACTGGAATCAAAAGTTCAAGTTTGACACAGTCTTTCTTTCCATCTACGAATTTTTTCGCTTTGAAAATCGGTGATTCCAAACACTCTAGAGCAAAGTTTGGAGACATACCTAGTTGACGTCGAACTACTGAACTTCCGATAAAAGGCTTGCAATCTTTACAGTACAAAATGAATGGAACTGTAGTTGGGCCATTACCATTTCCTGTCGGTGAGAGCAATTCACGAATAGAACGCTCACAACTTACGTCACAGCAGTTGTCTCGGCTCGCCACCTCATCTTGTGCTTTAATGATTTCATCGAGGACTTCTCGTACGCAATTTCCTTTTCCTTTTGATTGACATGAACTCATTCATCATTTCTCCTCTATTTTTTTATTCCTTATCATTCTATGTTTTTTTATAACGGTTGATTGTATAGGAGTCTATTTTTTTTAGCGAACCTTCAAAGTTTCAAAAATAGACGAATGGTATAGGGGACTACCAACGCTTTCACCTTTTTATGCATATATTACCTATAATTATTATAGGTATAGATTCATGGTCAACCACACCATGGTAATTTCCCCTACGGTTGATGCCAGAAATAACTGGCATTTTTTTATGCCAAAAAACTCTTTTAAAGGAGAAAACTTTAATATATAGAGGGAGGAATAGTTAAAATGAGCCAAAAACCAATCAATGGATTATGAACAAATTGCGAAGTGATCAGTAATATGTGGAAGGTCTAATCGTTGGCAAGAAATAAATCATGCAGCCTACATTCCATGAAGACGCAACGATGTACGGATATAATTCCAATGGATTTCCCGTTAGTTCTATACAAAACTTATGGAATTTCCTAGATGAAGCAATTGGCGTACCGAAACTGAAATCAAGAATGCTGGGTGTGGAGGATACCATAGCTTCTCCACTTATAAGTCTGGAATGGTTTTTCATAATGCCTTATGAATAATATAAAGTAATCATTACGTATTTAGATCTATTACGCGAAAATCTCGAAACAAAATCTTCCAAATAAGGGCAGGATAGTGGAAGACTCAGGTTTGAGATAACAAGGATAGATGTACCAATTTTTTTATTTGAACGAATAAAAAATGAACGAGCAGGGAATTTTCATGTTTAATATTGTATAATTCAGAAAAGAAGGGCTGGATACTTTTAGGCTGCAGTAAAGACCAATTTTCAGATAAAACTAACGGGTTTTATTTATGAGGTTTTTGTTCTATAAGCATTCAGATTCACCAAGGGAGGGAGCATTATGGTATTAAAGTCTAAAAACAGGAAAGTTCACGTGTTTTTATTGTTTGTAACAGCATCTCTGGTATTTGCCTCTATTTCAGTACTTCCGTTGCAGACTAAAGTAAATGCAAAAGATAATGATGCTTACGCAGAGGTACACAGCAATCGAAAATTCAGTCAACTCGAAAGTAAGTTTGATGCTAGGATCGGTGTCTACGCCATCGACACTGGAACGGGGCGAACGGTCGCTTATCGACCTGATGAACGATTTGCTTACGCTTCTACATACAAGGCTCTCGCCGCAGGTGCAATCCTGCAGCAGAACTCAATTAGTGAACTCAACAAAGTCATCACCTATACGAGCAAAGACTTGGTCACGTATTCGCCCATCACAAAAATGCACGTAGATACCGGAATGACTCTAAGGGAACTGTGTGCAGCTGCCATCCGCTACAGTGATAACACCGCAGGGAACCTATTATTGCAAGAACTGGGCGGACCTGATGGATTCGAAAAAGCACTGAAGCAGATCGGCGATAATGTTACCCAACCTAGACGCTATGAGACGGACCTAAATGAAGCCATCCCCGGAGATATCCGTGACACAAGCACACCTAGAACACTTGCTACTGACCTCCAAGCTTTCACGATTAGCAACAACGTGCTCCCGAGTGAAAAACGTACAATCCTAATCAACTGGCTACGAACGAACACAACCGGAGACAAACTCATTCGTGCAGGCGTCCCCAAAATCTGGAAGGTCGGAGATAAGAGCGGTGCCGGAGGCTATGGAACCCGTAATGACATTGCCATTGTGTGGCCGCCCAACAGAGCTCCTATTGTCATGGCGATTCTATCCAGTCGAGATAAAAAGAATGTTTCCTATAATGATGCGCTTATAGCTAAAGCTGCTAAGGTTACAATCAAAGCGCTTAAGTGAATAACCGTAATGGAGTACCGCAACGCATAATCAGGTAGGAGTTATATTAAACATGAAAGGGAGAAATTTTATATGGAACAGCTTGAATTACAGTTGTTTGATTATAATGAATGGGCAAATAAACAAATTTTCAACCGACTAAAAGAGCTTCCAAAAAATGTTTATCGTCAAGAAATTCAAAGTGTATTTACATCGATATCTAACGTATTAGCTCATGTTTACCTTTCTGATCTTGGATGGTTAGAGGTTTTTTCTGGTAAAAGTATGAACTATGCATTAGAGTTGGCTGTCCAACAAAAAGGAGAAACAGAGTCAAAAGGAATAGATGAATTGGAAGCAATGTTTTTTAAGTTATCAGAAAGATACAAGTTGTTCCTTAGACAAAAGGGGAATTTAGCCAAACCTCTTGAAATTGAGAATCCATCCGGCGATTTAATGAAAACTAGTGTATCTGAGCTAGTGACTCATGTTGTGAATCATGGGACATATCACCGTGGAAATATTACAGCTATGTTAAGGCAAATGGGTTATGTTTCTGTTGGGACAGATTATGGTCTTTATTTGTTTTTAAGAGAAAGGGAGAATAGCTAAGACGACGTATCAAAAATGCTAAAGAAGTGGTTTAAAGTTTATAATCCAACAAAGGAAATACATAGTAAGCTCTAAAAACAGTTCCATAATCCGGCGCTTGAATGGAGCAATAAAAAGCCTTATTTTTTAACTTAATGCTGAGAAATTAGGCTATTAATATTAAAATTTCCTTAAAGTTGTAAATCTGCATTACCCTGACTTTACCCCTATTAGTGATGGGAAACTTTAATACGTAAGTTGTCTTGAATTCAAGTCTTCAAGTAATGGGGGCGATTGTTCAATATGGACGATCGCTTTTTCACTAACGAAGCAGGTTAGTTTAAGTAGGTCAGGGTTCTGCAGGAAAATTATACAAGAACACCACAGGGGAGAAATTAAATGATTAAAGAAATATATGAGTTTATAAGTGAAGCACAGTTAAAAAAGTATGCAGAACTTGCTGTACGAGCTGGTGTAAATCTGCAAAAAAATCAATTATTGATTATTCACAGTGATATACAAAATGCTGCTTTTGCACGTAATTCAAACGGTAGCCTACGAGGCAGGAGCTTCAAATGTATTTATAGATTGGACAGATGAACAATCTACTAAAGAATTTTTCTTAAATGCAGCAGATAGTGTCATCGATCACTTTCCTGATTGGCCGGCTGTTCGCTTTAAGGAGTGGGACGATGCCGATGCTGCTTACATCCATATTATTTCTGAAAATTTAGAGGTTTTTAAGGAGGTTCCTACAGAAAGGATAAATCGTTTCCAAAAAGCTTCTCGTACCAAACTGAGGGATTATCACGCGAAAATTAGATCCCACGAGGTACGCTGGTGTCTTCTAGCTGTGCCATGTGTTGAATGGGCAACTAAAGTATTCCCCAATCTAAGTAAAGAAGAAGCTTTACAATCTTTATGGAAATTAATATTAAAAGGGTCTCGGGCAGATGGGAAAAAGCCTATAAAAGATTGGGAGAGTCACAATAGAGCCTTCGAGTCTCGAAAAAAGAACCTAAACGAGGGCCAATTTGAATCCCTGCATTTTACAAACAGCCGAGGAACTGATTTATTAGTTGGTCTCCCTAAAAATCATCTTTATATCGGTGGGGGTGTCATTGATAAAAAGGGAATACCATTCTTTCCGAACATTCCTACGGAAGAAATATTTACTGCTCCTCATAAAAATAAGGTGAATGGCAAATTGGTAGGTACTAAACCTCTTATCTATGGGGGAAGTCTCATCGATGAATTTTATCTAATTTTTAAGGATGGACGGATTACCGACTATTATGCCGCAAAGGGACAGGAAGTGTTACAAAATCTCATCGAAACAGACGAAGGATCACATTATCTGGGTGAAATTGCCTTGGTCTCTAATAAATCTCCTCTTGCTGAAACAGATACTCTTTTTTACAATACCTTGTTTGATGAAAATACGTCCTGTCATATCGGAATCGGAAATGCATCTCCCTCCAATATTCAAAATGGCTTTGACAAATCTGAGGAAGAGTTGAAGGCAGCGGGTCTAAATACATCACTTTTGTCAGTCAATGTGACCTTTGGTACTGAAGATATGAAAGTAGTGGGCATTAAAGAAAGTGGAACTGTAGTCCTGCTAATGGATGATGGGGATTTCCAATTCTAATTGTCTGCAACTTAAAAACAGAAAAAAATGATTTCTGCTGGATTATACTTAGTGCTAGTTTTTTGTGAAAACAAACTTGGCAGCATTCCTGTAAAAAATGAAATCCAGACAAGTAATCGGAGCCATTATAGATTCTATTTTAGCTGAATTTGGCGATTCATCAACAGCACGTGTTTTAATTTGCGGTAGGCTGTGGTAACAGGTTCATCTTAAAGAGAGTAAGTGAATTTGAAGAACTCGAACTAAACAGATCGGCTTCTTTTTTGTGCAGGAAATTTATTTTCTGATGAAAGAATTTCTTAAGTAAAGAAAATTAATAATCATGAACAATGGTTAGCATCCTTGCTGAAAATTCGGATGAAAGCATTGAACTAACGAGCAGCTTAGTTCAAGTATATTAAAAGGAAAAGAGTGGATTGTAAAATGCTAACTGAAAAAGTTCATTTTGCCGTACCAACAGCTTTTTTTGAAGATGAATCTTTAAATGTTCAAGGAACAATAAGCCATATAAGAGACCTTTATAAACAAGGAGTGAAATCTGTTCTTGTCTCTGGAACTACTGGAGAACAGCATAGTCTAAATCTCCAAGAGAAAATTAAAATAATAAACGGATTAGAGCTGGAAGAAGAGCTCATTAGTAATATGGAAATTTTATTTGGTGTAGCTTCAATTAGACAGAAAGAGGCAGAGGAATTAGCCGAAAAGATTCGTCATACCAAAATTTCAGGTATCATGCTTGGGTATCCACCGTATGTTATACCGACGCAAGAAGAAGCATTGGTTTATACAGAGAGGATTATCCACCTTAGTAATAAACCTACAATTTTATATAACAATCCAAAAAGAACCGGATTTGATTTATCAGAAAAAAGTATTATTCAATTAAGTAAGATAGATTTAGTGGTTGGTATAAAAGATGCTGGCAATAAAGAAAAAGTTGAACGAATAAAAAAAGGTATGCATAGAAATATTTTGTGTTTTTATGCTGGTGGAGAAGTCGATTTAGAAGAAAAAGTATTACATGGATATGATCGCCTTTCCTCCATTGCTGGGAATGTTTTTCCGATTGAAATTAGTCGATGGTTCCAAAAAATGCTTATGAAGCAAATAGTAAGTAAACAAGAAAGCGAAAAAATAGAAAATATTATGGAACAAGTTTATCAAGGAAACGCTATTGTGAATCTGAAAAAACACATTAATCATAAGGAGATTCCAATGGGGGTTTGCAGGAGTCCAATAGGAAATATTTAATTAGGTGGTATATTTCAGCCCCATTACTAAGGTTTTACCTCTACTAATAATACGGGGGTATTACAGTATTGATTCTGAAAAAATTTACAGGAAAAGAGGTTGAAAATCATTTTTAGACTGATCTGCATAAGCATAATTAAAGAAAGAGATCCTGTTTAAGTAAGACTTGGTTTTGAGATATATTGGAAGGAAAGAAGGATTTTAGTGTCGCTCATCTTTAACGAGTAGTCATTACAGCGGTAAAATCTTTTACAAATGCATCGTAGTTGAATGATATCGCGATATGATCAGTATTTTCTGTAATCTGTTCGCTTGATTTTGTTCTAAAGTCTGCTACACTTTCTCCTTTTGTATTGGCAAAATCAATGGATACAGAAGCTTGACGATTCACATACTGGACTTGTTCTGGATTGACTAAAGCAAATACTGTAAAAACATCATGCAAAGGACTACCTGCCAGGCTATGATCCAGTTTTTGATAAGCAGTGGTGTAATAATCAAAAATTGGTTTTATAAGATGCGTAAAAGCATTAAAAGGCTGAGAGGTGATTTTCAGAATGGTTTCAGGTGTAATTATTGCGTAATTCGTAACGTTTAATGGAGTGATGAAGATATTTCTCAACTTGTTTAAGACGAGGTTGGCAGCTATCGCATCACCATGAAAGTTAGCTTCCGCAACAGGTGTTACGTTGCCTGGTACTAAAAACGCGCCGCCCATAGAATAAAATGCTCTTACTTTTCTTAAATATTCTCCTCCGCCCAATAAAAAAGCAATTGCTAAAGACGTAGATCTACCTACATCTACAACAACTAGATTATACGCGTAGTTATCAATGATTTTAAATATCTCATCAAAATTTACTACCTCACGTTGCACAGTCTCTGGAGGATGTATTGGACCCAAACCCTCTTCACCATGGATTTCCGGATAAAATACAGCTATTTCACCACTAAGGGGACTTCTTGCTCCGGCGATGATGGGAATATCATCCCTTCCGGCGAGCTTTAAGAGGTACGCTACATTCTGTGTTGCCTGTTGTTGAGAGACGTTACCATAACTTGAAACGATACCAACCACATTTATTTTGGGGTTTAAAAGGGCATACATTATTGCTAATGAATCATCAATTCCTGGGTCGCAGAACATTAGGACATTATTCATGTAACTACCTCCTATAAATATAGACAAGTTATTTTATGAGTGAGATTGAAATGAAATTACAACGGATACTTTTAATAATGAGCGCGTCTATTCTCTCGTATTTGAAGATGCCTATCCACATTTTTACATACATATAGTCGCACGTTATCCAATTACAGCTGAACAATACTTCATCTATATGGAGAAATGGATTATCTGAGTGACTCATGTCATTTCCATATCTCTGTCGATACGATCTCTTTGGTCATAAATGTGTTGGTTCGTAATTTAGGTTCGGTGAACATCAACCGGCTCGTACGATCGTACCAACAAATAAATTACATAATTGATGCAATCGCGTATAAAAATTTTTTGGATCGAGCATATAAAAAATATCTAAGGGGTTGATGTAGGATGGAACAATACATTTGTAATGATTGCGGAAAAAAGTATGCTATTACGCCTGTTATATGGAAATGTACGTGTGACGGTGTATTAAATTTGATAAAACATACTCCTAAAATAAATGTGGCATCTTGGACCCACTATCCTAACTCATTATGGCGTTACTTAGAAACCATGCCATTCAAAAAGAATCAAAGACATGGAAATCCATAACAATGGGAGAAGGTCAAACCCCTTTAATTGTGCTAGATACTCATGAACCTAATACGTATGTAAAAGTTGATTATATGATGCCTACTTTATCCTTTAAAGACAGAGGAGCTGCAGTACTAATGACGAAGGCGAAAGAATTGGGGGTCTCAAAAGTTATTGCGGATAGTAGTGGGAATGCTGGGACGGCCATTGCAGCCTACGCTGCACGTTGCAATATTGCTTGCGACATTTATTTAAGTGATGAAACGTCTCCCAAAAAAATCGCTCAAGTAAAAGCTCATGGTGCCACGATCAAGCAAATTCAGGGGTCACGGGAAGATATTGCAGAAGCTGCCCAACAAGCGGTAAAAGAAGAAGAAGTTTTTTACGCAAGTCATGTGTATAATCCCTACTTTTATGAAGGAACGAAAACGTATGCTTACGAAATTTACGAGGAGTTGAATGGTACACCCGATACATTAATTATTCCTGTTGGCAACGGTACACTTCTACTTGGTGCATTCTATGGGTTTAAAGAGTTATTTGCCAATGGCTTAATCGATAAAATGCCGAAAATTATTGCCATACAAGCAGTAAACTGTTCCCCGCTAGTAGAGGCTTTTAACAATGGGGATTTATCAGCCCATCCTGTTAGGAATAAAGGCACTTTAGCAGAAGGGATAGCTATAGCAGCACCAGCACGTTCTCCGCAAATTTTAGAGGCTATACGCGAAACTAATGGTGATTTTATAACCATAGGAGAAGATGAAATTCTGAGAGCCCGCGCGAAACTTAGTGATAAAGGTTTTTATGTTGAAGTGACCACAGCCGCTAACTATGCTGGCTATTTAAAATATAAGAAAGAACCAGAAGAAAAAATTATTGTACCTCTTTGTGGCGCAGGAATTAAATCGAAATAAATGCTTTCATATCCAAAGAAAGGGGTCGAAAAAACCTTTATTTATGTTCAGCTCATGAACTAATGTCTTTCTGTTCACCAAATTTTATTCTGGTATTCCCACTATTGCTCTGGTTAAATTGGAAGGAGGAGTGAACCATCGCTCATTTGAATTCGTAATAAAAGAGAAAAGGAGTAGGACAATGAAATATATATCCATGTTTTGTTTACTTATGGTACTTGCACTGCCAATGGCGGTAGAGGCGCACACACACCTTGAAAGCTCCCAGCCTGAATCAGGAGGTACGTTAACATCAGAAAAACCTCATGTCACACTGACTTTCGATTCCAATGTCCAGGAGCCTACATCTCTGATGGTTACAGATGGAGATGGGGAAGAGTTCGAAATAGATAGCTATACCCATTCCCCTGATAACGTCATAGAATTCAGTATTCCTGAAGAAGTGGGTAGTGGGGACATTGAGGTCTTTTACAGCATCATCGGTGAGGACGGGCACGTCATGGAAAATCAGTTGACCTATAATTATACAGTAGAGGAAGAGGCATCGGCACCTGAAGAGGACACAGAAACGGAGGCAGCTGAAACGACTTCAGATGATGCTGAAAACGCGGAAGGAGACGAGTCCGCAGAACAGCAAGTTGCAGGGTCTGACCAAGGGAATGGATCGAATGTCTGGATTGTACCTGTGCTTGGGTTCGGGATTTTAATTACTGCAGTACTTATATTCCTGGGGATCAGGAAAAAATCATGATTCATGCATTAACGAATGGAGGTCTCTATGCTTGTCTCTCCATTCTTATCGGTCTTAAGCTATTGAAAGTATAAATTATGTAAGAGACAATATCATCAGGAAAAATGAGGTGATATTTTTGAAGGTTGCAAAAACTGTACTATTTATTTTAGGGGTTTCTCTTGCAGGATATGCATTATTCACTGAAGAACCATCGAAGGTAATGCCCTTTGTTTTGCTTATTTTAGGGTGTTTTATGATTCTTAAGAGTGTTGATGAATTGAACAAAGTTAAACATCCATACGTAGTTTTTTTTCAAGTGGCGGTTGGGGTGATTGCAATATTTGCCTCTTATCAAGCTTTTATGGTTAAGTAGGCAAAAGTAAAATTTTCAGAGCCAGTAAAATATTACTGGCTTTTTATTATATTTGAAGTGGTTATCATATCCGAATGGTTACGGGCGCGGAATCTTATGCGTAACAACCTTGATTTTGAGTATTCAACTAAAGAGGCGAAAACTGAAAAAACTGGTGAGGAGCATAAAGATGATTATTAAGGGGGCACTTCTAACTCTTCTTCTTTTTTAAGGAGTATATTTACTGATAAAGGTTAAGAACGGTAAAGAAAAGAAACATTATATTCTGCTTTCAAAAGGAAATATTTATTGTCCTCTTGCAATAAGTCTTCTTCAACAATCTGGTATATTAATGTTGTCTCCAAATCAAGCCTTATAGTATAAGGGGTAATTATTCAATAAGAATAGTTGCCTATTTTATCTTAAGTATCATGCAGGAAAATGGGAAAACACATTGAATATTTTGGTGAGCGGGTATTTAAAGTATTTTTATGTACTCGGTATCGTGTTATGTCGTCATATGCCATCTTATTTTTGGGGAAATTCTGTATGATTTTATCTATTAAAGAGATTAAAATTGGAGGGAATTAGAAAATGGAGGTAAAAACACTTTTGTTACAACAATGGGCAAGCTGCTTAGATGAAGAAGACTGGTTTCCACCACTTGAAAAAGTGCTAGAGGATATTACTTTTGAACAGGCAATTTGGAAACCAGCTGATGGGACCATGAATTCCATTTGGGAATTAGTTTGTCATTTACTTTTCTATGAAAAGAGATATTTGATGCGATTTCTTGGTGAAACAGCGAATGAACCTCAGGCAGAAAATAATGATTCTACATTTCGATTACCAACTGAAACGGTAGAAAATTGGGAGGAAACAAAACAAGAATACTTTTATGTGCATCGTGAACTTGAAAGAATTCTAGCAAAATCAGAACATGAAGATTTATATAGAAAAGTTCCAGGAGAAGATAATTCATTAGTGCTTGAAATGAAGAGTTTAGCAATGCACGACGCATATCATATTGGGCAAATAGTATTCCTTAGTAAAATGCAGGGAGCATGGGCAGAGAAACGCAGCTTTTTATAAAAGCTTCATTTGCTTTACAGTTATATGCATGCGCCTGACACCCATTATGCTAAAGTTATAACGAAGTGGAGGTCAGGCACTGGCATGTTCTTAATTCATTATATAAGACAAAAGACGATTGGGATGGTTCGCAAATAGTTGAGCCACCCCAATTCTTTGCAGTGTTAAAAAATTCCAAAAGAGATAAGTGATAACGTAACTGTAATGAGGAAGATCAACCCGCCAACAATGTTCACCCATAGGGAATTGACGTGGTTTTGAAGATTATCCCGATTATTCATGGCAAACATAAGGAATAAAACGATAACCGGCAGAATCAACCCATTGGCATATTGAGCGAAAACAATCAGCTGTATCGGGTCATAGCCAAGACTTGCAAAAATGATCCCGACAAGAAGCACACCTATCCAAACCAGACGGAATTTGGCAGAACGAAGGTTCCTGTCCCATTTCAAAGCGCCTGCAGTTGCATAAGCAGATGCTAAAGGTGCCGTCATAGCAGAGGAGATACCTGCTGCAAATATCCCGGCTGCAAATACATATTTAGCCCATGATCCAAGTAACGGTTCCAACTGATCTGCCATGGCACTGGGGTTTTCTATTTCAGTGCCTGAGGGGAAAGCGACAGCGGCCGTAATGATGATAGCAACGGAAATGATACCGCAGATTGAAATTGTAGTAACTACGTCAAAGCGGCTATCTTGCAACTCTTCTTCTCCCTTGAACCGCTCCTGTACAACTGAAGATTGTAAGAATAAAGTGTAGGGTACAATCGTCGTCCCGATAAGAGATATGATAAATAATACATTACCAGCCGAAACCTTAGGTACTAGTCCCTGCGTAATAATTGCAGATAAATCCGGCTGGATGACAATGGCTGTAATGACAAAGCTAAAAGTCATCGTCAGGATAAGTCCGATAAAAACGCGTTCGATGATTTTATACTTCCCGACCCATAATAGTACTCCGGCTATCAATCCGATTATGATGGCTAAACTTTCAGTAGAAAGCCCTGTCAATGCCGCCATCCCTATAGCTCCGCCTACAATGTTACCTGCTTCATAAGCAGAGCTTCCTATGACAATAGCAGAAATAATTAATAAAATCGTCAACCATTTCATAATGGGATGGGAAAACTGCTCTCGTAATATGGTACTTAAATCTTTTCTGGTAATGACACCTAACCTGGTGACCATCTCCTGGAGAAACATCGTCGCGATAACGGAAAAGATGAGTGCCCAGATAAGCGCATAGCCAAATTGTGCCCCTACATTACTAGCTGTAGTCACCGTTCCCGGTCCAATAATGGCTGCCGCTACAATAGCACCTGGACCGACATTCTTCAGGCGTCTCTTGAACTTACTCCCCTTCGACATAAGTTATCTCCCCTCACTTAATGGTATAAGTTCGAATCGTGATAAACTTAAATTTAGTCAGACAATTCCCTGCATATGTAATTTTAATCATTTTTTAAGAATGGAGTGATTTTTTGAAAAAACAATTTTTTATTTTACTTTTTATCAGTTTATCTTTATTCATTGTAGGATGTGAAGGGAGTAGTGGAGAGTCCAAAGACCAAAAAACATCGACTCAAACAGAGGAGGGGAATTCGGAAGAGGGAAATAAAATAATTTTAGTTGGCACTCCTTTTTCTAATGAAGAAAAAAGCGGCGTGAATATGAATGAAGAAATCAGTGATTCAAAAAAAATAGTTAGAGTTGAAGATGTTATTGGAACGGCCGAAAATATTGATAAACCCGAAGCTGGAGTAGAGGGAACACCTGATGTCTTCTTCAAGATTGCAAAGTCAGGTGAAACTTACCAAGATTCTCATGAGGAAAGAAGGTTTGTATGGTATCAAGAAGACGGTAGTGCTGTTTTTTCTGATGGTTCGGGAGAATATTATATGATTCATTCAAGCCAAGCTAAGGAATTAAAAGACGCATTGAATAAATGAAAATTTTTCCGATAAAAAATCTAGGTTAATTTCCGCAGGTATATAAAAAATAGCATGATAGATATGTATCTTTCACTTGCTCTTGAAGCGGAATAAGCATTTCATAGAATTTCCTAAAAACGAAAAGGGGGATCATTGATCTCACAATATAAAAAAACTGATTCTAATAGAATTTATCTTTTTGCAACAGTGTTATTTTTTACACTATCAACAATAAACACATTCTTCATCACGGGAGAATGGTTCGATTATGTATATTATTCACTATGTTTAATTGGAGTTGCACTGTTTGCACTGGATAACTTTAAGAGGCATAAAATACCTGTACTCGTTGTTACTGTTCTGTTGTTTTTCGCATATGCTTATGATTTACTCCAACTTCCTTTACCATAGTAAATGACAGGAAAGTAGTAAACCATCAAAACGAGGTACAGAACAGAAGGAGAATCGTCGTGGAAAAGAAGAGAGAACTTAAAGAACATTTGTACACTCTGGAAACAACTTTACTTAAAGGGGAAGTTCGGAAGTCTGCTGAAATATTAAACGACCTAATAGCTGATGATTTTGTTGAATATTCAAGCACAGGAGAAATATACGACAAAGAAAATATATTAAATCGTCTACCACGTGAGGCGGATCCTGGTATTAAGCTAAGTGACTTCCAAATGAATCATCTATCACCAACATCTGCTCTCACTACATTCAAGGTGTTTATAAAAAGTAAACAGAAACACTCTTTACGAAGCTCTGTTTGGATATTTAATGATGGAAAATGGCAAATGACTTTTCACCAGGGGACTATAACTGACCAATGAATCAATCGAAATGTTTTTATCTGGGTGTGTTTGTAATCTGAAAAAGAAATGAGGACTTTTAAGTATGACTGAAATCAAAGAAATAGGATCTTTATGTGCCTTAGACGACAAAGGCTATATCATCAACCAGTCGGATCATAAAAAAATCAATAATAAATTTCTAGAAGCCATCCGACTTATAAATGAAAGCTGTCTTTCCGCTTTACCAAAGGAAATTCACAGCGTCTACATAAGAGGTTCTGTGCCAAGAGGATTAGACATTGAAGGTGTATCGGATGTGGACGTAGTAATCGTAACCTATTCCAGCCCTCAAGAACTTGACTTGGATTGGGTAGAGGAGACGGAACAATTTATTGATCGAAAATTCTCTTTTATAAACGGGGTAGAATTAGGATTCAGCCCTTTAAGTGAGGTTCAGGAGACGAAATATTGCTCCATGATTCCTTTTATTCTAAAAACCTATGGGATTTGTGTTTATGGTGAAAACCTAATAAGTAAGCTCCCTGATTATAAACCCGATAGTTCCTTGGTTAATGAGCACCTCATTCACTTGACATCCCTGATTGATAAAGCTAAACATGATTTGACGGGAAATGACGACATTGAAGACATTAAGGATTGCTGTTCATGGATCATGAGAATTATTGTGAGGGCTGGTCTTGCACTTGTCATCGTCCAAGAGCAGTCATACACAAGAGATCTATTCCCAGCCTATGAACTATTTTCAAAGCACTATCCTGAAAAAGAGCAAGAAATGAGAACAGCGCTTTGGTACGCAATCAACCCGTTATCAACTTCAGAAGAAATATTGAAATTCTTGAATTGTTTTGGCAGTTGGATGGAGTTGGAAACAGAAAATTGGCTGGACGTTCATAACCCGAAAAGGGAAATGCACCTACCGCTTTGAAGATAATATAATAAATTACTTCCTATCATCGTCCTCCCAATTATTTCATATCGGATTCAAATTAAGTCATGGCTTTATAGATGGTGAAGGTTAATCGTATATTACATTTTTTCCTTGTTCACGTAACTTTTCTATAGATGTAAGCATATGATTTATTTCCTCATCGGAATGCCTTTCCCAAGAACATAATTCAGCTACTATTATCAATGGTGACTGAGACCTGAAAGAGCGTGTAGGGTTTCCTGGAAACCTTTTGTCAGTTAAGTTCGGATCGTTTTCAAAATCACCTGATGGTTCTACAACGTAAATTCTTTCTTTTGACTTAGATGTTGCTAATTCAGCACCCCATTTAGCAGCATCTAATGATGCAGTGAAATAAATATAGTTAGACTTTTTGTCTTGGTAATTTGATAAGTGTTGGGCTTCTAAAAGATCTCCGATTTTCAGTTCTGCTTTAGTACCATGAAAGAAAGGGCCATGATCTAAGACATCTTTTTTGTCATTCATACTGTTACACCTCATATATTTTAGATTTGTATATAACAGTATAGGACAAGAATTATAGAAAGAGTAGTCTATAAATATTTTATAATTAGGAGTATAATATAAGTAGAGAGATTATCATCGGGTAACAGGCACCTTTTATTCACATATTGATCAGCTATCATATGGAATGCAAGGACACTTTCTCATTTTTAATACTGAGAAAGTGAGCTTTTTATTTTTGGTTTCTTTAACATTGTAACTGTGCATTTATCCGGACGTGAAGATTATCTTGGAACTGGGTCTTAACCAACGAGGGGCAATTATTCAATAGAATAGTTGCCTTTTCTATACGTAAGAATTGGGCAGGATTGTGAAAGGCTGAATGCGAGGCAACACGTTAAAAATGCTTGTTTTTGAAACTTCGAAAAGGTCTCTTCGTATTTCATATAAGGTAGGGATTTATAAAAAAATATTGTGGAAAGGTGGTCATTATGAACGGCTTTTGGATAGGGGTTATAGTAGCCGTTATAGCTTTACTGAGTTTCTTTTTAAGAGATAGTGGTTCTAAAACTCCATCAAGGTGGAGAAATACTTTCACATATATAGGGATAGTTGCTGCTACAGTAGGAATTATTGGTTATTTTTTCTTAGGGTGGAGATTTTAATCCATATCTTAATAAAGATTGATAAAAAGAGTCATTAAACTATGACTCTTTATCTAGACTTATTTCAATTATTCTTTGCAATTGAATTGTGATTAATATCAAAAGTGCAACAACTAGTCCTAGCAGTAACCCAGTCTGACCTGAGATAGCGTAACCAGTAACAGCACCGGCTATTAGAATTATTAATAAAAAAAGTAGCAAATCACTCATTATATCCCTCCACATGTAGAGTACCACATAGCTTTTTGTTAACAAAGCTGTCCCGTAATACGATGGTTACGAGTTAAATCTCTCTCTTTTTTAATCTCAGTTTTCAAATGCTCTAACTGTATTTGTAAGATTATTATAGAAGCTTATTTGAAATGTTTTGACCGTAGGAAAATGTAATATGGAAGGAAAGGAATTCTCCCCTTGCAATTAGTAGTCCTTTCAATAAATAGGTACAAACGGAACCCTTGCATTATTGTAATCCGAAAAAGCTGCATATAGAAAATTGAGGAGCGCGATAAAAACAGAGACTGATACACGGTTAAATGAAAATATTCAAGGAGGCACCATTATGAGAAGTGAGCAGGAAATGATGGATTTAATTTTATCTGTTGCCAAAGAGGATGAAAGAATTCGGGCCGTCTATATGAATGGTTCCAGGACGAACGCCAATGTATCAAAAGATATATTCCAGGATTACGACATTGTGTACGTCGTGACAGAAACGGATTCCTTTTTGAAAGACGAAGACTGGATTGATGTGTTCGGAGAAAGGCTGATGGAGCAGGAACCTGATAAAAATGACCAGGGATCAAGTGGTGATTTCAGGGATTTTTATGGCTATTTAATACTGTTTACAGATGGCAACCGTATCGATTTACATATTGAAACAATGAATCACTTAAATGAACATTATGGAAAGGATAAACTGACGGTTCCATTATTGGATAAAGACGGTTGTCTGCCTGATTTGCCAGAACCGACCGATGCGGATTATCATGTCCAAAAACCGACAGAACAGGCATACATGAGTTGTTGCAATAACTTTTGGTGGTGTCAGCAAAATGTAGCCAAAAGCCTATGGCGTGATGAAGTACCCTATGCCAAGTTCATGTTCGATTGTGTCATCAGAAGGGATTTAGACCAAATGGTTTCCTGGTGGATCGGAATACAGACGGACTTTCAAGTGTCGACGGGAAAAGTGGGCAATTAATTTAAGTGTTTTTTTCCAGATGACTGTTGGAATAGGTATGAATCCACTTATTCGGATAGCCGACCAGATCACATATGGGAGTCTATGTTCGCTGCGGGGGAGCTATTTCGCACTCTTGCCTCAGAGGTAGCTGATCATTTTTTGTTCATTTATAGGAAAAAAGATGACGAAAACATGACGCACTATCTGCAGCAGGTTAGGTCGTTATCTCCAGACGCAATTAGTATTTTTTAAATTGCTATGAACCATCCGTCAGTTTTGCGGTTGGTGCTTAAATTTACATTTAATAAGAAGTATCGCCCTTTAAAGTGCAAACACACCTTGATTTAAATCAAAGTGTGTTCGAAGTTTCATCATTTACGTGCATGCTTGCTCCTTTTTCTGTTGAACTGTAGCTTAAATCAATACCCCACTGAGGCTCTAGGATCAAAGGGGGGAGTTTTCGGAGGAGATAATAAAGTTTCAACCTGAAAGTGGGTTGTTATCACCGGAGAGGGTATTTCTACTTTTCATGGATGGAGGGGCATTCGAGTTAGGAAAGCTAATAGCTTACGAATAACGAAAACTTTCATTTTTTAGTGAAACCTTGAAAAGGGAAACTATTTAATGAGAATTAATAATTGAGCTGATTTTTCTGAATGAGTTCTTCTACTAAAATATGAAAGACTTATACCTCTGTTCAAAGCAATCGATTCAAGTAAATCAATTTCGTTAAACATTGCGTAGGATAATACTCCGCCATAAATATTGTTTAGCAAAAAAAGATACAAATCGACTAATTTCTTGTTACTGAGCTGTTCATAACAACTTGTTGTGATCATAATTGTTCCTCCTTGTATAAATTATCTTGATATAACATATATTTTCCTTTTATTTTCGTTAAGAAACCCGAGTTTTCTCAAGATATAGATATTATATCTGAATATGTCAATCATCTATTCAGTTGTACAACCAATGAATAGAGCTTTTAGAATTTATAACGGATAGGATGTTATCAAGAGAGGGCAACAGAAGAAAAGCGGGGAAGGGGAAGCGATGTTCATGCCAAAGAAAAATAATAGATATGAGAAAGATAGAGAGATTGAATAAAATAAAGGGGGTTTTTCCTATGGGTCCTGCAATGGTTTTTGTTAATGCGAAAAAGTACCCTGCCCTTTGTGGTTCGTCACTAAGGGCAGGGTATGTTACGTGCTAGAAAATTATTAAGATGATTTTACCCAATAAGCTGCTTCATTTTCGGAAGGGGAAGGTGGGAATTGATCGCCTTCATTTAAGCTGATTTCGGTATTGTCATCTGTTTTATTCCCACTTACAAGATTATCCACTTTATAGTTGCCTGATTCTGGAGCTTTTTCACCTGTTTTAAACTGTTTATTTGCCATCGTCAAACACCTCCGTTATAATTGTGGTATTAATTAAATAAAGTACCTAGCTTTATTTGATCAAGCGGCTGCGACTTAGTTATTGTTAGAACCATTACCTGAGTTGCGGCCGCCTTTTTTACCTATTTTCTCATAATGTTCTTCTCCATACTTATTACTTGTAGTTTCTCCGCCTTTTTGTCCGATCTCTTCATAAAATTCCTGGTCGTGCTCTTGAGAGGTAGTTTCTCCGCCCTTTTGGCCGATATCCTCAAAGTGTTCTTGACTATACTCTTCACTTGTAGTTTCTCCGCCTTTTTGTCCGATCTCTTCATAAAATTCCTGGTCGTGTTCTTGAGCGGTAGTTTCTCCACCTTTTTGACCGATATTTTCGAAGTGCTCTTGATCGTATTTGCGGCTTACTTTCTCTCCGCCTTTACGTCCTGCTTCTTCTCTTGTCATAGTTTGATTTTGGTTTTGATTATTGTTCTTAGCCATTTTAATCTACCTCCTTAATATTGTTATATAAATTACTTACCACAAAATCCGAGGAATTTAAACCTGTTTTTTATCTGTGATATTATCTTAATATAGTTAATAATGTTTCACCCAAATAGGATGTTTATCCTCTAGTGAACTATTTGTTGACCGTAGTCTTTTTAATTGTTACTTGCTCCTTTGGCCGTTTCACTTACAATATTACCTGCTATTTCATCGGAACCTTTGACTCCAATATCCCCTATACTGACTACACCGCTGATTTTACCTTCATCTACAATTAATAGACGGCGAATTTGATGATCTTGCATCAAGCGGGCTGCTTCAGATACTTCCATGTCGGAGGAGCCTGTAATTATTTTTTCTGTCATAATATCTGCAGCTTTTACATCCTCTGGTGAGCCCTTTGATAACCCTTTTACTACGATATCACGGTCTGTGACAACGCCTGCATACTTACCCTGTTCGACAATGGGTACGAAACCGACATCTTCTTCTTTCATACACTTAGCCAGTGTAGACAAATTGTCGGAAGCTTCACGACTCGCTGTGTTGGTATTCATATACTCTCTTAATGCTGTCATTACTCATCCACCTTTCTGATTATTCTTGGTTTACATTCATTCCATTTACGTTTTCTGGCTACTTCAAACACAATCTATGGTTCATAACCATAATTCCTACAAATGTCATGCTTGCTTTTAATGTTTATCCCTTTCTACCTCCAAAGAAGAGAAATCCTTAGGTGAACGTCCGGGTAGTATATTATATGAGATTGCTTTAGGAAGCTGGATCTCCATTAGGTGATTTTAAAATGTGAATAGAGAAATTTCTCTTCATTGAACTCATCAAACTGAATTTTTATCACATGCATTTAAAAATTCGAACCAGCATGAATAATCTGTCGTGTCTGATATAAATTCGTCTAATTCTTTGGTTGCTAAATCTTCGGGTGGAAGTACATTAAAATTGCAAAAAACTGCAATGGATTCCCTAAGTTCCTCCATGCTATCAAATTGAGTAGTATCTTTGATGAAATCCTCGTCAGGTTGTTTATGAAATGATTGATAATACCTATCCATATTTTTGTTGACATGTTTTTCATAATGCATAAAAAACACCCCATCTTCCCAAAGTCTGGTATTATATGAAAAATGCTAACCTTTTTTGCTCATCGATTTCCACGGAAGATTAATAATTAAACGGTTTAGTGCGAAAATATGTAGGAGATGAAGATAAATTTTAATAGATGCCAACTATTTAATGGTTTTAAGAATTTTGCAGCAAATTTGGAAGGAATTCGGTATATTAGAGAAAGAATATCAGACGGCAAGGTCATTAAAATCCCCCTGGGCGACAAGTTTTGTCTCACAGGGGGAAGTTTTTTGCATTTTATTGTTTCATTATTTTTTTTGAAAGTGGATATACGCCTAAACTTTGGATGATTAATGAAATAAGTACGGCCGCAAAGCCCAGAGAGAGGATCATATCTACTTGGCCTGCCCCTTTGGATTGAAGGTTCAGTATGAGGTAGACTGACATCGTCCCTTTCAGACCGGACCATGTAAGCATGATTGACTCTCTCCAGTTGATCTTATTTCGCCAGTGGGGAAATAGCTGAGTAGTTCCGAATATAATGAGAAGTCTTATGATCAATGATAGTAAGAAAATGATTATGGCAAAACCCCAGGCACCGAATACAAGATGTTGAGCCGATTGAATCCCGATTAATAGAAAAATCAAGGCCAATACAGTGAGTTCGATGATGTTCCAAAATCCGTCCAGCTTGTCGCGTAAGTCATCCTCTTTAATCGATCTTCCAAATTCAAAAGAAAGCATAATTCCAGCGAAAACTGTTGCTAAAACGCCAGAGAGACGGAACATTTCTGCGAGATTGAATACACCGAAAGCTAAAACAATGGAAAGCATGACTTGATACTCACGATTATGGGTGAAGTGGACAGCTTTACTGACGAGCCAGCCAAATAAAATTCCGAGTAAAGCTCCGCCAAGCGAAACGAATAGGAATTCCCCTAAAAAGGAGAAGATACTGAATGACTTTCCTTGGGTCAACATCCCGGCTAGGACTGTGAATATCACAATACTTGTGCCATCATTAATCAATGATTCTCCTTCGACCACGTCAGCCATTTTTTCATTTCCAGTCGAATTTTTCAGGATGGATGTCACAGACACTGGATCTGTAGGTGTCAATATAGAAGCAATCATTAAGGCACCCACAAAGGACAAGGAAACGAACGGTTCACTAAGCGCAAAAATAGTGGCACCAAGCAGGGCTACGGTCAACATGATACCTATTGTGGCAAGGAAACTGATGATACCTGCATTTTCTTTATAACCTTTGGCCGGAAAACGGTAGGCAGAAGAAAATAGCAGCGGAGGAAGGAAGATATGGTAAATCATATATTTGGTCACTTCCAGTGATGTGAAAAATGGAATGAAGGAAAGAACAATCCCAAGGACTAACAATACCGTAGGAACTGGAAAATTCTTTTGTTTTTTATCAATCGTAAAAATAATATAACCAATGAAGACTAATAGAATATATGGCATTGCATGCAAAATTGATCAACCTCCTTTAAGCGGATACGTCCCTGAACCCTGGGTCCGAATGGGAAAGATAGGAACCATAATAATGGATTATCCGTTATCCCAATGACTAAAACCATGAATTCTTTTAAATGAAGGGAGTTAAGAAGGAAAAAAATCGAAAATTTCAGCGATGCCAAACCGTTTAAGTTTAAGTTGTGGCCGTAACGTGAACGAGTATTACTATTAAAGGAGGAAAAAAGCTTAAGCAATGATCAAGTCAGTGAAATGTAGAAATATATTAAGGAGTTCAGGAATGTAGGTGATGAAGTATGTTTGATAAATTGTTTAGGCTGTTAAAAGAACATAATAAAAAGACACCAAGGGAGAAAAAATTAAAATTTTATGCGAACCTGTGGGCTACTCCGATTATTTATACGATTGCGGCTATCTTTTTATTTGTCTTAGCGGTTCTTGCCGATTTGCAGATGAATGCAGGGGCGCATCTACCTTCAGCCATAACCGTGGAGTTTAAACTGACCCAGACGATTCTCAGTACATTGACGGCAGGTATTCTTTCGATGACCACCTTCACTTTCTACGGAGTGCTCGCCGCCTTAACAACATTTTCTGTGCAGTTTTCTCCTCGGATTTTAAAAAATTTCATGATGAATTCAGTAACTCAAAGGACACTAGGAATCTTTATTGGAAGTTTTCACTATGTCCTGCTATGTCTATTATTCATCAGTAAAGAAACCAGCTTCTTCTTCATTCCTATTATCGCAACTATACTTACAATGACCTCAATGGTGACTTTTATTGTTTTTATTAATCATATCGTGACATGGCTGCAAGTAAGTAATATGACAGATGATATGAAAGAAGAATCAGCTATTATCGCTGAAAATTTATTAGTAGAAGAAATGGATAGTTATAGAATAGAAAATCCGAACTCCATTAAACATCAAGTCCCTGGAGCAGATTGGGAAAGCCATTCCATAATGGTGGAGAAATCAGGGTATGTTCAGACCATTGATTTTATTTCGCTTATTAAACAAGCTGAAAAAGACGATATAGTAGTCCAACTAGAATATAAGGTAGGGAATTATGCGTTTCAATCTACCCCTTTAATAAAGTATTGGAAGAAAAAACAGAATTCCATTGATGAGTCCAAATATTGGGCAATGGTCGAGATCGGAAGAAATCAAAGTGAAGTGCAGGATATCGAATATAGTTTAAATAAATTAGTAGAAATAGCCATCCGTGCTATAGGGGATAATGATCCAAAAACTGCGACACGGACAGCCTATCAAATTGGGGATTTATTGATTGATATTTCAAGCATGGCACTGTTCACTCCTTATCTTGCCGATGATAAAGGAGATTTACGGCTGATTATCCATAACCTTGTGTTTAGAGACTATATATATATTGGTTTAGCTTCTATAAGACATTACGCGCGGAAAAATGTAATTCTTACCGTGGAAATATTAAAAGTTCTTAATGCTGTAGCTAAAGTAGAGGAAATGAATCATAAGGATGCTATTTGGGAGTTTGCCGAATACACGACAAGGTCTTTAGAAGTTGATTTTATTCACAGCTTAGATAGGGAAAAACTATATTACACTCTGTACAGCATTGCTGAGACGACAGGTTATCTGGATAAATATGACAAGTTGGTAAATAGAATGGTATTAAGGATAGAAGATGATGAAGACAGGGATGAGTTAATGAGAAAGTTTCCTCTGGACCGTGAAAATAAGAATTAGGTGAAGCTATTCCTCTCTTAAGATTGTGTGAATGACCATAGGGTTAAACGAAGTGGCCTGGTTGTCCGTATGAGTGAACGTAGGACCATGTTCTTACAAGTTATTTTAAAAGAATGGATTGGCAACACAGTGGGTTTCTTGACGCTGGGGCCAACAAGGACAGAGGGGCTTTGGAAAAACTGATAAAGGAGAGAAGTCGATGTATGATAACATTCTTACCCATACACATCACCGGAGTTCACCATTGCCCAATGGAAAGTGGTTAATGAGCCAAAGGTGGGAAAGTCTTTTATTTACGCACTTCTCCATTCCTGACAATTCGCTGCAGGAATTTATTCCAGAGGAGCTCGAGCTTGATTGCTATCAAGGGGAAGCATGGGTCACCATACTCCCTTTTGAAGTGTCCGATATGCATTTCCGCAATAGCCCATCACTTCCCTATTTACAAAATTACTTAGAATTGAATGTGAGAACATATGTAAAAAGAAACGGCATTCCTGGATTGTATTTTTTCAGCTTGGATGCGAACAAGCTGTTGGCTGTTTTAGGGGCAAGAATGACCACACTCCCCTACTACTATGCGCAGATGGTTCTGAATAAATCGGGGAATACATTTCATTTTCAAAGCAAGCGGCGGGGGAAAAGAAAAGCCACCTTGGAAGCAGCTTACCGCCCTCATTCCTCACTATGGGTTCCAGACCAAGGATCCCTTGATTCTTGGCTGCTTGAAAGATATTATGCCTGGAAATTCAATAGAAATAGCATAGTGGAAGTTGGGATTCACCATCTGCCGTGGAACATCCAAAAAGTTGAAGCGAATATCCAAACTTTTCAAATGACGCCTTTTGATTTTGAAAGCATCAGGGAAGGGAAATTGTTGTTTCATTTTTCCCCCGTTAAACGTGTCTTATTTTGGCCGATAAAAATCATAAAATGAAGCTTTCTTTTGATAAGGATGCTTTTTTTATTTCTCTGCGTTTTCCACATGCCATGTATGGATTGTTTTTTCGTGGTCTTCTAATTGTCACCACTATAATTCCAAACATGATGAAAGTGAATCCGATAAAGAAATTTGCGTTTAAGGTTTCTCCTGATAACAGCCACCAAATAACGCACCTACTAATGGCTGGTAAACAAGCTTATTCCTGCTTCCATTCCGGCATCCCATTCGAATGCTAGCCGCTAAGGATAAACACAGGCTACCAATCAGGGTAGGTGGCATATGATTCCTTCTCTGATCATTACTTTTATTTACATAAGTTTCAATAAGGGGTGATATAAAAACAAAACAGCTCCCGAATTCGGGAGCTGTTTTGTTTTTAACGCTTAGTGCGCGTATGAGCGGACACGATTATTCTTCGGTAAAATATGTGAAGCTAAATAAATATGAAATCCATATTCTGCAATAGCAATAAGGACGGCAGAAATCAATGCTGCGATAACGGCTGATCCATCCACACTTATAAACCAACTCACGGCAGCCCACACGACAAGGAATGTTAAAACGAGGTCAGCTGACGTGGCTGTTAAATTATTTGTTTTTGGAAGTATAAAGAGATCTCCTGAAAAGTAGGACACGAGCCCAAGGACTAGAGTGATAAGGAGGACTCCGACGAAGGATGCTCCGTACCCAACCCCCAATACAAGATAAAGGGCGACCAATGTTAACACACCTTTGACTAATAATGCTTTACCATGCTCCATTTGTCTCGATCTCCTTCCTTGATTGGATTTATGAATCTATTTCCACCATCTCCCATTTGTAAACTTAAAATATCAAAACTGATCACGGAAATAATAACGCATCAGATTCCGGGTGTTTCACTTATGATTTTGATAAGTGTCAGGAATGGAAATATTTTATTGCAATAATCTCTGAAGATAAAGAAAGTCAAAACGGGGTGCGCTAATGCTTCACTAATGCAGGGATTATCGACGGATAGTGGGTTAAAGGCACTGCTTGAGATAAAGCTGAAGTTCCCCAAGTTATAATCGGGAATTGAAGGCTGTTCTTGAAGAAGCTCAAAAAAAGAGAGGATGAAATTATGTTCGGAATATTAGATTAAATAATAAAGAACTGGTTAATGATGAAGTGGTATTGATCCGCAGTTTGAAATAGAAAAAACAAACAAGAAAGCGGAAAAAAACCCTGATGATTACTAAAGAATAACTTTTTAAGAAAGTATTATAATGGGAACTTTAGGTGGTTTGTAGAAAGCAGAATGCATTATAGCATTCTGCTCTCCCTATAAACCAGCTTTTTTGAATAAAACTTGTCCCCATATTATAGAAATGGATTTTTTTCTAATGGAGTTGATCATTTCTTTGGTCAATATATAAGGAACCATCTTTCTGGACCTCTGCATAAAAAACTCCATCCACATCATTTACTCCGACAACATTCAGCTGCTGATCAAGCCAGCGCTGATCCAGGTTTAATTTCTCCAGGTTCTTCCTCACTACTTTTCCATCTTGAATCACGGCTGTAGGAAAGGAAAAGATTTCATTCGGATTGAGTGGCTGGTGCATATCACCTTTCGTGACGGATTGTTTACTCTGGTTCTGTAAGACAGATAGTGTACCGTCTGTTTCGAAGATCGCATAATCCACCTCTGAAAAAGAGAATACGTTCTTTTTTCGTAATAATGCACCTAGCTCGTCTAAATCCAGCCGGGTTTTCCGGAGAGCTTCGTCCATAATTCTTCCATTCCGAATAAGAATGATCGGCTGACCTTCGATTGTTTGTCGAGCCTTTTTTGATTTAATGTCAATAAAACCGAGCGTAACCGTCAAAGCGCTCCAGGCGATGATCGCTATCATCCCGTTTCGGACACTTAGCGCGGAATCTATCGCAAGGGAAGCGCCGATGGTACCAATGGAAATGGCTGACACAAAATTAAAGAAGGTCATTTGGGAAATTTCTTTTCTTCCCATAAACCTTGTTAGCGCCAGAAGGGTTACGTAGGCAAGCGATAGTCTGATTAACAGTTCTATAATATTCATAATAAACCCCTTCATCTAAAACTTCACCTTTTCTAGTTTGAATTGTTCAAAGGAACACTATACGGAGTTTTGTTATTTTTAACTCTACCCTTATAGAAAACCTTCGATAATTTAGCTGCATGAACACTTCAAACGGAGTTCACACTAATAGGGTTAAATACAAATAGGGGTGAGTTGAATAATGAAAGCTGTTACGTATCAAGGGAAAAAGTCGATTGCTGTCAAAAAGGTTCCCTTTCCAAAAATTGAACATGAAGAAGATGTGATCATCCGAATAACTTCAACAGCGATATGCGGATCGGATTTGCATTTGTACCAGGGGAATTTCCCCCTTCCAATCGGTTACGTCATTGGGCATGAACCTATGGGGGTCGTGGAGGAAATCGGTCCTGAAGTAAGAAAAGTTAAGAAAGGGGACAGGGTGGTCATTCCATTTACAGTGGCTTGCGGGCAATGTGTTTATTGCGACAATCATCTGGAAAGTCAGTGCGATAACGCGAATCCCCACTATGATTCTGGAGGATATTTCGGCTATAGCGAGAAGTTCGGGGATCATCCGGGTGGCCAGGCTCAGTATTTAAGGGTGCCTTTTGGAAACTATACACCGTTTGTAATCCCGGAATCCTGCGAACTGGAAGATGAGTCGCTCCTGTTTCTCTCTGACGTGCTGCCTACAGCCTACTGGAGTGTAGAAAATGCTGGCGTAAAGTCAGGTGATACAGTGATCGTTCTTGGCTGTGGCCCAATCGGTTTGATGGTGCAGCAGTTTGCTTGGCAAAAGGGAGCTGAGCGGGTAATTGCTGTTGATTATATCGAAAATCGTCTGCTTCATTCAAAAAGAATGAATCAAACAGAAATTTTTGATTTTACCCGCTATCCTGATATGGGCGAAACATTGAAGGAAATCACGAAGGGCGGCGCTGATATCGTCATTGATTGTGTAGGTATGGACGGCAAGAAATCCCCTTTGGAATTCGTCGAGCAAAAAATGAAGTTGCAAGGAGGCACCCTTGGTCCTATTCAGGTCGCAACAAAAGCGGTTAAGAAGTGCGGAACCGTTCAGATCACAGGAGTATACGGAGGGAATTATAACCTCTTCCCTTTAGGTGCATTCTTTTCCCGTAACATCCAATTGAAGATGGGCCAGGCTCATGCGCGTTCTTTTATGGCACCTCTTTATAAGCAAATCATTAAAGGTGAAATTGACCCCAGAAAAATCATTACGCATCAAATGCCGCTGGATGATGCCGCTCATGGGTATGAAATATTCAATAAAAAAGAAGACGACTGTATTAAAGTGGTACTGAAACCTTAGAAAATTCGGAAGCCTTTAAATTCAGGAAAAATGAATGGTGTATTAAAGCAGTCATAAAAAATCCCTTCTGCCAACAGGTGGCCAAATTGAGCTTCTGTTGGCTATCTTTAAAATGGGAGTACATAAAGATAAAGCAGGAGTTTGCCTTCTTACTACCGACTTATTGTGACCTGATTTGAGTGCTCTTAGCCCCGCCAGATGGAAGTAACAAAATGGGGAACTAAAGATTATTTTATAAGTTATACCTTGATTTCAGAAATTAAAGTAACGGGTTCTTTAATAATTCGAAAGAGTTTATCTTGACAAAACCCGCTAATTCGCATTACTATATACCGGTAGTAAGTATTACTTAATATTGGTCATAATGTTGATTATAGGTGTGGAGTTTTGAAGAAATAAAACAAAATACAAAAGGAGATAAACATGGGGAATTTCAGAGAAATGATGAAAGGGGTGCTTGAAGGTTGTGTGCTTGAGATCATCAGCCATGGTGAAACTTACGGTTATGAAATCACGCAAAAACTGCGGGAACTTGGCTTTAATGATGTGGTCGAAGGGACGGTTTATACGATTACTATAAGGCTTGAGAAAAACAATCTGGTCGATATCGAGAAAAAGCCATCCAATATGGGGCCCCCGAGAAAATTTTACACACTAAACGCAGCAGGTGAAGAGCATCTGAAGAACGGGCAAAGGTCTTACCTGCTGAATACCAAATGGCCTGGAGAGAAATTACTAATAATCTCTGGGTGCATGGGGATTTCACAGGTCGTAATCTGATGCCGATTCTAGACAGTGCTCTTGAACTGCTTGAAGTGACATCAGCAGACGGTCAGAGCGTCGAAGAAGTACTAGGCGATGATATCAGAGGCTTTTGCGCAGCGTTTGTTGGTGGCACAGGGGCAAAAAATTATAGAGATAAATGGCGTGACCAACTTAACAAGAACGTAGCAAGGAAATTAGGAGGGCTGAAATGAGTATCCGAGGAATCATCGAAGGCAAGAAAGAGTGGAGAGCCCATGTTGCGCGTGTCAAAGCGTTGCCGCAAGATTACCAAATTGTCTATAAAGAGATCCAAAAATACCTTATTAAAATCGGTCCTGTGGAGCTGAACGAAGGCATCGGCCTATTCTCTGAAATTCTTAGTTTCTTTGAAGAAGGTGCTGCTGCTGGGAAAGGGGTGCTTGAAGTCACAGGCACAGACGTTGCTTCATTCTGTGATGCACTGATAGAAGATTCCGTAACATACGCAGATGGCTATCAAGAATCGGCCCATCAAAAAGTCGATAAGGACATGAAAAAATAGAAGGATATAAAGTTCGGAACTTTAAAAAGCAGCTTACAAGTAAAATCGTCATTTTTACAATCGTCAACGAATTCATATAATACTAAGCAGCCTTAGTCCTATAGAGCACAGAACCAAGGCTGCTTAGTTTTTTATTAACTCAATTTTCTACTTAAGAGGTGCAACTTAATTTTTATTTCTAAAGAAGTACATCGTCAGCGTACCGAACACGGCAATTAAACCTACGGAGATGTATGTGATGATCAATAATTCGCTTGTTACATCATAGCCATGAATCAATCCCCTGGCCGCATCGACAACGAACGTTATTGGATTAATATCTACAAAGCTTTGTAACCAATTCGGCATTGTTGATGGATCGACAAATACGCTGCTTAAAAAGGTCAGTGGGAATAATAACATCATACTTATTGCCATTAGTGCTTTCTCTGAGCGAACGATTATTCCAAGCATCGTCCAAATCCATGACAAACTGAAAGCGAAGAATAGAATCACCAGGACTGCAAGGAGTACGCCGGTGAACCCTGCTTCTGCACGGAACCCCAGAATGTACCCAAGTGTAATCATGATTGTTGCAGCAAGTGAATATCTCACTACATCCACTAGCAACGCCCCGACTAATACAGCAGGCTGCCAGATCGGCAGTGAACGAAAACGATCAAAGACGCCTTTTTCAATATCTTTATTTAAATCCAGTCCTGTATACATCGTTATCATTGCAACTGTCATGACTAAAATTCCCGGCAGAACAAAGTCTAAGTACTCTCCTGTTGAGCCTGAAATCGCTCCCCCGAATAAGTAGGTGAACATCAACAAAAAGATAATCGGGAACACTGTCACATCGAAAAGTTGTTCTGGAACATAGCGGATGCGTAATAATGCTCGCCATGCAAAAGTCAGAGCGGCATTCAGCGGCGAAGCTTTTGATGGCCGTGTTTCTAATGTGATTGATTTTTCTAATGAATTATTCTCCATTCGCTTCGCCACCTTCCCCTTTAGCAGGCTTTCCGGTAATCTGTAAGAATACATCGTCCAAAGTTGGTTGTTGCATAGAGAAGTCTTTCACGGCGATCTGTTGGTTCGCAAGTTCTCCAATCGCTTTGGCAGCCTTTGACTGGTCTTTCATCGTAACGGAAATCGATAATTGATCGTGGTTCACTTCAGGTGCTTGTATGAACATACCTTCAAAGATTGCCTCTGCCTGTTGCAAATCCTGTTCATCTTCGAATTCGATGATCAAGCTTCGAACGCCAATCGATGATTTCAATTGTGCACTTGTTCCTTCCGCAATTAAAACTCCTCGGTCGATGACACCAATAAGGTCGGCAAGTTGATCTGCTTCTTCTAAGTATTGTGTCGTAAGAAATACTGTCGTTCCATTTTTGACTAATGCTCGAATGATCTCCCACACTTCATTCCGACTTCTTGGATCAAGTCCGGTTGTTGGTTCATCCAAAAAGAGCAGTTCTGGTGACGTAACGATACTTGCGGCAATATCGATTCTTCTTCTCATCCCGCCGGAATACTTCTTCACTTGGCGTTTTGCGGCATCTTCTAAATTGAATGCGGCTAATAATTCATCGGCTCTCGCCTTTGCTTCTTTGCGGGAAAAACCAACTAACCTGCCGATGAAAATCAAATTCTCCCGGCCGGATAATTCTTCATCCACAGAAGCGAATTGTCCTGTTAAACTGATGGACTGCCTGACATCATCCGCTTCTTTTGTTAAATCATACCCCATCACTTTCGCTTGACCTTCAGTCGGTTTCAACAGAGTTGCCAGCATACGGATCATCGTCGTTTTTCCTGCTCCATTAGGGCCAAGGAAGCCATAGACAATACCTTTTGGCACTTTTAAGCTGATGCCATCCACCGCTCGTTCTTTTCCAAAAGCTTTTACTAATTGATCTGCTTCTACTGCATATGTTTTATTTGAATGTTCCATTCGTCGACCTCCCTCATCCATTATATTTTACCATAGGCAGGAGTAATGATATTCCTAAGACCCAAAATAAAAAACTTCACCCCAATTTATCTTTTCTCGTTTTATGTTGCAAATACAACAAAAATAAGATACGTTTAATTTATGAGTTACATGTTGCATTTACAACAAATATGAATGCTGAGGAGTTCAAAATGAAAGATATACTTCGTGAAATTGGAATGATAGCCAGGTCGTTAGATTCAATAAGTAATATAGAATTCAAAGAATACGACCTCACAAGAGGGCAGTATTTGTATCTTGTAAGAATATGTGAAAACCCAGGAATCATTCAAGAGAAGGTAGCTGAGATGATAAAAGTAGATAGGACTACTGCCGCACGGTCTATAAAAAAACTTGAAATGAATGGCTTTGTTGAGAAGAAAGAAGACGAACATAACAAAAAAATAAAAAAGCTCTTTCCAACAGAGAAAGGGGAAAAGGTTTTTCCTTTTATAAAAAGAGAAAATGATCATTCCAATGCCGTTGCCTTAGAGAGTTTATCAGAAAAAGAAGTGGAAATCATTTTCGATCTTCTCCAAAGAGTCAGAACAAATATCGAAAAAGACTGGGAATATGTCAAAAAGGGAAACAAAAGGAGTTATTGATTGTAGAGAGGAGCATCAGGGTTAGAATGAATATAACGTTGAAAAGATGCACCATGGAAGATTCACACAAACTGCAAAAAATTGGTCGCGAAACATTTATGGAGACTTATGAGGAACAGAATTCACCAGAAAATATAAAGAATTATTTGGAAGAGGCATTTAATTTAAGGCAAGTAGAAAAAGAGTTATCCACCTATTTCTCGCAATTCTTTTTTGTTTCTTTTAATGATGAAGTCGCTGGATATTTAAAGGTGAATACCGGGGAAGCTCAGACCGAAGAAATGGATGATGACTCCCTTGAGATCGAGCGGATTTATATTATAAAAAAATTTCAAAAGCAGGGACTTGGAAAATATCTGTTCAACAAAGCTATGGATACTGCTATGGAACAGAATAAAAAGAAGGTCTGGCTGGGGGTATGGGAAAAAAACGAAAATGCTATTGCTTTTTATAAGAAAATGGGATTTGTTCAAACGGGAACGCACTCTTTTATCATAGGGGATGAAGAACAAACGGACTTAATAATGGTGAAAAGTCTCCAATAACAAGTGAAGAGGTGAGTGAGGATGTATATTCCAAAGCAGTATAAAGTCACAGATTTCAATGAAATCAGAGATTTTATTCAGAGGAACTCTTTTGGAACAATCGTAACGACAAAAAAAGGAAAGCCTATAGCCACCCATTTACCTATGGAGTTACGTAAACAAGGGGAGGACTACTATCTCACTGGGCATATGGCGTATGCGAATCCTCAATGGAGGACATTCGGTGATGACCCTGTTCTTGTCATGTATCAGGGTCCGCATGCTTACATTTCATCCTCTTGGTACAAATCTGAAAATGTGCCCACATGGAACTATCAATCTGTCCATGTATATGGAACTGCCAGCCTTATGAGTGAACAAGAATTGCAGGAAGACCTTAAATCCCTATTGCTAAAATATGAACAAAACCGTGAAAATGCAGCTTTATGGGAAAGGTTTTCTCCCAAGACAAAAAAACAAATGAAAGGCATAGTTGGATTTAAAGTGAAAGTACAAGAAATTGAAGCAGCCTACAAATTAAGTCAAAATAGAAATGAAGAAGACTATGATAACATCATTGATAAACTGAAAAAGGAGAAAGATTTAAACTCTCAACAATTAGCAGAAGTGATGCATGCAAGAAAGGAGAAGGGAAGAACTAATAGTTAACCAAACTTTTAAGTGGTGATATTGTGAGTTACAAAACTAATAGAATAGAAATTAGTAATTTTGACCAGTTGGTAAGTTCGATTAATAAATTTTCAAAAAAACATTCAACCATGTTAATTGGAATAGATGGGTGTGGCGGTTCAGGAAAAAGTACATTGGCAAATAAACTGAATGATGAATGCTCGAATGTAATGATTGTACATATGGATGACTTTTATTTACCCTCCTCACAGATTATAAAAAAAGATCCAAAGCAAAAGCCGATTGGTGCAGACTTTGATTGGAAACGTGTATTAAATCAAGTTCTTGAACCAATTCGCCAAAATAAAGCTGGATATTATCAGAGGTATGATTGGGACGCAGACGAATTAGCGGAGTGGCATACTGTCCCTGTTGGCGGAATTGTAATTATTGAAGGTGTGTATTCCATTCGTAATGAATTAGCAAATAAATACGACTTTACAATATGGGTTGATTGTCCAAGGAAAACAAGGCTTTCACGGGGTGTTGAAAGAGACGGGGAAGAGATGCGTGATATGTGGGAAAATAATTGGATGGCTTCAGAGGACATTTATGTGGAAGAACAAAAACCGTATGAAAGAGCAGACCTCATTGTAAACGGGACTAAATGAATGTCTTATTCAGCTAACGCATGTCAGCATATTAAGCTGCTCTTATTTGAGCAGCTTAATATCTATATGGAAGTAATTTAGTTATGTACTTGAAGTTTGTTTCCACTCAGGTCATAAAAGTGAAAAAACTGATGCCCTTCATCTTCCTCCATGGGTTCAACATTTACATCCTGACTGATTAAATATTCATAGAGATTATTTAAATTTGAGGTGGTGAACCCTACAGAGAACTCAGTTTGTCCGTTTTTCAGAAAATGTCCCCGCGAGTCCTTGTCCGCCTCTACTAAAACCAACAATGGGCCGGTTTCAAGCTCGTAAACTGCCAGATCCCCTCTGTTAAACCTTAATTTCAACTTTAAACATTCTGAATACCATACAACAGATTCACTAAGATCGACTACTGGAATTCTGAAATAATGGATACCGTTGAATAAAGAATCACTCATTTTCTTCCTCCTCGTAGTTAATGGACCACTTTTTATATTTCGTTAATTTTTTATAATTTCCTTTTTCTTATTAAACATTTTAAAGCCTGGTAAGTCTCGCCTATCTTGTTCAATAAACCGGTTCGCCATTTTTCAACTGTGGGGTATTATCGTTGACGTAATGATTTCAGAATGGTATTATTAAAATCAATTAGAGACAATGTGAATCTTTAATATCTTTTATTGAGGAGGAAAATATGAAATACTCAAAAGCAACAAACTATGCACTACACACAATGGTTTATTTAATTACCTTACCCAAAGGAAGTACAGTAGGGGTGCAAAGCCTGGCAGAAATGCAAGGGCTTTCTCAAACGTATTTGTCCAAAATATTAACTAAACTTGCCAAAGGTGGGCTAATTGAGTCTACACCAGGAGTTAAAGGAGGTTATAAAGTTGCTAAAGCAAAGGCTGAAATTTCCTTCTTGGATGTAATTAAAACAACGGAAGGGGAGTCTCAGTTATTCAATTGTTCTATGGAACATAATGAAGGTTGCATGATTGAAAAAGTGATGATCGAGGCTGAACAGAACATGAAAGATGATCTCGCTAATAAATTTCTCATCGATCTTGTAAATGAGATGGATGAAAAAAGCATGAACAAAATTAAAGAAAATGCAAATTAAGGAGGGGGATGCAGGTGATATTCGATTGTGCCGTAATTGGAGGAGGCCCGGCCGGTCTGAACGCTTCTTTAGTTCTAGGTAGATCAAGACGAAGCACCGTTCTATTTGATGAAGATAAACCCAGGAACTCTGTAACCAATGAGTCACATGGTTTCATGACTCGGGATGGGATTAATCCAGCAGAGTTAAGGAGAATAGGACGCAATGAGTTAACGAGTTATCCAGACGTTAAAATTGAGAAGCAAAGGGTAAGAAATGTAATGAAAGAAAAACAAATGTTTACAATTGAAACGGATACAGGAAAAATTTTCAGAGCCAGGAAAGTTGTCTTAGCCACTGGACTTAAAGAAAAACTCCCGGCTATAAACAACGTCAAACAATTTTACGGGACTAGTTTATTCAGTTGCCCTTTTTGTGATGGTTGGGAATTAAGAGATCTCCCGTTGGTTGTGATAGCTGAACATTCCCGAGCTCTCCATATGGCGAAGCTTGTATATAACTGGACCAGCAACCTTGTTATTTGTACGAATGGAAGTCAAGATTTACCGATGAATGAAATGGAGATTTTAAAAGAAAAAGGAATGGATATATACGAACAAAAGATTTCCTCACTGAACGGAGAGAATGGATATTTGAAACAGATCACTTTTGAAGATGGATGCTCCGTTGCTCGTGAAGGTGGCTTCATTGTCCCGGAAATGGAACAAGCGTCACAAATTGGCGTAGAACTTGGGTGTGAACTGACAGATCAAGGCGCAATCAAAACAGATGACTTCGGGCGGACCAATGTTGAAGGTGTGTATGCTTGTGGCGATACATCCTTAATAGCACCATCTCAATTAATTATTGCCGCCGCAGAAGGGAGCAAAGCCGCGATAGGCGTCAATGCTGCCATGGTCGAGGAAGCCTTCAAAAAAACAAAACATGAAAAAGGAGAAAAATATGAATAAAAATTGTAAGCAAGATCATACGGGCAATTTAAGAAAAAAGATGGAATACCTGGACAGTGACAAACGTAAAGAACAGTTTTCACCAGAGAGCCTATTAGAGTTACTTCCCATAAAAAATACTGATGATATTTTAGATGTAGGAGCAGGAACAGGCTTCTTAACTATCCCGGCTGCTAAGAAAACAGATGGGATGGTTTACGCACTAGATATCGATCCAAAGATTTTACAAATCGCAAATTCTAAGGCATTGACTGAAGAACTTGAGAATGTACGGACCATTCAAGGGGAAATGAAAGACTTACCATTATCAGACGATACGATTGATATTGTGCTGGCATCGTTAGTCCTTCATGAAATAAAGCCTTTATCAGAGACATTACAGCTCATCCATCAAGTTCTTAAGGAGAATGGTTATTTTGCGTGTGTTGAACTGGAAGTGGAAGAACAACCAAATCAAAATCACCCAAGAATCTCCTCAATTATAATGGAGGAAGAATTGAACAAAGCAGGATTTAAAGTAAGTAAGAAGCTTCATCCAACAGAGTCTATCTATGTATTAATAGCCCAAAAACAAAATCAGCCCATGGAATAGTATTTATTTTATCTTAATTATAGATATTAAGAGTCTTTAATGTATTTATTATATGGGAGTTATTCTATCAAGAGGAGCTGTTGACATTTGGTGTTGCTTTTTACGAATCACTTGTCGGTGGACGCTTGCAGCGGGCACGGCCTCACCACCGAAAGTGATTCGTGAAAACAACAGAGGCTCATCTGAAAAGAGTGGTTTTCTTTGACTTATAAATGAAAATCACTCTGCTTGTACTTGGTGGCGATTTTAACCGTCAATAACAAATGGATACGATAGCTCATGGAGGAGTAAGAGCCTAACTGTCTCATCAAATAAAGTTGCAGTTCATCAGGTGCCTTGTTTTTTTATGGTGATATTTTTTCACAATCATTTTGCATCTTTGTAGACCTCATAAAGTGGAGTAAAATGGAAGGTGATCTTTAACAATTGTAAGCATGGCTGGAGAGGAGTAGCGATATGAATGGAAATAATGAATTGAAAGAAATCATCACTACCATAAGCGATAAGCTGGACTTTTCTGGCGTCGTATATGTGAAACAAAATGAGAATGTATTATCAAACACTGCATTTGGTTATAGAGACAGAGGGGAAAAGCTCCCGAATACTTCCGATACTCGCTTTGGAATTGCCTCTGGCTGCAAGTTATTTACTGCTATCGGGATTTGCCAGTTAGTTGAAAAGGGAATAGTAAATTTTGATACTCGTTTAGTTGACTGCCTGGACATTGATTTCCCTAACTTTGATAAAAAAATTACCATCCACCACCTGTTAACCCATACTTCTGGTATACCTGATTACTTTGATGAAGAAGTGATGAGTGATTATGAGGAGTTGTGGACGGATTACCCGGTCTACCAAATAAATTCTCTTAAGGATTTCCTGCCGCTCTTTCAAGACAATCAAATGAAGTTTAAACCAGGACATAAATTTCATTATAACAATGCGGGATATATCCTTTTAGGTCTGATCATTGAAGAACAAACGGGGAGATGTTTTACAGAATTTATTGAATCCGAGGTTTTCCATAGATGCAATATGCTGGATTCTGGATATTTTTCATTGGATCAGCTTCCTGAAAATACAGCCAATGGCTATATTGACAACAATGAAAAGAAAACTTGGAGAACGAATATTTACTCCATTCCAAAGCAAGGCGGAGCGGATGGTGGAGCATTTATAACAGCTCCCGATATGATTAAGCTGTGGGATTCATTGTTTGACTTCAAGCTTCTAAATGAAGAGACTACCAGAGAATTACTCACTCCTCATGTTCATGTGAATGGAGAAGTCCATTATGGTTATGGTATTTGGCTGAACCAAAAGAATGATCATGTATATAAATATCATGTGATGGGGTATGACCCGGGAGTAAGCTTTAGGTCCTCCGTATATCCCCAGGCTGATTTGAAAATCGTTATCCCTTCCAATATAGAATCTGGTCCCTTTGAAATCACTAAAGCCATTGAGGGTTTTCTGTTAAATAAATAAGGTGTCTTTCTCATTATTTGAAGACTCAGTTTCAAGCTAATAGTCGGTTTTGAGACGATATTCATACTCATTCGCAGACAAATTATGGTATCTTGTAGGAGTGGCAGAACCTTAGAACTTGTGATTTTTTATGTAGTTGCTGTTGGGGGGAGAATCGTTCATATTTGGGAGAAATAACAAAGATGACTGTAGGTCAAGAATTAGAGAAAGTTACGGATTTAAAATTATTTCACAACCATATGACTATTGAATTCCTACAACCATACTTTGTTTTCACCCCTGAAATGATTTATCTAACCTGTTGAGGAAGGAATTTTTTGAAGCCTATTCTAAAACCGATAATTATGGTTTGATATTCACTTTTGTCTGGGCGTTCAATCAAAAGGAAGACTGGAATTTAGTTGAAGGGATTGTTGATACATTTGAATCCAAGGGGGGAGAGGTTTATTTTGTAGAATTAGAAGCTGATTTGGTAGAGAGATTGAAACGGAATAAAACTCCTAATCGACTAGACCATAAGCCTTCCAAAAGAAACATAGAACAATCTGAACAAAGGTTAGTAGCTTCAATGGACAGCTTGCGTTTAACTTCTAACGAAGGTGAAGTAGTCAGGGATAATTACATAAAAATCAATAATAACCAATTGAATGCGAATGATGTAGCTTTAAAGATCAAGAGTGAATTTCAGTTATAAAGCTGTTCCGTTACTTGTTGATAATTGGATACTAGAGCTGCGATCGATATATGGAGGGATAAACATAAAATGAAAAAAAACGATTTGGGTAGTTGTTGCGATTTTGACTTTTCCAATTGCTTCAATCATAAAAGATTTTATTAAAAGCTGAAAAGACAAGCAATCTATTTTGTCAATTGAAATAAGTTGTTTCATCCTATAAAAAAGCTTTTTAAGCTGACAATAAAATACAGGAGGAACGAATGGGTCTATTCAAAATGATACTTAAATACCTTATAGGCATTATAGGTATTATTCTAATTAGTAGTTCACCCGTATTATTCAATAATGACTTCCGGTTGAACGTGTCCAGTTATTTTCAAAGTGTATCGATTGTGATACAGAAATTAGTTACCCCTTCTGAGTGGATCTTTCATCATCGCCTCAACTATCAATATGTAGAAAAACCACTCTTGTCTTACGTCATGGATAATTACCTTTATTCTATGACCATTTTATTTTCCGCTTTAACCATAGCCCTGTTTGCAGGGTTGATCTTAGCTTTATCCACATTCGGTTTACCACGGATCCTAAACCGCACTATACATACGGGATTGAATAGTTTAGAAGCACTGCCTGATATTCTTTTTATCTTTTCACTCCAAATGTTTGTCGTATGGTTTTATAATTCTTTTGATATTTTACTTTTCAGGTTTGCTTACTTGGGGGAAGAAAAACTTTATCTATCACCGGTTTTGTCTCTTTGTATTCTGCCTGCGGTATTATTCTTTCGGACGTTTCTTTTATTACTTGAAGAAGAGTGGGGGAAAGACTATGTGATTCTAGCTAGAAGTAAAGGCTTTGCCAGATCATATATCCTCCTGTGTCATTGTTTAAGGAATATTAAGGTTAACCTAATCATTCAATCTAAGCCAATCCTTTGGTTTACATTATCAAGCTTACTGGTGGTCGAGTATTTACATAACATCTATGGGATTGTTCGTTTAATCTTTTTTGATACAAGACCTTTTATCATAGCTGTAGCTCTGATCTTGATTTTTACTCCTTTCTACTTTTTGTACTTTTTCCTGGACTTGATTTTGAAAAATGATCTTCGAGAGATAAATGAAAAAGCCCAGATATCTATGATGAAAAATGCCAAAGTTTTTGATATAGATAGATGGTCTCTTTTGAAATTCATTAGAAAATGCTTTTCCTTTTCTTGGAGAGCCGGGCGTGAATGGCTGTATTTACTTAAAAACCCTAATTTTATAGTGGGTGTGGGGTATTTATTAGGTGTTTTAGCTATTAGTTCAATATATTCATTTACTAACGGCGGCTCTCCTGTTGAAAGTATAGGAATATTTAAGGGGGAAAATGGGAATTATCATGCTCCTCCACACTCTCCGGGCGATGGTGAATTGATATTTGGGTCTAATTTGAATGGATACCCAATAGTGACGATGCTAGTAGTTGGTGCTAAATATACCATTTTGGTTACTTTGCTTATCGCTATGGTGAGGGTAGTGCTTGGATATCTGTTGACGATTCCCTATGTCTTTTGGTTAGGGAAACGTTCAAAAAAAGTGATCAGTGAACTGGCTGATGGAATGCAGTTCTTGCCGTTAACTTTAGTGGCTTATTTGTTGCTAGTAGATGTTGTAATATTTGAAGAGGAGAAAAGAATCCTTGCTGAATCTTTGCTCGTCCCTAATGTGATATTAGAAGTGGTTATATTAACTGTTTTCGCCGTTCCAGTATTATTAAACACATTAGGAAAAGAATCAGACGAGATGTTAAATAGAGAATACGTACAAGCAGCTATGCTTCTTGGAGCGAGTAGAAGTAGAATCTTCTTAACACATATGACATTGCATCTCCTTCCCAAAATGATTCTGCTGCTTGGCCAGCAAATGATCCAAGTTTTGCAAGTCCTGCTTCATTTAGGTGTTCTAAGTATTTTCTTAGGAGGGACGATAAGGGGAAATCGAGAAGGAGCATCTCAATCGCTTTTATTTGAATGGACATCACTGTTTGAGACGATGCGAGTGGGCATTATGACAGAAAGGTATTGGCTGATCCTACCGGTGCTTTCCTTGTATATTCTGTTGATTTTATCTATACAGTCTATAATTAAGAGCCTAATTGATCGTCAACAGCAAAAAATAGGAGTATTTACTAGTCGAAAAATAATAAGGTTTAACCGGCCGATTCAGGGAGATCAAGCTAACACATGCGAGGACGAAGAATTGTTCACTTTCACTTCTCCTAAGGATTTGTCTTAATTACCTATCGCATCATCGTTAACAAATAGGTGGGGTTTAACAAAGCGATGGGGACGGTTCTAGCGCTTCCGATAAAGGCATAAGAACCACCCCTGGCTTTGATTATCTTGAATTCGAGTCTTATAAAAACAGGGGCAAATCTGAAACAAAAAAATTGCCCTATTCTTATTGTTTTGGGTAGGGATGTGGAAGACTCAAATTATGATAATGGGAAGTCAATTGTATAGCTTTCGTAGGATAAGATCATGTAGACCTAGAAGCATCTTATCCAACATATGAAAATTTGATCGATGATAAGACTAAGTTCAGTGGAGAAGTGGAATCTTTTTACAAAGGGCAAGATAGCGAAATCGACAATAGGAATTCTATCTTCTTCAACCATTTCATACATAAGAGATCAGCCAGACCGTTCGGGCCTGACTAATCATTATTTTTCACTGTGCATGAACTTTGCCAATTTAACTCACTAAACTTTTTTGAAAAATCTTTGTTGTATGACTAGATAAATAATTGGTGATCAGCTTCTAAAATTGCGGAGTGATTCTCACGTACAGATTCAGCCGCTAGGGGAAGTGGCAATTGAATAATGGAGCACTTGCATTTAAACTGATGGAAAAGTGAGTGGAAGTCTTACTCATGAATTTTATGAGGCAGGTGGTTCTAATGGAAAATAAAATATGTATTGATCAAATGCTTCCAGAAGATTGGGAGCAAGTGAGACGGATTTATATTGAAGGAATTGATACGGGACATGCTACCTTTGAAAAAGAAATTCCTTCTTGGAGAAGTTGGAATACCGTTCATTCACCAGATTGCCGAATAGTTGCACGTTCAAAAGAGAAAATTTTAGGTTGGGCTGCTATAAGCCCTGTCTCCAAAAGAAATGTCTATGCAGGTGTTGCAGAAGTAAGTGTATATGTTAGTCAATTCAGTATGGGGAAAGGAATAGGAAGTTTACTCTTAAAGGCTCTTATTAATAAAAGTGAAGAAAATGGATTTTGGACATTACAATCTGGAATATTTCCTGAAAATGTAGCAAGTCTCAAAGTTCATTATAAAAATGGATTTCGAGAAGTTGGACGACGGGAACGAATAGGTAAAATGGATGGTATATGGCGTGACACTATTTTATTGGAAAGAAGAAGTGGAAATACAGGGATTCATTAATCATTTACATAAAAATTAATAATAACCAATTGAATGCGAATGAAGTAGCTTTAAAGATCAAGAGTGAATATCAGTTATGAAGCTGTTCAGGTGCTTGTTGATTTCACGAGGAGCGTTCGGTGGTGACGCCTGCGGGAACAGCACGAGGCGAAGATCCACTTGGTCAAGTGATCTTCTTGACCAAGTTAGCTGAGGCTGTGCCCGCGGCAAGCATCCACCGATAAGCGGTTCGTGAGAAGCAACAACAAACTTTAACAGCTCCTCTAGATTGAAAAAGGTTTTTCAGTTGCCTTGTTTAAATTTGGGGGTAGATCGATTCATTTATCCTGATTCGTAAATAGAATATTAGTTCAAACCTTTGAGTTGTTTATTTAATTGACTGATTTGCTGTAGAGCTTTTTTATCTTCTAATATATCACGGGGCTTGACGCCTTCCCCCAAAACAAATCCTTGAAAGTTAAGTCCGATAAACTCACAGATATATTTGAATTGCTGGATTAAAGGCAGTCCTTTTTTGGTAGGATCGTCTCCTCCTACCGCAATCATGTATGCTTTTTTCTTAGACATCATCTCTTTGAAGTTTGGATACTTTTCATCTCTGACCGTTTGTGACCATCGATCAATAAACGTTTTCATCACACTGGACATCCCATACCAATAGATCGGTGTGGCGAAAATTAATACATCAGCCTCTAACATTGCATCAATGATGGTATTGTAATCATCCTTCACCTCAGAAAAACCTTGCGCTTCATGTCTTTCATCCACAATATCTTTGATGTAGTAGTCTTTTAGAACTACTCTTTCTGCTGAAATCCCTTGTAAAGCATATTCTGTTAATAATTCTGTATTTCCGTCAGCTCTTGTACTTCCATATAATACGGTTATTTTCATACTATATCTCCTCATTGTTTAATTGGGTAAGTGTTTCACCCTTTTTTGATCGTGGTGAAAGGGTACTCCATTATTATTGTTCAGTAAAACGGATTATGATGATTGGATCGATCGGAAATATCGATTTTAAATACAAACTGCCCCCATTTGCAGCGGCCATCTTTTGGCTTGTACTTCTTTATGTAGATTTAATGGTGTTTTTTGTTAATGAAATGAATGCTTCGAGAGGGATCGTCATAAATTTATCTTCATGCCAAGCGATTTGGGTATATAAGGAAGAAGTTGAAGCTGTCCAGTTAAGAGCTTTCATTCTTCCTTCTTTAATATCCTTCTCAACCACCATTTCTGGGAGAATTGCTATGCCTAAGTCAGCGATAACGCATTGTTTTATAGCTTCAACACTGAGGAACTCGAACTTATTAGCTGGGAAAACTTCAGCATCCTTCAACGTGTTTTCCAGCATTGTCCGATAGGAGCAGCCCGTCTCCGTCAATAATAGAGTCTCCCCCTCTAAGTCATGAGGTGTCACCTCTGCATTCTTATCGAAAGGGTGATCCATAGCTGCAACTAATTTCAGATTGTCTTTTACAATTGTTTCAATGTTTAATAAGTGAATGGGTTTCAAAACATCCATGATAAATGCGATATCCAATGTTCCATCAAGTAGCTGTTCTTTTGCCTTTTCATTAGAATGTGCCGGCTTAAATACTAATTTGACTTGTGGAAATTGTTCTTTAAAGGACCGTAAGATAGGAGGGAGGCGATAAGTACATTGGCTCTCCTGTGCTCCAATAACCAGAGTACCCGAGGGTTCTTCCAAACCTCTTGTTACCATTTGGGCTTCTTCCGTTAGAGCCAACATTTGATCCGCATATTTTTTGAACTGGCGACCAGATTCGGTTAAGTACAGGCGTTTTCCCAAGCGCTCAAATAAAGGTGTATCCAATTCTTTTTCCAAGGCTTTGATTTGAGCGGTGACACTTGATTGGGCAAATTTTAATTTTTTAGCCGTTTTAGTAAAGTTCAAATTTTCTGCGGCTGTTTTAAATGTTAGCAATTGCTTCGTCTCCATAAGTAACTCCTTTAAATTTGTTCATTTTATGGTTACCTTCATTATTAAGAATAACGTGTTTTGGAAGCGTAACCCATTTAATATTTCGCAGAAGACACTTTATATGAGCTCTTGGACCATATACTTGGATCTGAAAAAGTGAAATCACTGTCCTCCACCGCCACCATCGCCTGATGAAGCTGCAGCTGTTGCAGCTGACACTCCTGCTAAGGTCGCCACCTGCTGTGCTTGCATAATGGTTTCGAGCGTTGTGAATACCCCGGTTTTGATAGTGGTGGATTCCTGTAGTTGGTGACTGACTAGAATGTTAACAGCTACTTTCACATTCATGTCTTTCTGCCATTTGAACGGACCCTCCAGGTCTAATGCTTGCTTGAAGTCTTCGATTTTTCTTATTTGGTTTTCTTCATTTTCAAGAAATACGAGTAACCCAGATTCAGGATAAAGCATGCTTTTAAAGCTGACATCAGAAGCTTTGAGGGCTATAGAAGCGCTGATGGTACGTTCCACAAGTTCGTCTGCAGTGTGAGCTTCATCTAAGGAGAGCATATGACTTAGAAATTGGAGATGATTGCCCTTTCTAAAGCCATTTTGATCAAGCGAACGATAGATATGCTCCACTTGGCCAATGAGAGTTTCCGTTTCCACTTCTCGTTTTGACAGCAAAACGGCCAGCGGGTAATCATCGTTGGAGGTAAGAAACGGATGTTCTTTTTTCATTAACTGATGAATTTCAACTGCCCGTTGTACTTTCTCCTTGTATTCAGACTTCCTTGGATTATTTTGAATCATAGCGACAGCAGCGAGATATGTGAATTGAGAGCGATTGAAGCCGTAATGAATCATGGATTTATAAACATTCATCATTTCATTAAACGCCCCAAATGGATCCTCAAAGCTCGAGTCAAGCATGGCAGCTACTGAATACCTTAGTGGGGATTTTAGATACGAGAACAGACCTGCATCTTTTTTAATTGTTTCACAAAGCTTCACATATCGATGGATATCCAACTCCCGGTCACTAGTTACATAAACCGATGCCACCATCATCACTATCTTTTTATCCGTCCATCTCATCTCTTTTCTCAATTGCTCATATACTTCAATGTATGTGTCTTTTAATTGAGCAAGTTCCTTTGATAAAGTCATGACTTGTTCCTCCTTTTAAATGGTTGAATGTGTACTACTTTATACGAATGAATGGAGAAAACGTTTCTTATAAGATTAACACGACTGGTCTTACTTTTAATCATACACTCTGCTGGAATATAGCCGGGGATGGGTGAAAAGAGCAGAACCAGTTAAATATATTGAAACAGTGTCTTCAGGGTAAGCGGGTGGTAATATAATATTGCGTTATTAATTTCTTAGGAGGTATAACTTATGGAAGAAATTAAAACAAGGTCGCTCCCCCCTGAGTTAAGAACACTATTATCTGTTGCCACCTCTGAAAAGAATGTTGAGCGGGAATTTAATTTGTACAACGAATCCTCAGTAAGAAAACTGTATGGATCTACTATTGAGGGTCACCTTGTAGGCTGTATAGGAGTTGAATTCCTGGCTCCTGATCGTTGCGAAATAAAACATATTGCTGTTCTACCGCAGCATAGAAGCAGAGGGATAGGGAAGAAGATGATTAAATTCATCAGAGATAAGAATTCCCTATCTTTTATTTGCGCTGAGACAGATAGAGATGCTGTCCATTTTTATGAGAAATTCGGTTTTGATATTACCAGTTTGGGAGAAAAATATCCAGGTGGGGAGCGTTTTCAATGTGTTTTTAGTAACTGAATAAACGTTTGTTCTTGATAATGAACTTTTCATGAAGGCGCAATTTTTCAATTAGAGTGAGTAACCTGAAACAGGTCATTAATTAGCAGGGCGGTTCTCTAAAAGATGAGTCTCTCTTTTGTATGGTCGTTAACTTTAAACACATATGATAGGCTAATGTTATTACCAATCATTTCAAATATAAGGGAGCTTTTTATGTATAAGAACCTGGGCATCATCATGGTAATATCCTTACTTTTAGCTGGATGTTCCAATATTGATCCTGTTTCTATAGAGGGGAAAATATTCGAAGTGAATAAAGAGAAAAAGACGTTTGTCGTTCTAGTTGAAAATAATTTAACAGAACAACAAAAGGCGGACGATAAGAAAGATGAAGAGGCAATTGAAGCTTTTTCAGTTAACGTTGATAAAGGTATGGAAGTGAAGGGTGAAGTGAATTCATTCAATGATTTAGAGCAAGGGCAGAAAGTGGCTGTTGAAATTGAAGAGGAGTATGATAGTGAACTCGTTACAAAGGACACTTTGTTTAATAAACATAGTAATCTCCCTGTCTATGAACCATCATCGATCACAGTCACACCTTATTCCAAACAAGACGTTGTTCAGGAGCTGACAGTAGAAGAAGGGTATGGGCTCTATACTTTTAATCCCGAGGATAATGAAGAGGGGAAATATGATGCCACTCCCAGTTCTGTTGCAGCGAATTTTCCTTTTCATGAAATTCAGGTGATCTCTTCTGTCAGCGATGTTAAAAATACAGAAGAATTATTGGGGTTATTCGAAGATTCACCTACATATATAATTGCTGATGAAAAAGAGGTTGTTTTTAAATCGGACAATAAAAAAGAACTTAATGAATTCATTAAAACCTTAGAGAAACCAAATTGAACTTTTAATCAAAAATTGCATATAGAAGGAGTAGCTATGATTAAAGTAATCAGTTTTTTTATATACATGGCATTAGTGGTCAGTGCTTCAATTCTTGTATTTTTCTCGATAACTTCAATATGGGATACAAATGAACCCGGAATTATTTTTCTGTTATCTTTTATCTGTTGTCACCTATTATTAAGCAATTTTGGAAAAGTTGGTGAACGCAAAAACTAGGAAAGTCATTTGATCCCTTACGAAACGCTGCAAACGATCTTTTCGCTGCATTTCGGGATAATAAGATAGGAGCATTCTATGGAAAATTGGTTAATGGAAATTTTGAATGAATACGGGTACATAGGAATTTTACTTCTGATTGCTTTAGAAAATATTTTTCCTCCTATCCCTTCTGAAGTCATCCTGACCTTTGGTGGTTTTATGACTAATTCATCAGACTTGAGTATTGTCGGGGTTGTCATTTCATCTACATTAGGTTCAGTTATCGGGGCGATAGTTTTATACTCTATAGGTTTGCAGTTAGACGTAGAGCGACTGGAAAAAATCGTTGACAGATGGGGGCATGTCTTACGTTTATCAAAATCAGATATACACAAAGCTGATCAATGGTTCGATAAATTTGGTCCATGGACGGTTTTCTTTTGTCGCTTTGTTCCATTAATTCGAAGTCTGATCTCAGTCCCAGCAGGGATGTCTAACATGAATTTCGGTTTATTTCTGCTATTGACCTCTTTAGGGACATTCATCTGGAATATCGTTCTGGTAAACCTGGGTGCATCTGTTGGAGAATCCTGGGAAGACGTAGTACGCTACATGGAAGTGTACTCAAACATTATTTACATACTTCTTATTCTGCTAGTTATTCTTTTAGTTCTATTAGTATATAAAAAAAGGACTAAGTAAAATCAGGCTGTTTGCCGGGACATGGAGGAACTGATCCATTTGAATTAGAAGAAGATTATGGTTTTACAACCCTTGCAAAATGGATTTTCAAAGGAATACATAGTTTAGTAAATGGAACGTTTTATATCATGGGGCACTCCTGGGGAAAACTTTAGGTTCTGAGGTTTTCATAATAGAGTCCATGAAAAAAGCACTGAAAATAGAAAACACCCCCTTCCTGATTAAGTGAAAGGGAGTGCTTAAGTCATTAAGCTGCATCTATATCTTCTTTAGCTTCATTTGCTTTTGATTTCATGCCGATAAAGAATAAGATTCCTAGAATGATTAGGATGGAGGCAATAACTAACACGTTTGATTGGACAAGGTTGATCAGATTACCGAGGACAATTCCTACTAAACCAAAATCAGCATCTCCGAATGTGGTGCCTTGGAACCCTAGTGAGCCTAAAACCGGCAGCAACAGGGCTGGCAGAAAGCTGATCATGATACCGTTCGCCATGGAGCCGATGACGGCACCTCTCCGACCGCCAGTGGCATTTCCGAACACTCCGGCGGCTGCACCTGTGAAGAAGTGCGGGACAAGTCCCGGAACGATTACTTTCAGTCCTAATAATGGTAAGAAGAGCATGCTCACAAGACCGGCGATGAAGCTGAATAGAAAACCGATGATAACGGCGTTGCTCGCAAATGGGAAGATAGCTGGACAATCAAGGGCCGGCTTGGCATTCGGGACGATTTTATCAGCAATTCCTTTAAAGGCTGGGACGATTTCTCCAAGAAGCATGCGTACACCAGCTAAGATTATATAAACACCAGCAGCGAAAGTAAGACCCTGCATAAAGGCGAAGACCATGAAGTTCTGTCCACCGCTTAATTCTGATTCAACAAAAGATGGTCCAGCTACGCCTGCAACAACAAAGAACAGAATCACCATGGTCAAGGAGACGGAAACGGATGTGTCTCTGAGAAAGCTGAGTGATTTTGGCACTTTGATTTCCTCTGTCGATTTTGATCCTTTTCCGACAGCCTTACCGACCAGGGATGCTACGAGATAACCAATGGATCCGAAGTGGCCGACGGCAAAGTCATCAGAACCAGTGACTTTTCGTGTGAAAGGCTGAAGCATTGCTGGAGAAAGGACCATCAATGCCCCGAGAATCACCGAGCCAAATATGATCAAGGTTGCACCGGAAAATCCTCCTGTGCTTAAGATTACAGCGATTAAACAAGCCATGAACATGGTATGATGACCGGTTAAAAAGATATATTTAAAAGGGCTGAATCGAGCAAGCAGGATATTGACGATCATGCCGAACAGCATGATCATCGCAGTTTCTGTACCGAAGCTTTCCTGGGCAAGCGCGACGATCGCTTCATTGTTCGGGATGACTCCTTCGACAGCGAAGGCTTTGTCAAACATACTGCTGAATTGGCCCAGAGACTGGACGAGTACATTCGCCCCAGCCCCGAGGATTACAAAGCCCATCACCGTTTTAAGGGTTCCAGAAACGACATCTCCTGAATTTTTACGTTGCACAAGCAGCCCGACAAAGGCGAATAGACCGACCAGGATCGCGGGGGTGCCTAAGATATCCTTCATTATTAAATCAATCATAATATCGCTCCTTCGTTTTTAGTGGGCTTACAAATTTTGTTCTAAAGATTCACGGAGCTCATTTTTATCCATCAGGTTTTTCAACTTCACCACGTTTTTTTGACCATCTTCCAGACTATCGACAATATCTTCTGAACCTAAGAAGATATCCGCCTGTTCCGTCTTGGCGGTAGTTAGATCGGTGTGGGAAACGTCGGCCTCTTTCCCCAGTTCTTTAAGTGCTGCTTTCACGTTCATTTCTACAATCATGCTGCTGCCTAACCCATTACCACATACAACTAATACTTTTTTCATATTGAATTCCTCCTCAAATTTTATACTTCGACAGATTGGTTGATTACTTCAATCACGGTCTTCCGTTCATCCGCTGCAATCAGCCGCTCGACATTATCTTCATTCGATAGCATTTCCGTGAGCTGCGCTAAGGCTTTGAGATGGGTCTGGTTATCTATTGCTGCCAGTACAATCACTAACTGAGCACGGTGTTTTTCTTTTTCTGAAAAATAAACCGGTTCTTTCAATCGTAAGAAACTCATTCCCAGTCGTTCCACCCCTGACTCTGGGCGTGCATGAGGGATGGCGATTCCAGGTGCGATGACCACATAGGGGCCTAATTCATTTACGTTATCAATCATCGCCTGCACGTAATCCGTTTGAATCGATTCTTCATCGACCAGTGGCTGGGCGGCTAATTTGATAGCTTCCTGCCAACTGGACACTTGTTCTTCCAATTGGATGGTTTGTTCGGTTAGCAATTCATTGAGCATAGGCTTGTTGATCTCCTTTGTTCCGGGAGTATTTTGTTCAAAGAGGTGAACCAACTCCTGTTTTAATTCATTTTTCTGGTGAATCGTCGCATAGCGTTCGATAATATCCAGCAGGTGCTCCGTTGAGTTTTTTTCTGCCGGTTTGGATTCGAATAGGTCATTCATCTTCTGGATGACCTGCTCCTTTTCGATGTTCGTCAGGATGGCAGGAACGTGAATGACAGGTATATCTTTCGGTTTAATATAATTCGTTGAAAAAATCACATCTGCCTCGTATTCGTTCTTTTGATATTCCCTTATCGATAAGGTGGTGATGACATTCAGTCCGGCAATCAGGTTTTCTAATTGGGTGCGCAGCATATTGGAAGTCCCAATGCCATTTTCACAAATGATGATCGCGTTGAGCTTCGTTTCGACCTGCTTTTTCTCTTTGGTGAGCCAGCCTCCGAAATGTAAGGTGATGTAAGCAATTTCTTCATTAGGAATCGGCTTTCCGACATAAAGCTCAAGGTGCCTCATTACCCGTTTTGTTAAATGAAAAATGTCTGGGTATGTTTCTTGTATGGTGCAAGCTAAGTCATTCGCGATGTGTACGCCATACTTAAGCCGGTAATAGGTCGGCTTGATATGCGAAATCAGGTTTTCCTCAAGCCCATCCTTATCATCAAACACCACGCAGGAATACAATTGAAAATCATCAATCATCTGCTGCACGACTTCTTTCAGCCCGGCCAGTTCCTGTTCGGTATAGCGGCTGAAGTCATCGTGTTGAACTTTGGATCCTAAGAGGTTCATGGTAATGAAACAAATCTCATCTTTCGGGAATACAACTCCTCTTAAGGCTTCGAGCTTATTCGTAATCAGCAAGGAAGCATGGTAAGCTTCTGTCTGCTGGAGGACTTCTTTTTCTGCTTGTTGTACATGAATGTACTTTTGTAACTCGATACGTTTCATTATCATTAAAATCTGTAAGGAAAGAATCTCCATCATTTCATCGGTCAAGGTTAATCCTAGTTCCTTTTCTGCTTCCATGAGCAGTTGTCTCACCGAACGCCGCTGATCGGTTTCCTGTAATCGCGTATCGGCTTCTGGCAGGATCATCTTATGAATTTCGTTCCTGACGTTATGCCAGTCTGGCTGTGATAAAATCGTCGCTAGAATATCGGAAAGCATTGTTCTCTTTGCCTCTTCCGGACCACTCAATCGGTATCCTGACTGCTTCTGATAATACAAACTCAAGCCAGCTTTTTTGAATTCTTGTTTGATCGTTTTGATGACCTTGGCGACCGTCCCGCGGCTCATACTCGTCAGATCCATGAATTTCTGCATGGAGGAATCTTGCTCTTCTAGTAATATCTTTGCTTTTATCAAGACTTCTCGTTCCTGTTTAGATAATTGATATTGCCAATCTTCATAGCTTTGATCGTGGTAATCCAAGAGCTCTGATTTAGATGAAGGTGGCAAAATCAACCCTTTTCCATGCTTGCTTTGAATTGGTTCTAACTCCTGAGTCCTCAGCCAACTATTAATCTGGTCAATATCGTAATAGATAGTGCGTTGCGAGATTTTCATTTTGGTGACCAGATCTTTCGTTGGTATCGGCTCAGAGGATTGTTGAAGGATGGATAACAAGTGTGCACGTCTTTTATCCAGTACCATGAGGATCCTCCTTATGTTCATTCTTAAGGTGGTAATTTTTGCATAATTATACGTTTGTTAATTCGATGATCATCTTATGAACCTAGTATAAAGGGGAATTGAGCATTATGTAAGGGGTTTCAGTGTGTAGAGTTTGTATAAAATGATTTTGCAAAATTGAACAGTGGTGGAAAGTTTCAATTAGAAACAGGTTTTTGATATAGAGGAAGGGAATACCAAAATAAAGTCGCGGAAAACCGGGGTGTGAATGAAAGTGCCAGATTTCCTTAGCATTCGAATAATTATTAAAAGGAAACTTTGCAGACTTTTAGAAAAATATCCATCTTCTATTATAGCCAATGAAATGGCTCCGAATTAAAAGGTTACTGAAGAACTGCAACTTTCTAATTTATGCATCAAAGAAAAAAGCCGAGTAGGACGACTTTATCGTTCAACTGGGCTTTTTTCAATGGACAAGAAAAGAGAGTGATCTTCTTTTTTTAATCGAAGAAAATCACTCTTTTTTAGATGGTCCGCTGTTGATTCCACGAGGAGCGTTCGGTGGTGACGCCTGCGGGAACAGCGCGATCCGAAGATCCACTTGGTCAAGTGATCTTCTTGACCAAGTTAGCTGAGGCCGTGCCCGCGGCAAACATCCACCGACAAGCGATTCGTGTGAATCAACAACAAACTTTAACAGCTCCTCTAGATTGAAAAGGGTTTTTCAGTGACTTCGAATTAACTGAGCCATTTCGTGTTTGTTACATTTAATTGATATACATACCGACCCCAGGACCGAATGGGATGCCTAGAAGTGCGAAGGCAAGCAGCAATACGATCCATACACTTAAGAAGATGACGGCATATGGCAGCATGAGGGCGATCAATGTGCCAAGACCGGCTTTTTTATCGTATTCTTTCATAAACGCAAGTACGATAATGATATACGGGTTCATCGGGGTGATGATGTTCGTAGATGAATCCGCAATACGGTAAGCGGCCTGAATGAATGCCGGGTGATAATCTAATAGATAGAACATTTTCAAGAAAATCGGTGCTTCGAGCGCCCACTGGGCTGAGCCACTGAAAATGAACATGTTCATCACGGCTGTTAAAAGAACGAAGCCAATGACGACAGGGAGGCCGGTCATTTCGATGGATCCCAGGAAGTTGGCACCGCTGACGGCAATCCATGTGCCGATGTTCGTCCAATCGAAGTAAGCGATGAACTGGGCTGCAGCGAAGATCAGGACAATAAACCCGGACATTTCTTTCATGGCTTCACCCATGAACCCGGAAATATCACGTGTGGAAGTGATTTTTTTGACGGTAACTCCATAAGCGACACCGATGGTAATGAAGAATAAAAGAATGATAGGAACAATTCCGCTTAAGAAGGGTGATGGGATCATTCCACCTTCTTCGTTTCGTAATGCTGAACCAGGGATAGCTATTGCAATGATAAGAAGGGCGATAAATCCGAGTGCTGCGAGTACGGCGTTTCTAAAGCCGCGTTTTTCCAGTTTTGTACTTGCTTCTAATTCCGAACCGCCTTCTCCTTCGTATTTTCCTAAACGGGGCTCGACGATTTTTTCAGTAATTAATGCACCTGTGATAGAGAGGACGACAACAGAAACAATCATGAAGTACCAGTTGTCGACAGGAGTAACGACGATGTTTGAGTCAAGGCTTTCCATGACTTCAGTAGAGATTCCGGAAAGCAAAGCATCTGTACCTGCTATGATGATGTTGGCTGTGAAACCAGATCCGACACCAGCAAAACCAGCAGCCAGTCCGGCTAGCGGGTGGCGACCGAGTGTATAGAAGACCATTGCGGCGAGTGGAGGAACGATAACGAATGCTGCATCTGAGGCTAAGTTACCTAGGATACCCACGAAAATAACGGCATAGGTAATCAAGGATTTCGGTGCTTTCAAAATTGTGCTCTTAATGGCTGTTTCCAATAACCCGACTTTGTTGGCTAAACCAATACCAAGCATCATTGCCAACACAAGGCCGAGCGGTTTGAAGCCGGTGAAATTTTCGAGCATCGAAGTGAGGATGTACTGCAGTCCTTCTCCGGAAACTAAGCTTTTAATCGGAATTTCTTCTCCAGTACCGGGCTGGGTTGTCGTGACTCCGAAGAGCGAAATGATCCAGGAACCTACGATAGTAAAGACGGCCAGATAAACAAATAGCATAAATGGGTCAGGAAGCTTATTACCAACCTTTTCTACGCCATTTAACAGCTTGGAAAATCCTTTGGTTTTATTTTTTGAGCTTTGCTTGCTCATAGTGATCATCCTTTCTATATTTAGGGAAATTTCCTTAATTATTCCGTAAAAGGTATGGAGGGAGAGGAGGAGCTACTCCTCCGTGACGAAGCCGTATACTTTTCTTGGTCTCCCTCTTTCGCCGGATTGCTGTTCACCAGCTTGTTCGACGATGCCTACCCGTTCTAATTCAGTTAAAATCCGTCTTCCGTTACGTTCCGTGCTTTTCAGCCAACGGGACAAATCCTGGGATGAAAAATGTTCGCGGTGGTACAGTTTGGAGTAGGAAATCAGTTTTGAGATGACGCCTGGACTGAGATTCGCTTCTGTCATTTTGTTTTGCAAAGCATGACCGATTTCGGTCGTATGGTAACTTAATGTTTTTTGTTGCTGTTTCAGTGAGATGGACTGATCTTCATCTACAATCAGGAGTAGAGGTTCCTGTTCTTCTTTGATGTGTCGGAAACCGATTCTTACATGGTTTTCAGCCTGGGAGACTGTTTCCCCAAAACCGATGGATACGCGAGCGGTTAAATTGGTTTGAAGCCGGATGTCTTCAATAAGAGTGAAAAGGTCTGCTTCAGATTCATCACTTAACTCGCCGCGGGTCGTGAAGATGAAAAACAGGCCATCTCCGAGCTGCATAACGGAGCCGTTTGTTTTTTCGGCAATGGAAAGGAGCTGGCGGCGGACATCGAGTTCTTGATATTTCGTCTTGAACGAGTAATAATTTTCTTCAGAGTGAGAAGCGTTCATTTCGACACGGCAGCCGATGATCGCTACTTGTGAATTACGAAAATGCTTGGATTGGGCTCGTTCTTCTAAAAATTGTATGACCATCTTGATGGACAAATAAGAAGGGGTGACACGGAAAACGGGAATATTTTTCGCTTTCAATTCTTTATAAACGGTCTTGATGGATGTAATGACGACTTCTATCTTACCCTGTTCATACAACTGACTGTGAAAAGCGGTCAGTTCATCTGTATGCCGTACTTTTTCAAAGGGAAAGTTTTCATATTCCAGAGCATCCAATTGGTAGTAGGACAAAATCTTATCGAATTCCTCATTCGCGATCGTATCGATACTCACTTTTCGGTAGACTTGATTAGCCGCAAGCTGAGCTTCTAACAAAATCCCGAAAAAACTGGATCCGTGGAGGGGCGGATAGGCACACTCTTCTTCTGTGATCAGGTGGTTTTCCATCGCATAGGTGTGGTTGAGCACCCCTGAGAAAAACCATTGATCGACCTCGTGCCTGTGATCTCTCAAAATGTCTGTTACGTCGGATAACTTTTCATACGTATGTGGGAAGAATGTGATCTGATCGAATTCTTCTGCCACATACATGATTTGTTCTACGGAATCTTTCGGTCCGATGACTCCGATTTTTGTTTTCATTTGTGCTCACTCGTTTCGTGCTCGATATAGGCGGCCAATACATCCGTCCCTTTATTTAAATCTTCAATGGAAGCATACTCTTTCGGATGATGGCTGATTCCATCACGGCAAGGGATGAAAATGAGTCCTGATGGCCACCTGGCAGCCATGTTCATAACATCGTGTCCGGCACCACTGTCCATAGAATGGGCACGATACCCGGAGTTCTCCGTCAGTTGCAGAAGTTTTTCATGAATAGAGGAATCCAGATGAACGGAATCATTGTCGACGAGTGTGTGGACATGAACAGTAAAGTCCTTGGAATCATTCATGTTCTCGCAATAGGTGCGGAACTGCTCAGCAAGACCTCTTTTCAGCTCATCATCGACACTGCGGATATCGATCCCCAATTGAACTTCTCCTGGAATGACGTTCATGACGTTAGGAGAGAGGTGAACAGTACTGACCGTTGCTACGACAGGTGTGGATTGAACTTCATTCAGCCTGCGGGCTTGCTCCTCTACATATGTGATCAGAGGGGCGGCTGCGACAAATGCATCAGCACGATTGTTCATCGGTGTGGTCCCTGTGTGATTGGCCATTCCTTTGACAGTGACTTGCAGCCGGATCGGGCAGGCAACTCCGCGTACGATGCCGATTTCTGCACCATTGTCTTCAATTTGCGTCCCTTGTTCAATATGCAATTCAAGGAAGCTTTCCAAGTCCTCAGTGGTTTTTTCAGCTTGTTCAATTGCCTCCCACGATAGACCATAGGATTCGACGGCTTCTTTAATGGAAATTCCGTCAACATCGACGACACGGGCCAGTTCATCTTTTTCAATCATACCTGCCGTTGCCTTGCTTCCTACTGTAGAAACGCCAAAGCGGGCTGATTCTTCTGATGCAAAACAGACAATGTCGATGTTTTTCTTCGGCTGGAAGCCTTTGTCTTTCAAACGTTTTACAGCTGCTAGCGCTGTCAGTACACCGGCAGCGCCATCATAACCTCCGCCGGCACTGACTGTATCGAGGTGAGAGCCAAGGGCTATCGTCGGTGCGTCTTGTTGATCAGCTTGCCACCTTGCCCAAAGATTACCGGCTACATCTTGAGTTACCTCAAGGTTCAGTTCCTGAGCTACGTTTCGAAATGCATCGTGGGCTTGTTTTTCTTCTTCGGTATAACTGAGCCTGGTAAATCCGTTTTCTTCATCCATATGTTCGGTTACATTCAGTTGTAATAGTTTTTCTTCTAACCATTGCTTCATTAGGAACTTCCTCCTCTTAGAACGTGTGCATAGGCAGCCAGTGCTACTGGTATGACTTCCTCCTCAAAATCGAAGGCAGGGGAGTGGTGATTGGATGGAAGATGCGTGCCGAACAACATGTAAGTCGCCTTTCCGCCATTTGCCTGTACTGCGTTCATCATAAAACTGGCATCCTCTGACCCTGAAACATAGGCGACTGGATCGATGTGGTTCACCCATGCACTTTGTTGACATTGTTCTTGAATCAATGGAATAAGAGCACGGTCACAGGTCATTTTTTCTGTCTCTCCGACAAATTCGATGTCGACCTTGACGTCATACATCGAAGCGGAGGACTGGATGATGCGTTTAGCTTCCTTTTGCATGAATTCATTGATCGCTTTTGTTTGGCCGCGGGTTTCGATTTCTAAATAGCCGGAATCTGCAATGATGTTCCTGCCGTTTCCAGCCACCAGTTTTCCTACATTCACCCTGCTTACGCCTTCGCTGTGCCGGGGAATTGCATGGAGTTGAGTAGCGGTTGTGGCAGCAGCAAGCAATGCGTTACGGCCATCTTCCGGTTTCATGCCTGCATGGGACGACTGGCCGCTGAAGGTCACGTTCCATTTTGCAGAAGCGAGAAATCCTTCCGTGCTGGCGGCAATTGTGCCGACAGGGAGGGAATTGATGCCTATGTGTCCGGAATAAAATTGATCGACGCCTTCTAACCAGCCTTTGTCCACCATCGCCTTGGCTCCTCGGCCGCCTTCTTCTGCCGGTTGAAACAGGAGAGTGAACGTCCCTGTCAGCTGGCTTTGAAAATGGGCGATCAGATGAGCTAGTCCAAGGCCGATGGTCGTGTGTCCATCATGGCCACAGGCGTGCATGATCCCGTTTTGATTGGATTGGAAGTGATCTGCGTGCGGCTTATGATTGGTTTCGTTTGATTCCAAAATAGGCAGGGCATCGATGTCGAACCGGAAAGCGAGATGAGGGCCTTCTCTGCCGGTATCCCACTTAGCGACAACACCGGTATGGCTGCCTTGCATCGCATCGATCCAATCTTCGGGTACACCATTTTCTAAAGCTTGTCTTTCTGATTCTTGGATCTCGTGTTCGAGAGGTACACCATAGCGGGAGTCGCTTTGGACGGCCTCTTTTCCAACATGGATGGTAAATCCAAGCTCTTCTAACTCTTTTGCCACCTTGTAAGTGGTTTTATATTCCAGGAAACCGAGTTCCGGCTGTTGGTGGAGCTCACGACGCCATGTTCGTAACTGTGGTTCCAATTTCTGAATAAAAGAATCGAATGCGTCTATCATCGTTATCCTCCCTGACTGGATAGAGACTTTAATGTATCTATGGCGACTTCTGCCATGAAATGACTACCCATTGGCAAAGCTTTTTCATCTAATTGAAAGCCTGGATCGTGCAGCGGTTTTTGTTCAGCTGCCTGTTCGATTTGTGTTCCGAGCCAGATGAACGCGCCGGGGTAGTCGAGTAAAAAGCGTGAAAAATCTTCTCCGGCGAGGGCTGGTTCTACTTGGGGTGTCGCATTTTCCCCAAAGATACGCTGGGCCGTTTTTCTCGCTTGCTGGGCATAGGCAGGAGTGTTGATGGTAGCAGGATAGCCATCTAAGTACTCAATGTCTACCTCAGCATCGAACGCTTCTGCTGTTTGGTTCAGTATGGTGTGGAAGCGCTTTTTGATCATTTCTTTCACTTCCGGTTTGTAGGTTCGGACCGTCCCTTCGAAGCTGACTTCTTTAGGAATGACGTTGTAACGGTCACCGCCTTCAATCCTGCCGATTGTAACGACAGCGGAATTCAATGGGTTGACGTTACGACTCACAATCGTCTGGAGACTTGAGATCATCTGATTGGTAATAATGATCGCATCGTTTCCTTCATGTGGCATGCTCGCATGGCCGCCTCTTCCGGTGACTTTTACAGTAAAGCGATCGGATGCGCCCATCATCTCTTTGTCACGGATGCCCATTTCCCCGACTGGTAGCCCAGGCCAGACATGCTGTCCGTAAATGACGTCCGGTTTGTATTCATGAAAAACACCATCTTCCATCATCGGTCCAGAACCACCAATGGGGGAGGATTCTTCTGCAGGCTGGAAAACAAGGAGAACGGTTCCTTCGATTTGTTTCTCTATCTTTTTGAGAGCATAGCCTGTACCAAGGAGCATAGCCGTATGGGCATCATGGCCGCATGCGTGCATTATGCCTTCCACTTCAGATGAGAAATCATGATCATTCGTTTCCTGGATGGGAAGTGCATCCATGTCGGCTCTTAAGGCAACGGTTTTGCCGGGTTTTCCCCCCTTGATGATGCCAAGAACACCCGTCCCGGCAAAGCCATGTTCATAGGAGATTCCATATTCCGTCAGTTTCTCTTTCACAAGTTCCGATGTGTTTGTTTCTTCTCCGCTCAATTCTGGATATTTATGCAATTGTCGTCGGATTTGATAGATGTCATTTTCGATATCGTTGATGTGTAATTGTAAGGTTTTCAAAAAAGACACCCCCTTTTTTATATTCTGGACATTGTCCTTAAATGTTCCGTTATTTATGTACTATAACAAATGATTTATGAAAATTCACTAGTCTGTCACATTATTTTTTTGACTTTTTTATAAAAAACTTCCCGGTAATAGCTATAATATCAACGGTTGCGACTTTATAGAAAATTTTCAAAAAAAATATTTCATGTGCTGGATTTTTGATAGTATGTGAATTTGAAAATAACAGCTTGCTGAAATAAAGAAGAATGAATGTCCGTAATTAATTCTAACGAAACAGAGACGGAAATTTTATTCAACAGAAGAGAGATTTCAGTGCTTGGACGGTTGTCGTTATGGTTAGTTTGAATTTTGCAGATGTCTCTGCGATTAGAGGAGATTATCACTCCTTGAGCGGGGGGCATTTCATCCCCGAATTTGACTGTGTAGGGACTGTCATACAAGTAGGTGACGATGTGAAAACATTTTCCATAGGTGACCGTGTGACTGGATTTCCGAATGGTGGAGGATTGGCTGAATATGTGAGCGTGAATGGTGATCTTGTTTACCGTTTGCCTGATGACGTGGTATTTGATGAAGCTGCAGCTGGAGGAGTTGGCCTGACATTGATCCAATTGCTTAAACAGAAAAAAGCCGAAATTTTTGGGACAGTAGGTAATGAAGAGAAAAGAAAGTTGATCAACAATTATGGAGTTACTCAAGCTATTCCATATCGGACGAGTGATTTTGAGAAAGAGATTATGAGTTTAACGAATGGGACAGTGGTGAATATCGTCTTTGATTCTGTCGGGGGTGAAATATTGGAGAAAAGCTTGAATTGTGTAGCTCCTTATGGAAAGCTCATTACTTATGGTCATGCTTCTGGTCAACCTGGGAAGGTGTTAGCGACAGATCTCCATTCAACATCCAGGTCGATCATAGGTTTTAGTTCTGGTCAGCGCGAACATGACACTTCAGAAATACTGAGAGCCAGCGCAGAAAAGGTGATACGTTTACTATCAAATAAAGAATTGGACGTTAAGATAAGTCATAAGTTGAGTTTTGAGCATGCCAATGAAGCCTTTTAATTGATGGCTGATCGAAATAATATAGGGAAAATAGTCATCACTACCTGATAAGAACATGTGAACTGAAGGCTGTATTTTCAGATGGACAAGATCTGAAGCATTGAATGGGGATTTCCCGAAACTGAAAAATTCGGTAGATGGTAATAGATTAATCGAAAGAAGGGTGCGGGGACAATGATTAAAGCTGTGATTTTTGATTTAGATGGAACATTACTAAACCGAGATGAATCAGTAAGGAAATTCATCGATGACCAGTATGAACGATTGAATAACTGGCTCTATCCAATCCCGAAAGAAGAGTACATACAAAGATTCATTAAGCTGGAGCATCGTGGTTATGTATGGAAGGACAAAGTTTATAAACAACTGATTCATGAATTTTCTATCGTGGGTCTTACTTGGAATGAACTGCTCCAGGACTATTTGGATCACTTCAAAGAAAAATGTGTTCCGTATCCTGATCTCTTGGAAACGCTCGAGAAACTGAGACAGGAAAATTTTCTTATTGGCATGATTACTAATGGGAAAGGTCAGTTTCAAATGGATAACATCAAGGCTTTGAAAATAAATCAATACATGGATGCCATTCTAATATCGGAGTGGGAAGGAGTGAAAAAGCCTGATCCAATAATTTTTAAAAGAGCATCGGAAAAGCTCAATATTTATCCGGAAGAGTGCGTGTTCATAGGGGACCATCCGGAAAAAGACCTGCAGGCAGCCCAAGCAGTTGGAATGAAAGCTATATGGAAAAGGGACCATCATTGGGGCAGAGTGAAAGCGGATTATGTGATTGATGATTTAAAGGAAATACCTGAAATCATCGGACAGTTAAAATAACTTACATATAAGAACCTGGATGAATAGTCGCTCTTCAAGGCTGGTTCTTCCATTTACAAGTCATAATGATGTGGTTTTCCTTTAATTCGGCGGTAAGGCTTCCGTCCATTTTATTCATGAGGCTTTTGGCAATTGGTAATCCTAAGCCTGTGCCATCTCCGGCCCTTGTACGATCCGCTTTATAAAAACGGTCAAACAAGTGGTTTAAGTCTTGTTCACTTAAATGGTTAACAGAGTTACTAATGATCAGATACGCAAAGTGATCCTCTTGTTTTAACTGGATAGATACAGAGCCGGTGGAATGTCTTATGGCGTTTACAATTAAGTTTTCAATCACTCTCTTTACAGCAGATGGATCTGCAGTTATTGACAGGTCCCCGTTTGGAATCGTAATGTCAGGCTCCAGGTTTTTTTGATTGAATTCTTCGTAAAATCCTAAGAGTACTTCCGGTGTCAGCACATTCAACTTGACCGTTTCTAATTTCAATGGATAATCGACTTGCTCTATAATAGATAGTTCGAAATAATCCTCAAGGAGCACCTTTAATCTTTTGGCGCTATCTTTGATTATTCCTGTGTACTCTCGTTTTAATTCTGGGGGTATTTCATCGGACTCAAGGAATTGAATATACCCGAGAATCGATGTCATAGGAGTGCGAATATCATGGGAAATGTAGGAAATCGCCTTTTTCAATTCATTTTCAGATGAGCGCTTGTCGGCCTGTGCCTTTTTGGTTGAATCGATTTGTTTATTTATTTCGTTAGTCAACTCTTCCATATCTTTGTCATAAAAGTGAAGATCTATTTTCTTTGAAGTTAGCCCATTGTTGAGGGCTTTAAGCTGCCGGGAAGCTCTTTTGATTTCCCTTTTCACAAAAAATAGGCGGGTGAGTATCGTTATTAAAATGAGTATGCTTACGATTGTTAGATAGATCATCTTCACCCGCCTCCTTGCTTACTTGATTTCTTTTTTATGGAAAATGAAGCTTCCGATCATTCCGGACACTATAAATGTCAAAATGGGAACGAGGACCAATGTAATCACTTCATTAGTGGCCAGTTGACTGATGTTCACAATATCATAAACCAAATTAAACACAGAATGGCTGATTACGGGTTCAAGGAATGGGACTTTTGCTGCTAACACTTGCAGGGGCCAGTCAACCAATAAAAACAATAAAAGTAAAAATCCTATCGTCTTTCCACTATCAGAAAATATCGTCGCGAAAATAGCCATGATCGAGGCAAAGCCAGCTCCATAAAGGGCGATCAATCCAACCGTCTGGAAGTAGAAAGCCATTTCCGGCATGTCGCTGAAACCAAAATACAAAGCACTTGCCCCTGTCATGAAAACAGGGAGGATTAAGGATAGGATAATCGCTCCAACGGAAAATACCATCGCCTTGGCAAAATAAATCCTTACTCTGTTATTCCCTGATGAGGTGATGCTTTTCATCGTTCCGATCGAGTATTCACTTGTAATAAAGAAACCAGCGAGAATACTGGGGATCAGCTTTACGATGTCTGTGTGGACACTAAGTACAACATTTAAGTAATAATCGCTGACAGTAGGCAGGCCTGCCTGCGCTCCATCGAACTCCAAAAGTGGGAATAGAACAGCCACGGCAATTAAAAAACCAGTCAATACGCGGAACGATTGGTCTTTTGTCAGCTTGAACCATTCAGATTTGATCAGGTTACCCATTGTGGACACCCCCGATCCGTTTAGAAAAGTAAGTCTCTAAATCTTCTCCCGACGGCATGAATTCTTCGATCACGAGCCCTTGGTTTGTCAGCGTCTGAGAAACTTCCCCTGGCACATCCACGAATTCAAACATTTTAATCGAACCGTTTGGCATCACTTCAAAATTCTTCGTTTGTAAATGTTTTTCTAGGACAGTAGCCGCTTTGTTAGGGTTATTCACCTTGATATGCAGGTACTGCTGACATTTATCATTCAGCTCTTTCAGGGACATTTGGTCGATCAATTTCCCATTATGAATAATTCCATAATGAGTGGCTAATAAATGAAGTTCACTCAATATGTGGCTGGAAATGAGAATGGTAATGTCATATTCCTGATTGAGCTTCTTTAGCAGTTCACGGATTTCGACTACTCCCATCGGGTCTAAACCATTGATCGGTTCATCGAGAATCAGGAATTCAGGGTCACCTAATAATGCGATAGCGATCCCTAAACGCTGCTTCATACCTAAGGAAAAGTTTTTGGCTTTCTTTTTTCCTGTGTCCATTAAGCCGACGAGTGTAAGTGTCTTTTCTATACAGTCTTTACCGGGGATTCCTTTTAAAAGACGATGTGCCTCCAAGTTTTCAGAAGCGGTCATATTCGGATATAAGGCTGGACCCTCGATGATTGTACCGATTCGTTTTCTCGCTTGAATCAGCTCCTGTTCATTGCTCTCCCCAAATAACTCGATTTTGCCATTGGTCGGCTTGGCAAGACCGCAGATCAGCCGGATCAAGGTGGATTTTCCAGCACCATTTTGTCCGATGAAGCCATAAATCTCTCCTCGCTTAATAGACATGTTCACTTTATCAAGCGCCATCGTATTCTTGTATTTCTTTGAAAGCTGATTCGTTTGAAGTACATATTCATTCATCACGTCTTTTCCTCCCTGTACTTTCTCGTTTTTTCTCTTGCACACTTACTACTATAAGGAGGAAAACATAAGAAAGGCTTAAGATAATCCTTAAGAAAACCTTAAGTTTTAAGTTTATAGCCCATGCCCCAGATCGTTTCAATATACTCTTCCTCAGGGTCGGCCGTTAAAAGTTTACTTCTCAGATTACTCATATGGACGTTGATCGTATTATCATCACCATGGAAATTTTCATTCCAAACACTCTCGAATAAATTTGCTTTTGTGTACACTTTTTTAGGCGAGGAAATGAGAAGGGATAAAATTTCATATTCCCGCGCTGTTAATTTTAATTCCTTCCCCTTTACTGTGACACTCTTCAGTTCAGCGTCCAGGACAAGGTTTTTGTGATGATACTGATTAGATCCCTGCACTTCCATCCTTTGAAACCTTCTTAAACACGAATCAATTCTGGCAGAAACCTCATCGACATCAAAAGGTTTTGTGATATAGTCATCCGCTCCCGCTCTCAGTGTGTCGACCTTTGTTTGGGTCTCCTGTTTGGCTGAAATTATGATAACGGGGACATGGATCTCTTGGTTCAATTTCGTTAAAATTTCTTCCCCGGGTAATCCAGGCAGCATGAGATCCAACAGAACCAGATCCCATTGTTGATTCTCTAAGTAAATGGCAGCCTCCGTACCTGAATAGGCTGGCTTTGGATGATAACCGTTCTGTTTGATGACATTACACAGTAACCGGTTAATATCATTATCGTCTTCAATGACTAAAACATTTATTGTCTGATTCATAACTTTCATCCTCACCGTTTTATAGCGTAGATTTCCTTTAATATCTTCAGAGACTAAAAAAACATGAATAGTCTTTATTATAATCCAACAATCGTCTGTGTAAAATTGATCCAAAACTGAATTCCACTAAGGAACGTAGGTGAATAGCAGTGCAAATAGATGTGAAAGGAAATATTCGGAAAATGCCGATAAACTTCGGATGCAATCAATTGTCGAAGTTTAACTAATGGTGAGACCAGTTATGATAGGGTTCAAATAAACATTGACCACTTTGGTCATTCTTTGTTATTATAAAATTGACCGATGTGGTCATTTCAAGTAAGAGGGGTGTCTTACAATTAATGCTAAATTTTATAATTTGAAAATCGATAAACAAGAGCGAATAATCAATGCCGCAATGAAAGAATTTGTGAAAAGCGGTTTTGATAAAGCCTCAACAAATGAAATAGTCAAAGAGGCTGAAATATCAAAGGGTTCCTTATTCAATTATTTTATGAATAAAAAGGATTTGTATCTTTTTTTAATTGAGAGTTCAGTTAAGATCATTGAGCAAATTTATGATGACATAGACTTTAATGAACAGGACCTTTTTAAAAGGATTGGTCAGATAGGGTTGATTAAATTAAAGATTCAAAAAAGATATCCTCTGGTATTTGATTTTCTTAAATCACTGGGAGATGAAACAGCGTCAGAAGTAAAATCCGAGATCGATCAAATGAAGGGCAATATATTGGAGGATGGTTTGAAAAGAATCTATCAGAATATCGATTGGTCAAAATTTCGAGATGATATTGACCCTGAGAAGGCGATCCATATCCTTAACTGGTCTATGGTCGGATTTGCAGAAACGCAACTTAAAAAATTGGATTCTTTTGAAAATGTCGGAGGCCAGATACTTGACGAATGGAACAGCTATGCAGAAATTCTCAAACATAGTTTCTATAAACAGGGGGAGGAATGAACATGAGCTTATTAAAGGTGACGGATTTAACAAAGAAATTCGGCAAGTTTACAGCATTGGATAGAATTAATCTTGAGGTCGATAAAGGAGAAATTGTAGGGTTTATCGGTCCGAATGGTGCAGGTAAATCGACTGCGATTCGTATATTATTAGGCATATTGAAAGCGACAGATGGAGACGTGAAGATTTTCGACAAGGATGCCTGGCGTGATGCTGTGGCCATTCACAAAAGAATTGCCTATGTCCCTGGTGATGTGAATCTATGGCCCAACTTAACTGGGGGAGAGGTCATTGATTTATTTGTGAAGTTGAATGGGACAGTAAATAACGCAAAACGTGAGGAATTAATAAAGAAATTTGATTTAGACCCTTCTAAAAAGTGTCGAACCTATTCTAAAGGAAACAGGCAGAAGGTTGCTTTGGTTGCTGCCTTTTCATCTGAGGCAGACCTTTATATCCTGGACGAACCGACTTCAGGGCTGGATCCTCTTATGGAAAAAGTGTTTCAGGAATGTGTGATGGAATTGAAGTGCCAAGGAAAAAGTATCCTGCTTTCCAGTCACATTTTATCCGAGGTAGAAAAACTCTGCGACAGGGTGAGTATTATACGGCAGGGAAAAATAATCGAGTAGGGTTCATTAAGCGAACTGCGGCACCTGACAAGGACGCAAATGCTCGTTGACACTAAACAGCCGATCACAGGGTTGAAAGAGCTGGAAGGCTTGCATGAGATCGAAGAAGGGGAACATGGGGTTTCGTTTCAAGTGGAGACCGCGCAAATCGATCCGGTTATCAAACATATCAGTCAATTCGGTATCATCAAAATTGAGAGTGCTCCGCCAACCTTAGAGGATTTATTCATGCGTCATTATGAAGGGAAGGAGACAGAAGGGGGAGAAGTACACTGATGGCAGGGAATTTAATGGCTAAAACGGCGTACCTTTCAAAATTCATTCTCCGGCTTGATCGCATCCGGATTCCGATTTGGATCATTGCTCTTACTTTTTTTACGCTCATTGTACCAATGTCTTTTGTAGATCTTTATGGTTCCCAACAGGAAAGGGAGGCAATGGCCCAAACGATGGCAAATCCAGCTATGACCGCCATGACTGGGCCAGCTGATCTAGCAAACTATACGCTTGGTGTCATGACAGCACATCAGATGCTGCTCATCACAGCTGCGGTGGTCGGGTTGATGAGTATTCTCCTGGTGACTCGCCACACACGTGCCGCTGAAGAAGATGGACGCTTGGAAATGATTCGTTCCTTACCAACAGGACGGCTTTCTTATTTGAATTCCGTTCTGATTGTCATATCAGGGGCTTGCGCGGGGTTAGCATTGCTCAATGGCTTCGGACTCTACGCTCTCGGTATAGAGAGTATGGATTTGGAAGGCTCATTATTGTATGGGGCAGCCCTAGGTGCCACGGGCTTATTTTTTGCGGGAGTAACAGCTGTATTTGGTCAGCTTTCAGACAGTTCACGCGGTACGGTCGGTTATTCGATTGCCTTCCTGCTTATCGCTTATCTTTTCCGTGCAGTCACCGATGTCAGCAATGAGGCGTTATCGTGGATTTCACCGCTTGCCTGGGTGACTAAAGCGCAAGTTTACGATACGAATAATTGGTGGCCGGTCATTTTAATGGTGTTTGTTTCGGTGGTCCTTTATGGTGTGGCAAATTACCTGAATGCAATCAGGGACTTGGATCGCGGCTTCTTGCCATCCAAACCTGGTAAGAGATATGCTTCCCGCTTTTTGCAGAGTCCCATCGGTCTTGCTTTAAGGTTACAACGGACCGGGATCATCTCATGGGCTGTGGGGATGCTTGTATTAGGAGCTTCTTATGGCGCTGTGTTAGGAGATCTTGAGTCGTTTTTCTCCAGTAATGAAACAATGAAACAGTTGCTTAAGCCGGCGGAAGGGGTGACATTGGTTGAACAGTTCATTCCGATGCTGATGATTGTCATTTCACTGCTTGCCACTGTGCCTCCTGTCATGGCAGTGAATAAACTGCGGGCTGAGGAGAAAAAGGAACAAATTGTTCATTTGTTAAGTAGAAAAGTTTCCCGGAATAAGCTGTTAGGCAGCTATCTGCTGATTTCGATTGGCAATGGATTTGTCATGCTAATGCTTGCAGCGCTTGGGTTATGGTCAGCGGGGACGACAGTAGTTGATGGCGGATTATCGTTTCAAATGATTTTTGGGGCAGCCTTGTCTTATTATCCCGCCATGCTCGTCATGATCAGTATAGCCGTAATGCTGATCGGTTGTTTGCCGAATTTGACGGGCTTTATTTGGCTCTATGTTCTTTATTCCTTTTTGGTATTGTATTTAGGAGGATTATTTCAGTTTTCCGATTGGGTCGGCAATCTCTCACCTTTTGGTCACGTGCCGCAAATACCGATTGAAGATTATTCATTCATGCCACTCGCTGGATTGGGCTTGTTGGCTGTCTTGCTGACAATAGCAGGTTTTATAGGCTTCAATAGACGCGATATTAAACTTTATTGAACTGGACATTAACTGACTGACGAAGAAATTCATAGAGCATCGATGAAAAAGTATTCACTCGATGCAAAGCAGCAACTGAAGAACACAACTTTTTGAAGTATACATCTAATAAAGAAGCCGAGTTGGACGATTTTATCGTTCATTTCGGCTTCTTTTATAGTGTCGACGGGACATTTGGGCTCCTAATCTTTCATGAATATTAGTGTTCGTTTACTATTGACGGTGAAGATTGCTAACGCGTACATGCAGAGTGGTTTTCTTTCATAAGTCATAGAATATTACTCTTTTTAGATGGGCCACTGTTGATTCCACGATGAGCGGTCGGTGGTGACGCCTGCGGGAACAGCGCGAGCCGAAGATCCACTTGGTCAAGTGGTCTTCTTGACCAAGTTAGCTGAGGCCGTGCCCGCGGCAAGCATCCACCGACAAGCGATTCGTGAGAAGCAACACCAAACTTTAACAGCTTCTCTAGATTGAAAAGGGTTTTTCAGTTGCCTCACTCGTTGCTATTCCTTTTTTATTTATCTGACGCGGTTTTAGTTTTGGAAAATAAAAATGAGTTCACCTAAAATTTGGTACTTGTGATAAACTCAGGTTATCAAAGTTGCCCTATTAAATTAGAATAATCGTCATAGTAGGTTAGCCAAGAATGAAAGTTGAGAAGGAGATAGGAAATGGATCTGCATACAGAGAGACTGAAACTTACCCCTTGTACGAATGAGTCATTAATGACCTATTCCACAAATGGATACGAACCCGGACCTCATATTGAAATGTATCTTGAGGAATTAAAAAAAGAAGCATCTGTTTTAGGTTGGGGAGTCTGGCTTATTGTTGATAAACAAACGAATGAAATTATCGGTGATATGGGCTTTAAAGGTAAGCCTGATGAAGAAAAAGCTGTTGAAGTGGGCTATGGTATCGAATCTGCACAACAAAATAAAGGTTTTGCGACAGAAGCATTGAAATCTATCATTGAATGGGCATTCAACACGGGTTCGGTAAATAAAATAATGGCTGAATGTCTTGAGGATAATGCACCTTCAATAAGGGTGTTAGAGAAAGTGAATATGATAAAAATACATAAAGATGAAGGTATGCTTTATTGGCAATTATATAAATGATTGTCTAAAGTACTCTGTTAAGTGAGTTAGTCAAAAATACGAAGAGGCTGGGAGAAAACGGTAACTGCGACTGGAAAAGACGATGAGGAGGTTGAGGCTGTGCCCGCGGAAAGCGAAGTATGTTGACGGAGCAGCGAATGCATTTATTGCTTCATAAAGGAAACCCGAACGTTTTTTCGTTCGGGTTTTCTAGTGGGGAAATTCTTTTATCCCAGGCACTTTGCTGCTTTTTGAAAGAAAGCGATTGAAGCTTGAAACGGAATTGTTCGTTGAACGTATGTAAAGTGAGGAGTGATAACGTGAAGTGGAAATGTTTCGGTATTGGATTTGTAGTAACCCTCACTTCCTTTATTTATGGATTTTCAACAAATGAATGGGAAACAACTGTGAAATTAATAGCGATCAGTGCTGTCGTCCCGTTATTGATTACTGGCCTTTTAACAGGGGCTTTCGTGAGCGGGGATCGGAATAGGGCAAATAATCATACAGAAGTTAAGGAAGATAGAGAGCCTAAGAACAAATGGATCACGGGATTTTTGTTGATTAGCGCTCCAAATGCAGTGTCCATCATTATTTTGATAATTACAGCAATGATCAATATTTAAATTTCATTTTGTGAGACGTCATGATCACGGTGATAGGGAGTGATAAGGTGAAGAAGTTTTTATTTGGTATCGTGCTAATTTTAACAGGGTGTTCAGTGGATGGTCAGGATATGATTCTAGAGAAGCATTGAGGTGGATTTTATCGAATGAAAAGAGGTCAACCCTTTCACAGGCTGACCTTTTCTCCTCTTATTTTCCTTCAATATAAGCGTACTTGTAAGTGTAATCCGGCCCCATCGGATTCGCTGTTACATTTTTAATGTAGGGTTTCCATAACTGGGCTTTTGCACGTTGATAAAGCGGTGCAATGACTGCGTCTTCCTGAATGAGTAATTTCTCTGCTTCGAGGAAAGTTTCAAAGCGCTCCCCAGGTTTTTGCGCCAATTCCGTGCCTGCTTTTTTGATTAAGCTATCGTATTTTTCACTGGAGTAACCGGTTTTGTTGTTTCCACCATCTGTAACCCAGAGGTTCAAGAATGTATTCGGGTCAATGTAGTCTGGGCCCCAACCATAGTTTTCAATGTCATAGTCCATGTTGCTGTCCCGCTCCAAGCGTACTTTGAAAGGTACACTCTCTACCTTGATCGATAGTCCTTCAAGTTGCTCAAGCTGGTCCTTGATGAAAGCATCCAGATTCTGGGCTACTTCAGTATCGCCACCTAAGTAGCGGAGCTCTGCTGTTTCGATTCCCAGTTCTTCTTTCGCTTTCTTCCAATGCTCTTGAGCTTTCGCTGCACTATCTGTGACAAGGTTGCCATTGATGTCACGGAAGTCCTCTCCTGTTTCCGGGTGATTGACGAAATTCGCTGGCATATATCCACCAGCCGGAATGGATCCGTTATTCAGGATGACATCGACCATGCTTTGGCGGTCGACGACCATCTGGATGGCTTTACGTGCATGAAGGTTAGATAGAATTTCGTTTTCCTGGTTCATTTTCAGGAAGAAAACGGTCGGTTCTTCTTCTGTTTTAAATTCTTCATTGGTCCGGTACTTGTCGACGAATTCGGAGGAAAGGTTCGTCACATCCACTTCGTTCGTCTCGTATAGATTCACAGCTGATGCTGTATCTTTGACGACATTCACAGTAATCTTTTCAAGCTTCACCTTATCTGCATCCCAATAATCGTCATTCTTTTCAACGGTCCATCCTTCGCCATGGTCCCATTCAGTCATAATGAAGGGTCCGTTAGAGAGAAGAGCATCTGCTTCCATAGCGTACTTTTCGCCTTTTTCTTCAACGAACTTTTGATTCATCGGTAAAAACGTTCCAAAGGCCGTCATTGACTGGAAATAAGGCGTAGGTCTTTCGAGTGTCACTTCAAAAGTAAAATCATCGACTGCTTTAACACCAAGGGCGTCCAACTCTTTTTCCCCTTGAGAGACGGCTTCAGCATTTTTTATGACGCCGTTCATCATGTAAGGCCCATATTCGGAGCCGGTATCAGGATCGATTGTGCGCTGCCATGCATATACAAAGTCGTGGGCAGTCACAGGATCTCCATTGGACCATACAGCATCTTCACGTAATTGGAATGTCCAAACAAGGCCATCTTCACTTACCTTATGGTCTTTGGCAATTCCCGGCTCTGTCTTTCCATCTTTTCCAAGGCGGTAAAGTCCATCTTTCGTAGATCCTAACCATTGTGAAGCTATCGCATCAATCGTCAAAGAAGAGTCCATCGTAGGGATTTCTGCCCCTTCTGTCAAGTGAAGTTCCTGTTTACTCGTATTGTCGGCTGAGGAAGATTCTTCTTCTTCCTTGGTGGTTTCTTCAGCTCCTGAACAAGCTGCCAGAAGCATACTCATCAAAAGAGTGAAACTTAGTAGATACCATTTTGTTTTCTTCATATGTAACGTACCTCCCGGATTTCTATGTGTTCGGTTCAAAAAAAGCTGATGTTCTACATACCTCCTATTTTTTAGTTCAATGAGAAACTAGCACAGGCTTATGTACTTATCCCCCTTTTCGTTCCATAATCTATAGTATTTTATAAAAGTTGTAGAATTCCTGCCATTTGAAGGTTGGGATATGAGAGGTGGTTAAATACCTCTAAGGGCCTTTATTCAGGTTGAACTTTCCCAAGCTTTGAAAAGAGGATTCGAATCACAAAAGGAGTAAATTGAGCTTAGATTGTTTATTGTTTTTTGAAATAGGAAAGGTGCGAGGAGGGAAAGGATGCAACTGGCATTGTTTGAAAGGAAAGTGGCTGAATGGGCACATTTCCATGCAGAAGAACTGGGACTTTTGAGAAAAGTTGTTACGGCGGAATATATATGGAATCCCGGGGGCTTTGTGAATCAGTCATATAAAATCACCGATGGTAAGAGATGGCGGCATATAAAGCTCGCTCGGAAAGAGAATGTCCCTGCTCTGAAACAATGGATGCAGGTGAATTCTTTATTGATGAGTGACTTTAAAGCACCGCGCTTATCTGTGAGATAAAAGAAGAACTGGTTCCAGGTTATCCTTATGGGCTCGTTTTTGAATATTTTGAGGGAAAGCCGTTAAGTGAAACGGATCAAGTTGCTGAGTCCGTTTTACATAAGCTGCAGCAATTACATAGCAGGAGTAAAATGAAAGAGCGCTTAACCAGGAAGGAGCCTATTACATATGCGGATGCATTTGCGGAGGAATATATAACACGGTTTCAAGCGGATCTATCTATTATCGAAGCAGGGAAAGACCTGCTATCATTTGTGGATGAAGAAACTCTCCGTTTTTTCCATCAGGAGGTGGATGATCTGCAGGAAAGGGTCTGTGAAGATGAGGCTTTCCGGGGTATGGCTTCGGACGTCGTTCATAATGATATGAACTGGCATAATGTATTGCTGGACGATACGGGCGGCTACCGGATCATTGATTGGGACGATCTTACTTCCTCGGGTGATGCAGCCATGGATTACTCTGTGTTCCTGTGGCCGTTCTATCAAACGGCTAGGTGGGATTTTTGGAGGGAAAAAGTAGAAGATTTAGCAGGGAAGGAAATCCTGGATCGAATGCATTATTACTTCAGAGCCAAGTTGCTGGATGAAGTGATTGACGTGCTTGCTGATTATATCGAAGCAGAAGAACTGCCAGAAATCAAAAACTTCACACAGGAAAAAGCCATGATCACTCATTTGGAAGTACTAACTAAATATAAAGCATTATATAACGGGAAATGAGCATGTTTCCTATTCTTTCTACATAACCTACTACAAATAGCATGTATAGTAGGGAGTGAAAGAATGGCTTTCACATACGGTAAAGGTGAGTTGATCGAGGATTTGCAGGAGGTCTTCGCGAAGCATAATGTGCAGTCCATCCAGGTGAAAGAGCCAGGAACATTGTTTTTCATAGAAGAGGACGGTTCACTGACGATCGGCACGAAGGCATCGATTTATTCTTTTGAGCGCCACCCGGATGAGAAGGGCGGGGTCAAGTTCAAAGTGATCAATGGAGGCAGTACTAAGAAGTGAAGCACAAAAAAAGGTCCTGAGCGGATATCCGGCTCAGGACCTTTTGATTCTTGCTCCCTTTTTAGTTGGACTTCTTCCAGTATGCTGCTTCTTTACTGGAGCGAAGTGGCGGGAAGGTATCACCATTACTTAATTCAATATGTTTTTCATCTTCTGTTACGTTATCCTTTTTTCGACCATCAACTAAACCATCAAATGCATATGTTCCAGCTTGAGGAGCCTGTTCGCCTGTCTTGTAACGGTCTGCCATCGTTGAAAACATCCTTTCATTGATTTATTAGTTGTGCGCACATAAGCTATATTGCCGTAATTTATCCAAATAAAACCTAATTATGGAAAATGGTTCATAAGGCCTTCATCCATTTTCTATGATGAATAAAATTAGGAAGAAGAGCCCGTTCACTTGAAGGATTTTGCTCAAGTGTAAAGGAATGAAACGTGGCCCATATAGACGGGTGATCAATACAACGAACAAGGCAAGCGCGTACCAACCTTCCTGGTGGATGAGAGTGTAAGAGAAATTCTCATTCATAAATGGATAGAAAAGATGCGTTCCGTTGCCAAGAAAATCGACTGCGATTCCTGCTATGGATAGGATTGTCATGAAAGCCCACCATAGTTTCTGAAAAGATGTAATCATATATTTTTTAATAAAGAAGGCTATACCGAGTGCCAATATTGGGACGAAAAGCAGACTGTGGAACAAAAGAATGCCGAACAGTTTTGGAATATCGATTACCAGCACGACGGTGGCTCCAAGTAACATGATATTTCTTCGCTGCAGCTGGGAGAGGGACTCGTTTTCAAAGAATAGATTCATGATGAGAGCCCCTGCCAGGACGTGTACAAGTGTCGATGGAATATGACTGATGAGAATATCAAGCACAGCGGTTTCCCTTCTTTCTGTAAGTATTCTTCTTTGTTGGTTCCACATGGAGAGGGAAGAATAAACGTCCAGGATGATAAGGAAACCTTTATTGTTGACAATATCCATCATCCCTTATATATTTATCTACATAAAAAAGTATGCATAGCAACTAAATGGTGCAGTGAAAGAGATGATTTATGTTTCCATTATTTAGTTGCTATAACAACTTATTCATACAAATGGAGGTTCTCGACATGACGAAAGTATTATTCATAAAAGCGAACTCCAGACCTATTGAGCAGTCTGTGAGTGTCAAGCTTTATTATAAGTTCTTAGAAAACTACAAGGAGTCCCACCCGGATCACCAAATCGAGGAGCTTGATTTGTTCGAAGAAAACCTTGGTTATTATGATACGGAAAAGATCAATGGAATGTTTAAGCTGTCTAGAGATATCGAGCTTACCGACGCTGAGAAAACAGCGACTAGAACAGTCAATCATTATTTGAATCAATTTTTAGAAGCGGATAAAGTCGTATTTGCTTTCCCGCTATGGAACTTCACAATCCCTGCTGTGCTTCACACGTATTTTGATTATTTAGCCCAGGCAGGGAAGACGTTCCGTTACACGGAAGAAGGTCCAGTAGGGATGCTGCCGGATAAAAAGGTCGCTCTTCTGAATGCACGTGGAGGTGTTTATTCGGAGGGTCCAGCAAAATCGGCGGAAATGGCCGTGAATTATGTGGAAAATATTCTGCATTTCTGGGGAGTCGAAGATATTACCACATTGGTAGTGGAAGGTCACAACCAATACCCTCATAAAGCAGAAGGTATTGTAAAAGAAGGTTTGGAAAAGGCAGCTGCGACTGCTGTTTCCTTCTAAAATAAAAGTAAGCTGAAAAAGCATCCGTTGCTGTGGAGGCTGCTGAAAAAACTTCTTCAATCTAGAGGAGTAGTTAAAGTTTGTGGTTGCTTCTCACGGATCGCTTGTCGGTGGATGCTTGCCGCGGGCACAGCCTCAGCTGTTCACCCAGGCGTCACCACCGAACGCTCATCGTGGAAACAACAGTTGCCTATCTGAATAGAGTGATTTTTTTGTATTGAAAAGAAGCCGAGTTGAACGATTTCATCGTCCAACTCGGCTTCTTTATTTGATGCATAACTCAAAAAGTGTTGCTTTGTATTGAGTGTAATTGGGAAAATATGGTTTACCTGAGGTGGAAATAAATGGTTCACTTGAGGAAGAGATCAGGAAGATATCACAATCGCTCGTCGCGTTCTTCGTCTGGGATGAGCGGGCATGTAGGGCAGCACTTTGTTTTATCTCCACCATGAAGCATATATTTCATACAACAGTGCCGGCGCACATACGTCTCTTTTCCATTATCCGCAGTATAATAACGAAAGTTGAATTGCAACGGGTTTCGTCGGTTTTTCTCGAAGAGTTCATTTGATGTGAACCAACGAAATACTTGTTCGATGTGTTCTTCTATTTCCGGGCGTGCATTTACCAGTGCACATTTTCTTTGGTGAAGGTTATGGGAAACAATCGACCGCATATGCGTTGGTTTACATTTCGCAACTTGGGCAATTGTTTGGAACAATGGTTGTAAGTTCTCTACAATGAAGGTGTGGACCAAATTCTTAACCTGTTCCTCAGGCAGGTCAGCAACAGGGTACACAGCATCTTCGCGAATCATATAGTTCATAGCGTTTTTTTGCTTCAATTCAATGCCTATGTTGGATGGAGCAGTATCGATGATCAGGCCATGCTTGATGATGGTTTCAAAAAGTCCCATGGTTAAAACGGAATACATCTTCCCGAATAGAAGTCCGGTAAGCGACAAATTCGGGGCATCGAGCTGCCGTTTTTGTAAGTCCAGAAGTTGCTTCGCCTGCTGTTGATCGTGAATCAGTTCATCGACCATATAAGAAATACGATTCTGATCTTCCGTCCCGATATAAATTCGATGGTCATTTTGGATTTGTTCAAATGCAGCATTCATATAGATGACTCCCACATTTTATATTTTTCCACCATAATCTTTGGAAATGATAACTGTTATCAATTATAAAATAATTCTGCAAATCCAACAACAGGAACGGGCATAATAAACAGGGGGATGGACGTATGCTAACTCTATGTAGTTTGCTTATATTCGATTACTCCTATTAAAAAAAGGGAATAAGAAAATTCAGCTGTGAGGTTGTACAAAACCTCGGATGAGGTGAGAAAAGTGAAAAGAATAAATCAGCCAGTTCACTCTATAAAAAATAAATACCCGGACTTCGAAAAGAATTACATAATTCATTTGAAAAAAGCGGAAAAGGTAATTCTTCATCAGCTCATTCAAGCCATCATTCGTGAAGGCGTTTTTGATTATGTGTGGGTTGCGGATGGCTCCAGTATTTACATTGCCCTCTGTGATGGGGAGTCACTCCAGATACCTGTCGGCAGAGTGTCTGCGTTAAGACATCTGGATCTTGACGGGGAAATCATCCATAGTGATATCGAAGGGAATAAGCGTCCTGTCACGAGACCGCTCGTTTTACTGGATGTTTTATATGACAAGGAAAACCTATCAGAAAATCAACTATCGTTTTATAAAGAAATAGCGAACAGTGTCGAGAATTACGGATTGGCGTTAACTATTGCTGGTTACCGCCAGAAGAAGGTTGAACAAAAAGCAAGGCAGCTGAATGCAAACGATGTCTATTCGTTCGTAAGTGCCGAACAGCAGAAAAGCCACTCATTCAGTCCGCTGGCTTTTTTTGAACAATGGGTCATTCAAGGACACACGATTCATCCTTGTTCACGGACACGACTCGGCATGTCAGCAGAGGACATTGCGTGCTACGCGCCTGAGTGGGGTGGAGAGCCAGAGGTCATTCCTCTAGTTGTCCATCACGACGTCTGCAGGGTGACGGCGCTCGATAACCAGAACACCAAAACGGTATTATTCCAGGAGTACCCTGAACTCGAGCAAGCTTTTGAAGAGTTGTGTGGGTCGCGGCTGATGAACAAGGACGAATATGAGATCATCCCCGTCCATCCATGGCAATTCACCCATACAGTAAGACACAATTACCACGAAGCTTTGGAAAAAGGACGAATCATTCCATTAGAAAATGTCCGAATCAAGACGGCGGCGCTTATTTCATTTCGGACGTTAGCTCCTTTAAACAACCGCACGAAGCATCATATAAAAACAGCGATGAACGTACAAATGACGAGTGCGATCCGTACAGTTTCCGCCGCATCTACCATCAACGGTCCTTTACTATCCCGGCTGTTTCAGGAGATGTTGAGGAATGATAACTTCCTCTCAAGCCGTTTGACATTGATGAGTGATGAGGTGGGGGTCCATTACGAACCAGAAGCAGTATTGGATCAGAAGCAAACCCATTTTCTCCAGAAGAATGTGGCGGCCATTCTCCGGGGAAATCCAGAACAGGAGCTTCAGGAAGACGAAATCGCTATTCCGGCAGCTGCTTTATTATCCAAGTCACCTGTATCAGGAAAGTTGATAGTCGAAGAACTCGTCCAGCGCCAGGAGCAAGGGTCGGTTTCTGAAGCGTCGCAGGCCTTTATGAAAAAGTATGCCAGGGCTTTGCTGCCTGGAATTTTGACTTTGATGACAAAGTATGGCATCAGCATGGAAGCCCATTTGCAAAATTGCGTCGTTGTATTCAGGAACGGATCTCCAGAACGGGTGATCCTCCGAGATATCGGTGGAATCCGGATCATGAATGAACGTCTGGATCGTTACTTTGATAAACAACCGATTGACCCGAGTACGAATCTTTTGACAGCGCAACGTGATGAGCTTCTTGATATCTTTTCCCATGCGCTGCTTCATAATCACTTAGGAGAAATCATCTACTGGTTATCCAGAGCTCTCAAGGTCGATGAAATGAAATTATGGGCCATCGTCCGCTCTGTAATCGAAGAAACATACACTCATTTACAACAAGATCCTACGATTGGTAGTGAAGCAATGGCTGACGAAAACCACCTTTTTTCTCAGCCCTCGAGAATGAAAGCATTGGTACAGATGCGCTTATCAGACAAATATACAGATAACATTTACGTGAATCTCCCGAATCCGCTTTCTATGAGAAATGAGGTGCTTGGAACTTGACCATATCAGCAATGAAAAGCCAAAGCTTGATCGATACAGAACTCTTAAAAGAAGAAGAAAGCTGTTTGTCTTTCGCAAAAGAGTATCTGCCTGCCCAGGTGCCTCGTTTTCTTCACCACAGGGAAATGGGCAGAAAAGGGATTCTTTATAAATTAGCAGACTCTGTCTTAAGAGAGAATATCGATGGCTTCTATGAGCGGGCAGTCGATTTGAAGAAACACGGCGGATCCCTCTATATCAACGGTCGTTCTTTTTCATGGGAAAAGGTCTATGAGCCTTTGAAAAAACTGCAGCTTCGCAAAGACCTTACGTATAAGTACCTGAAGTTGGAGGGGTACGCGCTTCTATTTCCTATAAAGAATGAGTATGCCTTTCAGCTTGTAGAAACTACGGATGAGGTGATTTATGTTGATAGTGAGAAAGCAAGAGTGGTCCCCACTGCTTCTACGCTGACAAGGCTTTTGTTCAGCAAAGAGAACTATCCGAATGTAGATACATTTACGAAGGAACTCAATAATGGCACCGTAAACTTGATGCTAGCTTCGATGTATCAGGAAGAGTGGAAAGGGAATCTCCAGGAGGAAGCAGAAAAACTCGAAGTCCGCACGACTATGGAATATTTGCAAAAGAAGAGGACCGGGGATGCACGTTTTTCTTCAAGTTTATTTTTTGAGCAGCTGACCGTTGAAGGCCACCATCTTCACCCTGGCGCCAAAACGAAGCTTGGAGTGACTTTTCCGGATGTGTTCCGCTACTCCCCAGAATTTCACCAATCATTTAATGTTCGCTTTGCGGCCGTCCGTAAGACACATATAATCTCGACAGAAGAAAAGGGTTTAGTTGAGAATCATTATCCTGAAAAATGCTTTGAAGTAAGAAAGGAGTTGGAACGAAGAGGTTATGCGGTAGACACATTCGACATTCTGCCTGTCCACCCATGGCAGTTTGCACACGCTATCCCGGCGATTTATGAACAGGAAATAGAGGCAGGCACTGTTGTGCTTTTACAAGATGTGAAGCTGCCTGCAGAAGCGACTTCATCGTTTCGAACGGTCGCCCCGAAGCAGGAGGGCGCTCCAGATCTCAAGCTTGCGGTCAACAGCCAAATGACATCGACGGTACGTTCGATTTCCATGCAGACAGCCATGAATTCAACCGTAGTTACAGATTTGTTGAAGGATATTATGGACAAAGAACCACGCCTGCAGCTTTTTCTTCCTCTCAATGAACTTGGGGGAGCAGCTTTTCAATCGGAAGATGACATGAAAAGCCGCAACTTGACGGTGCTTTTACGTGAAAATATCGATGAATACCTTGAGGATGATGAAATCGCGATTGCCGGAATGGCTTTATATGCAACATCGCCGTTCAGCGAAACAACGGTATTAAAGGAATTGGTAGATACATTTGCTCATGAGAATAATTTGAAAAGAGATGTTGCTGCCCATGACTTTTTCCAGGAGTATATTGAAAAGGTACTTCCCGGTTATCTTACACTGATGGTCAAATATGGAGTTGCTCTTGAAGGACATCTGCAGAACAGTATCCCTGTCTTTAAAAATGGCAGGATATCGCGTTTCTTTTTCAGGGATTGGGGAGGAGCACGGATTTATACAGAGCGCCTGCGGAATCAGGGCTTCTCGCCAGGGTTCGCCCCTGATTCAGTCTCGGTCACAAATCAGGATGCAGATATGCATAACAAGCTGTATTATACGGTTTTTCAAAATCATTTAGGTGAGATGATCAGGCAGCTGGTGCAATATTCAGGGAGGGATGAGGCTGCATTTTGGACGCAGGTCAAAACCGTCTGTGATGGCGTTTTGCATGAATTGTCACTGCAACAGGATATTGCTGAACAAGTCAGGCTTGATCGTACGTTTTTATACCAATCAACAGTCATGCATAAGTCGCTTACAAAAATGAGGCTCACAGACAGCAAAGGATACGGCTATAATGCCGTCCCGAACCCGTTAGCGGATTGAAGGCGAAACCCGGAGGTATCAGACATGGTCACCAATGCGAAGAGGCAGACAGTAGAAATGTATATAGAGGAAAAGCGGGTACAAGGCGAGGAGCCTGTTTGTGCTTATGTCTATGACTTAGAAAAGTTGAGAGATCATGCAAATACGATTAAGGAGAGTCTTCCTGATTTTTGCAAGCTTTATTATGCCGTTAAGGCGAATCCTGATCAGCACCTGCTGGAGGTGTTAGCACCGACTGTCGATGGGTTCGAGGTGGCTTCAGAAGGGGAGATCCACAAGGTGAATGAGGTCGGGCAAATACCGATGATTTTCGGTGCTCCGGCCAAGAAAGATTGTGAAATCGAAGCGGCGATACGGGCCGGGGTCGGTTATCTGAACGTGGAAAGCTTTCAGGATTTGAACAGGATGTTGTATCTTGCTGAACAAAAGCAAGTTAAAATACCGATTCTGATCCGCGTCAATTTAAGCTCAGATGTCCCTGACAGTCACCATATGATGTCAGGAGTCCCGTCCCAATTCGGGGTCGATGAGGCTGATATACCTGATTTGATTGAAAAAGCACTCCAATCCGACCACGTAAAAATAGAAGGCTTTCATTTCCATGCAATGTCCAACAACTTGAATGCAAAAGCCCATGTCCGGTTTGTCGAAACTTGCATAGAGAAGTCACGTAAATGGCAGGAACAATTCAAACTTCAAATTTCTGTTGTTGATATCGGTGGAGGGATCGGTATCAACTATTGGAGTCCGGGAGAACCGTTCGACTGGGACACCTTTGCTGAGGGGATCGACCATCTCGGAAAAATTGTGGGAAATCTGACTTTGGTATTGGAAATCGGACGTTATATGACGGCAGAGTGCGGCTTCTATGTTACAGAAGTATTGGATGTGAAGAAGAATCATGATCAGTATTTTTCCCTGGTCCGGGGAGGTTCGCACCATTTGCGTCTGCCGGCCGCATGGAAAATGAGCCAACCATTCCGTATCCATCCAGTGGAGGAATGGCGTTATCCGTTTGAACGGCCAGAAGTGTTGAATGCTGATGTCACCATCGCTGGCGAACTGTGCACCCCGAATGACGTGCTTGTGCGTCGGAATTCTGTCAAGCAGCTCCGGGCCGGTGATATCATTATTTTTGAAATGGCTGGTGCATATGCTTGGACCATTTCCCACCATGATTTCTTAAGCCATCCCCAGCCGGAAATGGTTTATTTGAATGAGTAAGGTGGGGGTTCTTTTCACCAACTGACCATTTTTGTGACGTTGATGTTGTTTTATATGGCAGGATTATTGAAGACACGATTTCGAGGTAATCAGGGTTCGTTGCCATGTTGAGCTTCAGGGTTGGTTGGGAAGCAACTCGCTTTCCACGGGAGTGCGTTGAGCCTCCTCGGACTCTCTCGGAGCTACTGAAAAACCCTTTTCCATCTAGAGGAGCTGTAAACGTTTGTTGTTGCTTCTCACGAATCGCTTGTCGGTGGGTGCTTGCCGCGGGCACGGCCTCAGCTAACTTGGTCAAGAAGATCACTTGACCAAGTGGATCTTCGGCTCGCGCTGTTCCCGCAGGCGTCACCACCGACCGCTCATCGTGGAATCAACAGTGGCCCATCTGAAAAGAGTGATTTTCTTTAATTTATAAAAGAAAATCGCTATCATCCGTCTTTTCCAGCAGGAGTGCTGCGCAAGCATTCCCCGCACCCCTTGCTTATATGTTTTTCTCGAAATTCGTTCAGAAAAATGCTGGCATATTTGAGTGAGACTCAAACATCTTAAGTTAATTACAGGGTTTCCTCCATGAATGCTTCCCTTGAGATGTAGTTTCGAGAGTCTTCCGAAACATATGGCAGGAAAGCGAGCCGTTTCCCAGCCAACCATAACCTCATACAATGCCTCGAACCTGAGTCTTACTCAATAGGGAGCTTATAGCAAAAAATCCATACTGAAAGTTAACAGAGTAATTATAAAAAGGTGGGCTGCTATGCGCTTTTATACTCATTCGCTTCTGGTGTTCCTGTTTTTGGTAATGGTGGCAGGGTGTGCGAATAACCAGACTTCATCTATGGATAAAGAAAGCTTTCCAACAGAAAAAAAAGCATTCACTCATTTTATTCAGAAGGAAAAAGCAACAGCAGATGTAGAAAGAGTACAAACGCTGGAAGGTGATGAATTATACGTCGTACGTTCCAGGAATCATCAATACGGTGTATATGGCATGGCGAAGTTGGATGATAGGTACTCGGTGAAGAAGTTAACGGCAACAATGTCACTTCATAATACAATTTCCGGAGGCACTGAATTTACTTCATCCACAGGGAAGGAATATACGATGCTGGCAGCAAAGCAATTAGAAGGTTTGGATTATACCACTACCCTACATAATGAGTTTCACAAAATCTTTTCAGAAGATGCCCATATAGCAATAAGTAAGGATCATACCCTGGGGCAGTCCGTAAATGAGAGAGCTGAAAGTGTGATTCAAACAACGGAGACCGTTCAAAGTAATGCTTCTTAATCAGCATTTCAATGTATAAGCGATGGAGGTATGATGGCCTGGTGCATTTCTTTACATATAAATAACAACATTCAACATAACCTTTTTAAGAGGGTTTTCCTGAAAAAAATGGAATAGATAAAGAAAACACTTATAAAGGAGTCAGGTATGAAACTATTAGTGATTGGCGGTACACAATTTGTCGGCAAGTCCATCGTCCAGCATGCGCTGAATAATGGACATGAAGTCACCTTATTCAATAGAGGAAAAACGAATCCGCATGCATTTGAACAGGTAGAAACGATCATCGGCGATCGGGAAAATGCCGAGGATCTCCAAAAAATGGCTGACAGAAAGTGGGATGCTGTCATTGATACATGTGGGTTTCTGCCGGGAGTAGTAGCGGAAACCCTTCATGTGCTGCGGGACAACATCGATTTGTACTGTTTCATTTCAAGTGTATCTGTCTATGAACATTTTGGCGAGGCTGATGGAATTGACGAATCCGGGAAAGTTTTAAAATTGACTCAAACAGAGCTGGAGCGTGTGACCAAAGGGGTGAAAGGAAGAAGCTCTAACGAGTATTACGGTCCTTTGAAGTTTCATAGTGAGTCATCCGTCAAGGAAATAGTTGGTGCTGAGCGCTCTTTAATCATACGTCCAGGTCTCATTGTCGGCCCGGATGATCCGACAGATCGATTCACGTACTGGCCGGGCCGGGTAGCAACGGGTGGTGAATTCATCGTACCAGAACCTCGTTCAAGTAAAGTGCAATTCATCGATGTACGTGACCTATCCAGATGGATCATCAATATGGTAGAAAACAAGGAGTCCGGTGTTTACAACGCTGCCGGTCCTGAGAAAAAATTATCGATGGAAGCGTTTGTCGATGCTTGCAGAAGTATGCTGAACCCTTATGACGCCAAACCTGTATGGTTATCCCAGGAAACGCTCTTGAATGAAAAGGTCCAGCCCTGGATCGAACTGCCCCTTTGGATTCCTGCCAAACATGACATCGGAATAGATAGTACAAAGGCAATTGGAAAAGGGCTGAATTTCAGAGCAATCGAACAAACCATCCTGGACACTTATAAATGGGATACTTCCAGAGGGAGCGTAGATAAAAAAGCCGGTCTGGATCTTGTCCGCGAAGAAGAAATATTAGAGAACGTCAAGAAGGAGAGGATGATTTGACGGCAAGAATGAAAAGAGGAATGCATAGCGTGAGTGTTTGGGTCCCTTATATATGATAAGGGATTTTTTCTTGTCTGGGGATTACTGTAAGTTTCCGCTGAGAAACATCCAGTGTGGTTGAGCTTTTCTTCAGACAAAATTATGATAAACTTAGGATGGAATTCAAAATTATGGAATTGTTTGCATTGACATGGAGTGTTTCCAGCTTATGTTGCGGGTGAAAAAGGGGAGTTTGATTTGTAATGAAGGTATTGTTAGTCATCCATATTATCGCAGGTGGCATTTCTTTAATTAGTGGTTTGTTTGCCATGACTGCCAAGAAGAGAAAAGGCAGGCATACGTCATTCGGTCAACTTTACCATTGGTCCTATGTAGGGGTGTTTTTGACCGCTGTAGCAATGGCGATCATCCACTGGCAGGAGAGTCAATATCTTTTTTATATTGCTTTGTTCTCCTATGGTCTTGCTTTAAGTGGGTATATAGCAGTGAAGAATAAGAAGAAAACGAAAAAGTGGTTAACCATGCATATAGGTGGTATGCTGGGATCTTATATTGGAATTGTCACAGCTACGTTGGTTGTAAATGTAGCCAAAATCCCGGTTCTTAATGAACTCCCTACCATTTATTATTGGTTTCTACCAACGATCATCGGTACTCCGATTGTCTATATGGTTGGAAGAAAGTACAAACCTCGTCCTAAAAAAGCAGTCTCTGAATCTGATCGCATATCTGTTTAAGGTAGCATCAGTTGAGAGACTGTTTTTTCTTCGTTTAAACTGGGTATATAAAGGTGTTCAGGGATTGAAACGTTTTACCCGGATTTACCAATTTATGTGGAATATTCCGTGAAAACGTATAACATGTGACGGATTTTTTAACAGTTATTGACTCTTATATGACAACTTCGTGAACTTGGACTGAATTTTATCGAAATCTGATATAATCAGTCCAGTCCTATCATATAGAGGAACTTACAGAAGTTTGGTTTTGTACTTAATAATCATAGTTTAATAGGAGGGTTGAAACCCATGAAAATAAAACATCTGCGTTCTAAGTGGTTAGGCCTGATTCCCTTAAGTTTAATTTTATTTTTAAGCGGATGTGGTGAAATGACCGTCCTTAACCCAAAGGGACCTGTCGCCGAAAGTCAATATGAACTGATTAAATATTCATTATGGTTCATGCTCGGGATCATCGTTGTCGTGTTCGCTTTGTTTGCGTACATGGTCATAAAATACAGGGAAGGTCGCCCGGGACGTAAGGAAAGTGATTATGACCCGAATTTGCATGGAAATACGACCATCGAAATCATTTGGACAATTATTCCGCTTATAATCGTCGCTATGCTGTCCTTCCCGACAGTTACGACTTTGTTTGATCTGGAAAAAGCTCCGGAACCTGCGGATGGTCAAGAAGCGAAAGAGCCATTGGTTGTTCACGCCACGACAGCCGATTGGAAATGGTTTTTCAGTTACCCGGAACAAGGGATTGAAACGGTGAATTACCTGCATATCCCGACGGATCGACCGATCGAGTTCAGGCTGACATCGGCTGATGCTATGACAGCGCTATGGATTCCTGCTCTTGGAGGGCAGAAATATAACATGGCCGGCATGCAGACGAAGCTGTTTCTCCAGGCAGATGAAGAAGGGGTTTACGATGGACGTAACTCGAACTTCAATGGCGAAGGCTTCGCAGCTCAAACCTTTAAAGTCCATGCAGAGAGTGAAGAGCAATTTGAGGCCTGGGCAGAACAAATTCAGAATGAAGCACCAGCACTGACTGCAGAAAAATATGATGAACTGCTCAAGCCAGGATTGACAGATAAAGATTCTTTCTCTTCTACGCATTTGGAGTACATCAATCATGCTTCTAAAGAAGGTATGGGGTATGTTGTCGAAAACTATCGTGACCTTTTCAAAGAAAAACTGCATTTAGATGACCTTGAACAACAAGAAACATTCCAATAGATAGTAGAAAGCAGGTGAAGACATGCACATTACAGATATTTTAGTCACCGGTGAGCCGATCATATATGCGGCAATGGTTTCGATTGCACTGGTTTCAATCGCTATTCTCTTTCTCTTGACCTACTTTAAAAAGTGGGGATGGTTGTGGCGTGAATGGCTGACAACGGTTGACCACAAAAAAATCGGCATCATGTATATCCTGAGTGCCCTTGCGATGTTATTCCGGGGCGGGATGGACGCCATGATGATGCGGGTGCAGCTCGCTTTTCCGGATTTGGGATTCTTAGATTCCCAGCACTACAATGAAATTTTTACGACGCACGGTACAATCATGATCATCTTCATGGCCATGCCGTTTTTGATCGGGTTGATGAACATCATCGTCCCATTACAAATCGGGGCCCGTGACTTTGCTTTTCCATATGTAAACGCACTGAGCTTCTGGTCCTTTTTCTTCGGTGCCATGCTCTTTAATATTTCCTTCATCATCGGAGGCTCTCCTGATGCCGGGTGGACGAGCTATACGCCGTTATCCGGGGCAGCAATGAGTGAAGGACCTGGTCAAAACTTTTATCTGATGGGACTACAGCTATCAGGAATCGGTACCCTTGCCACAGGGATCAACTTGATGGTCACCATTTTGAAAATGCGCGCACCTGGAATGAAGCTTTTCCACATGCCGATTTTCACTTGGTCAACGCTTGTCACATGTTTCATCATCGTTTTTGCATTTCCGATTCTTACTGTAGCGCTGGCGCTGCTGACCATTGACCGTATTTTCGGTGCCCAATTCTTTACGTTGACAGGAGAAGGATTGCCGATGATGTGGGCGAACCTCTTCTGGATGTGGGGGCACCCCGAGGTTTACATTGTCATATTGCCAGCCTTCGGAATATTTTCTGAAATCATCGCTACCTTTGCGAAAAAACGTTTGTTCGGATACAACGCTATGGTTTGGTCTATGATCATCATTGCTCTGTTAAGTTTCCTCGTGTGGGTGCACCACTTCTTCACGATGGGGGCAGGAGCATTCGTAAACTCTGTCTTCTCCGTATCGACGATGTTGATTGCGGTTCCGACCGGAGTGAAAATATTCAACTGGCTGGCGACGTTATACAAATCGAAAATTGAGTTTTCTGTCGCGATGATGTGGGCTCTTGCCTTCATCCCCAGCTTCATTCTTGGTGGTGTCACAGGGGTGATGCTAGGCATGGCCGCAGCCGACTACCAGTTCCACAATTCGTATTTCCTAGTGGCACACTTCCACTATGTATTGATCGCTGGAACAGTCTTTGCTTGTTTCGCAGGACTTGTGTACTGGTATCCGAAGATGTTTGGTCACAAGATGAATGAACGCATTGGTAAATGGGCGTTCTGGCTATTCTTCTTTGGTTTCCATGTCTGCTTCTTCCCTCAGTACTTCCTGGGATTAGACGGCATGCCTCGCCGACTGTTCATTACGAACATTGTTGAATGGCTGCCATTGAACATCATATCTACCGTCGGTGCCTTCGGAATGGGGCTTGGATTCGCTGTATTCGTCTTTAACATTTACTACAGTTTCCGCAATAGCGAGCGCGAACAAACAGGTGACTCCTGGAACGGAAACGGACGGACGCTTGAATGGGCGACGACCACACCGATTCCATATTACAACTTTGCAACTGTTCCATATGTCGATGAAATCGATCCATATGTACGGATGAAAGAAGAAGGTAAGACGACGTATGATGAATCGAAGTTGGAACCGATCCATATGCCAAGCTATACGGGCGCACCATTCATAATGATGGCTTTCTTAGCCTTAGGCAGTTTCGGATTGATCTTTGAATGGATGATCGTTGCCATTGCCGGTTTAATCGGCGGCGTCCTCATGATGATTTTAAGGTCCTTCGATTATGATGAAGGATACCATGTCGAGGTAGATGAAATTAAACGCATAGAGCGAAAAGCAAGGGGGTTATGATATGTCTGCTGAAGAATTGAAAACAGGTCCATTGGAGTACCGGACGAAAGAAGGGCAAATGAGTATTCTCGGCTTTTGGATTTTCCTCGGAGCCGAAGTCGTCCTTTTTGCTACACTATTTGCTACTTATGCGGTACTCTTCGGCCGCACAGCTGACGCACCGCATCCAGGTGAACTTTTCGAGGCCGGCACAGTACTGATCATGACCTTTTTGCTCCTCACAAGTAGTTTCACTTGTGGGCTGGCCATTCATGAAATGCGAAGAGGGTCTGTCAAAGGGCTCACTATATGGATGATCATTACTTTAGCTCTAGGCTTAGGATTCCTCGGTTTTGAAATATACGAATTCGTGCATTATGCGCACGAAGGAGCAACTATACAATCCAGTGCTTTCTGGTCAAGCTTCTTTGTACTGGCTGGAACGCACGGGCTTCACGTCACACTTGGAATTGGCTGGGCCACTTTACTGCTCATCCAAATCGCACGACGCGGACTTACAAATGTGACAAGCCGGAAATTCTTTATTATCAGTTTATATTGGCACTTCTTAGATGTCATTTGGATCTTCATTTTCACAAGTGTCTATCTGATAGGGATGGTGATCTGATATGACGAACACGAAAAAACGAATACCAACGAACCACATCGTCGGTTTTGTCTTGTCACTGGTAATGACATTAGTCGCTGCCTGGGCAGCTATCGGGTCTGATCTACCAGTCAAATGGGTGATTATCGGCATCATGATTCTCGCTCTTCTGCAAGCAGGTGTTCAATTATTTATGTTCATGCACGTGACAGAAGCAGAGAGTGGGAATGGTCATATCCCATGGAATATGATGTTCCACGGTTTTGCCTTGGCTGGCATCCTTGTGGCGGGGTCGCTTTTCACGATGTCCTTCGGCTTTGATCATAACCATGACGATGGCGGTGGAAATCATCAACAGCAAGAACAGCAGGAAGAACATTCGGGTCACTAACAGATTAATTACACAGGGGGAAATGGTATGGAACAAAGACAACAACAACTTCAGAAAAACACCACAGTAGATGGAGGCTTTCCGTGGAAATCCATGGTCGGCTTCATCCTATGTATTGCACTGACTGCTTTTTCTCTTTGTGGGTTACTCTATTCTTCTTATGAACCGAAATTTCTTCTTGTGCTGGTCACAGGCTTTGCTTTTGTGCAAGCTTTGATACAGCTGTTCAAATTACAGCCAGTAGATTAAAAAAAAGAAACGCTTTCTTCCTGAATGATTAAGGAAGAAGCGTTTCTTTTTTTTCTTCTAAGCTTTCTTGAAAAGAGGGGCTTGCTTTTACTGTAGCGATGATGAACATGATCCAGGCGACCTGTGCTCCAATTAAACCTGCATAGAACATCGTCCATGTAGCTGAAAAAGCTGCAGGTGCTGTGAAGAGGAGGATTTGAAAGCAGTATAACCACATGCCGACAAGGAAAATCGATTGTACGACAGCGAAAGCTGGTTTTTTAAGTTGTAATAGTAAAAATGGCGTAACAGTCGCCAAAAGCAAGAACATGAATGTAACTCCCATTTCAATCAACTCCTTATGATATCCTATTCATGTAAACGGTTTCTTTGATATTATTGTAACAAAAAATTCTTCATTTGGACACACAATGTTCAAAATTAATATGTCTTAACTATAATGGATTTATGCTAAAGGTTCTTTCACCTACTATAGGAGCTCCTTACCTCTATTGGAAATTTGTGTTTAACTGTCTATGAACTGGCGAGCCGAATTTTCCACATGTATGAATGGAATGCTGGAACTGGAGGACCTTGTTATTTGAATGGTAAAAAGGAGATGATCATATGCGTGGTCAAAAGTTTGCAGCAACATGGGATTTAGCGGGTATTTTTGCCGTAGATGCACCTCAAGGGAATATACATACAAAATTTGAAGACATATTCACTGAAGTCGATCACTTACAAAGGCAAGTGGAATTAATTGAACAAACAGATAAAATCAATCCCAGTGAATGGAAGGCAGCCATTGAGAGCATTGAAAGTATCCAAGCGGGCTTATCACAAATGAACTCTTTCTGTACTTGTATCCGCGCGGCAGACACTTCTGATAAGAGCGGGGATTATTGGAGGGAGAGGACGACTGAGATCAGTGTCCGCTTTGACCCCATTGTTCACAGGGTTCAACTTTCCCTCGCTGAAATTGATGATAGGACATGGGATCAACTTTTAACAAAAGAATTGACTGAGTACTCATTTATCCTGGGAGAATGGCGCAGGGAAGCAATCAAGCAATTATCAGAAAAAGAAGAGGAGGTTATTTCCATATTTCTGGAAGAAGGTTATCACGGTTGGGGAGACTTATATCATTCTATAGTAGGAGATATAAAATTGAATTTCAGGATGGGTGGGAAGAAGGAAAAGCTGTCCGTAGCTCAAATCAGGAATCTGCGCTCCCATTCTGACCAGGAAGTGCGGCGTTCCTCCTATCATTTGTTACAGGAGACTTGGAAGGATCAGTCCGGGACACTTTCTTTGATATTAAATCGAATAACCGGAATGAATCTGAAATTAAATGATAAGCGTGACATAGATGATCCACTTGAGGAATCTTTCATACATAACCGGATGAACAGAAAAACGCTACAGGCCATGTGGAGTGTGGTGAGCCGTTATAAGCAGCCGTTAGTGAAATATTTGAACCACAAAGCAAAAATACTGGGGACTTCTACACTGCAAGCACATGATTTCTGGGCTCCGGTCAATAACGAAATTGAAACAATGAGTTATCAGGATGGTGTGGATTTCATATTAGAGCACTTTAGTAAGTTCGGGACGGAATTAGAAAGTTTTGCTCGAAATGCTTTCCTGCAAAAGTGGGTGGATGCAGAAGACCGCTCCGACAAATCAGCACATGCTTTCTGTGCAGGCTTTCCACTATCAGGAGAATCCAGAATAAGTATGACTTACGGTGGGCATATCACTGATACACTGGTGCTGGCTCATGAACTGGGTCATGCCTTTCATAATCATGCAATGGGCCCTGTGCCTCCACTGAACAGAAATTACCCGATGTGTATAGCTGAAACAGCCTCTACGTACGCTGAAATGATCGTATTGAACGCTGCAATGAAAGAAGCAGAATCAGAGGAGCAGAAGTTGTTTCTATTAGATGAGAAACTGAAACGAAGTGTCATGAACTTCATGGAGATTCATACAAGGTTTTTATTTGAATGCCAACTTAATGAAACGAGAAAAATAGGACTCGTTTCTGCAAAACAGTTAAATGAAATGATGAAAGCCGCTTTGGACGAAGGATATGGTGGGTCCATAGCAGGGCTCTCTCCTTATGCCTGGGCATCAACGCCACATTTTTATATGACAAAAACACATTTCTATAATTTCCCTTACACATTCGGGTATTTGTTTGCGACAGCCATATACGCAAAAGGAGAAGCAGAAGGTGGAGACTTTGAACGTGATTATATAGCACTTCTTGAGGACTCTGGCAGGATGACAGTAGAAGATTTAGCCAAGAAGCATCTGGGTGAAGATCTGACAAAAGAAGATTTTTGGATGAAAGGGATGGAGCATTGCATGCGTGATGTCGACGAATTCATCCGAATAAGTGAATCTGTCCACCATTTACGTTAAGGGGGGATTCTCGACACTGCCTTCTATCCCATTAGAAAATGAGTTGATAAATTCCGGTTAGTAAAAGTACAGCAGATCCAAAGACTAGAGCTATTTTTGTGGGCAGGTTCGTTTTGTGGAATATTCTGAAGAACATGATCAATCACCTCTTTTATAAAAGGATTTTGTTATTTTCTTCTATACGTTTGAGGTGTTTATAAGGATTCATCTGAAAAAACTTTTAACTCCCCTATGGAAGGTGATGAATTTCCTAACGTGATGTGATTTTTTGGTGAAACCGGAGTCCGCTTGTTTTCGTAGCAATAATAGGAAACATGTGTACTGGAGTTGATAAGAAATGGAACATTACGGAATGCCTGAAGGTTTTTGGCAGGAATTCTGGCTTATGATGGGAGCCGTGATTTTTATCGTTACCGTGATTCCAGCAATCATTCGCAAGAGGAGCGGAGCAGATAAGAAGAAATGGCTTTCTTATAATCATGTAAATGAATTTCATGAAAAGTACGACTGGATATTAAGGGGAAGCTTAGTGGTTGGGTTTATCATAGGTGCCATCTTCTTTCTTGGAAAGCCGTTATTCCTCCTTGTAATATCGTTTGTGTTTTCTATGATACACCTTGGTTTTCAATCTTATGCGGAATGGAGATTCTCGGAAAACAGGAAGAATTACATCGTATCTTTGATTGAAATTGTCTTGCTCTTTATCGTTCTTATCGGAGTGCTTTTATGGTTAGGTCCGTGAGAAAAAGGAACTGTCATCATCGGTTTCCATGGAAAAGATGAAGGGACCTATTCATTAGCATGTGAAAGGAGCAAGGCAAAGTGAATATTTCGGTATTGATTGCGGTTTTCATTTGTATTTTTTCCGGGCTGTTTTTTTCAAGTAAAGGAAAGAAATAATTCGACCCCTCTCAGTTCAACTGAGGGGGGTTTTTTGGTGAATAGCTTCAGAAAAAATTTTCAAAATTACTTTGACAGGTAGAGTAATTAACGGTATTATTACTCTATCAGATAGAATAGTCAAAACAAGGACGTGTCAATGTGATAAGAAGTGATATTATCCGTGGTCATCTTGATTCCATTATATTGCGCTTGGTCTTAGAAGAGGATCGTTATGGTTATGAAATAACAAAGGAGATCAGTTCGAGAACGGAGGACCGATTCCAAATCAAAGAGGCCACCTTATATGCAGTCTTTCAGAGGTTGGAAAAAAAGGAATTGCTTGAATCCTATTTCGGAAGCGTATCAAAAGGCGGAAAACGCAAGTATTACCGTATCACTACGCTCGGAAAAGCCTTTCTCAAAGAATCGGCACAAGAATGGAAAGAAACGAAAGCTATCATCGATTTATTTATGGAGGGGTTACGTTGAAGCAGTTAACACAGCATGTTCAAGCATTGTTCAAAGATGTTCCTGACAGTGAGCAAAAAGAAGCTGTCAAACAAGAGGTTTTGCAGAACATGGAAGAAAAAGTGTGGGACCTAATGGAGCAAGGCAAGAATGAGGAGGATGCGATTAATAAAGCCATTGTGGAATTCGGAGATGCCAGTGATCTCACCAATGAATTGGGAGTTCGTCTGCCCGTTAAGAGAGATACGACCAAACTGAATCTGTGGTATTCAATTTGGGGCAGTTCTTTGATTATCGCATTGTTTATCTTTATAAATTTTTATTATACGCCAGATGTGATTTGGTTCGTTTACCCGACCTTTGCGGTATTGTGGTGGCCACTTTCGATGTATTTCTACTGGAAACGGAATAATGATTGAGGAGGCCGGACATGAAGAAACTTGACATCAGTTTTGTCGTTGCAGGAAGTATGATGACTATTCTATTTTTAATCATAGTCAATTTATTGACGAGTACGTCCCACATGTGGTCGGTTTACCCTGCGATTGCCTTGTTACTGTTTCCGATCGGGGTCTACAGCATAATCAAGAAGCGATATACTTTGTTTACTTCATGGGCAAGCCTTTTACTTATGGGATTCCTTATCTTTGAAAACTACCGCGACACACCGGACTATCCCTGGTTTTTATACGTGGTTTTCCCGTTGGCAGTATTGCCTGTGGTTGTAAGTTTAAAAAATCGGTGGCACCATTTTAATTTAGCTTTCATCATCACTATGCTCACCATCATCTATTATGGCAGCTTGAATTTGTTCCTATCGCCGCAATACCCATGGGCGATGTTTCCTGTGTTTGCTGTGCTTTGGTGGCCGCTGACTGTGTATCATATCCAACAGGAGGCTTATTTTAAATATTCCATTCATGCTGCCTTGTTGCTCGGGATATTTTTTACAAGTGTGAATGCAGTGTTTTCGCCTGAGACGATTTGGGCAGTTTATCCGATCTTTGGCGTACTTTGGTGGCCGTTGAGCATGTACTTTTTTGTCCATAAACGAAAATCACACACGTGAAAGGAAGAGTAGACCAGGAAGAAACGATTCATGGTAGTCAGCTTGAAATAAACTGAGAAGAATCTCAGGCAGTTTTCGAGATCATTGTGATTAACAAATGTTTCTGAACTCTCTTAATAATTGGGAATAAACAAGGTATCTGCCTTCTTCCTGATAATAAGGGGGTTTTTTTATGGCTTTACAGACTGGAAATATTCAAGTAATGTATCTGGATCTTATGCTTGTCGAAGCTTTTCCAAAGCGTCAGCCTCCATTGGTAGTGAACAAAATCCCTCGCCTCAATAATTTTGATGATTTTTTTCGGTGGCCTTAGGCAGACTAATAAGTGAATGGACACAGAGTTTTCTCGTTGAAAGGAGCAGCTGATGAACGAATTTTTCGCGTTATTAAAAAAAGGGAATCGACCTGCTTTGTTAGCCAGCATCATGAATGGGGCGATAGCTGTCATGAAGGCGATCGCATTTTTCATCACTGGAAATGTAGCAATGTTTGCTGAGACGATGCACAGTATCGGTGATACCGCCAATCAATTTTTTGTATTCATTGGTTCTGCTTTAAGTAATAAGGCACCGACCGATCGTTTCCCGCATGGTTTTGCCCGGTTAGTCAATTTGGTGTTACTTGGTGCTGTGTTAATTGTCGGGATATTGGCTTATGAAACCATCAAAGAAGGGATTCATCATATTACCAGTCCTCCGGAAGCGGGTTCCTGGCTATGGCTAAATTTATTAGTACTGGGGATTGCCACCATTCTAGAGGCGATCGTTTTGTATAAAGCAATGAAAGAAGTAATCGCAGATATAGGTGAAGAAAATGTGAAGGGTTTCAATGTAGTAAAGATGAGCCTGGCGAATTTAGGGAATGCGAAACCTGCCACAAAGCTCGTCTTCCTAGAAGATATGGTGGCGACCGTCGGAGCGATCATTGCAATCATTTCCATTCTTATTGCCACCTATACACCTTTCCACGCAGCAGAAGGGTATGCCTCTGTGGTCATCGGTTTAATGTTATTTTATGTAGTTGGACGCATTTTCCTTGATAATGCTGCAGGAGTATTAGGGGTTGCGGATGAAGAAATGGAAGCTAAAATTGGGGAGCTTGTTTTTGAAGACACCCATGTCAGGGACATTAAGAAACTGATGGTAATCAAAGAAGGGGAAGAGCTGCATGTAGAGTTGAAAATCGAATTTGATCCCGAAATGTCCATTGAAAAGGCTTCGGATGTTCTGAAAGTTATCGAAAGAAAGATATTACGAGAGCGTGGAGTGACAGAAGTGATCATCGAGTCTGATAAAGATGATCATGAGCTGAGCTGGAACCCTGATGATCATGAAGAATAACCCGCTCGGCTTCTTCAATTGATAAGAAAATTACTCTTTTTAGATAGACCACGGTTGATTCCACATGTTCGTTCGATGATGGTGTCTGCGGGAACAGCACGACCTAAGATCCACTTGGTCAAGTGATCTTCTTGACCAAGTCAACTGTGGCCGTACCCGCGGCAAGCATCCACTGACAAGCGATTCGTGAGAGGCAACAACAAACTTTAACAGCTCCTCTAGATTGAGGAGGGGGTTTCAGTAGATTCCAACACCTGCAGGGGTACTTTTTTGAAGCTGACTATTCTCCTCTCTGTGACCTCCTGTTGCTGCTCTATCCATACAAGGAATTACTGTATATCATTTTTTTTAATAAATTTCATTTTTTTAGACACCAGATTTCGACTCGTTTCGATTATAGTTATAGACCGTCGAAACTGGAGGAATGGAAAATGGAATTAGTAGGAATTAGAGAAAAGCAGCGATTTGCTACAAAGACAGAGCTGGATCGTCACGTAAGGAGCTTTTTATTTAAAAGGAAGGCCGCTTTATCTGAAGGAACCTTGACTGTGCTGCGCTTCATTTGGAGGCATGCTGTCAAATACCCGGGTGTTGCTTTTCCGAGAAAGCAAACGATTGTTGGGAAAACCGGATTGAGTGAGAGCACCGTCTCCCGTGCGCTCCGCTGCTTAGTGAAAGAAGGATTGATTGAAAAAGTCGTTACGACAAAGCCCAATGGCAGGCAGGGGGCGAACCTTTTAATTTTTCTTCCGCAAGCGGATCTTTTTTTGCCCGCAGATGACACCCCTCATGACCCCCTTCATGACACCCCACCAAAAGTCCAAACCCCTGATGAACACAAGCCTCAACCTATCAAATCACCTTCTGAAACAGAGAATAAACAGAGGAAAGCTTCTTTTAGTAAATTTGTACCCCTGGATCATTCATTTCTGCCATCATTCATACCATCCGAATTCATTGACACAACCAAACCTTTCTTAGAAGCAGAGCAAGTGCTGGCTGCCTGGAGGACTGTTGAAAGCGCCTATCGTCAATTGAAAATGAATTTACCAGTCACTGAGTATATGACTATCATCAAAGAAACCTTCAAACAGGCTGTCTTCGCCTACAAAAATGGACTTGTCCGTACGGAGTTGCTGCGTTACTTCTATGGAGGTATGGTGGAAGTATTCAGACAAACATCGAGAAGAGAAGGTTTTGAGTCCAGAAAGAGTATCCTTGCTTATGATTGGTTGAATGCTTGATGAATGAGTATGCAGGGGGGGAGTGGCAGAAGATGTGGATGTTTTCAAAAACCATCGGACAGAAGGTTAACTAGTAATAACGTTACCTGAAATTTTTGTTGACAGAAAATTGAGCCTAAGGTAAGATAATCGATATGGTGATAATGAGAATCTTTATCAATTGGTTTTCTTTCAAAGCTGTTACTAAGGGGCTTACCGCTGGTAAACGATTCTACATAATAGAAAACGATAGAGAGAGGATGCTATACATGAAGAAATTTTGGCTGTTTGTCTTAATGTTAGGGTTAGTGGTTCTTGCTGCTTGCAGTAATGACTCAGAACAGGGAACTGAGGATACAGAAGGTGAAGGAACAGAGGAAACGGATGATGGAGAAGAAACACGCTCGGTAACGATCGAAGACGCAATGGGAGAGCAGACGATCGAGGGTACACCGAAGAAGGTCGTCGTGCTGGAATGGACCTATGCAGAGGATCTCCAGGCATTAGGGATGGAGCCTGTTGGTGTTGCCGGTCTTGATTCTTATGGTGATTGGGTGGATGTCGGCATGCCTTTCAGCGAGTCCGTAGAAAATGTCGGTACTCGTGCGGAACCGAATCTGGAGGCGATTTCCCGTCTGGATCCGGATTTGATCATCGGCGTTCAATTCCGTCATGAAGCAATTGCAGATCAACTGAAAGATATCGCTCCAACCGTGATGTTCGCTCCATATTCTGAGGAAGCAGCTCAGGATCAGTTCCAAAACATGAAAGATGAATTCAACACCATTGCCAAAATCGTTGATAAAGAATCTAAAGCGGAGGAAGTCCTGACAGGCATGGAGGACACGTTCGCTGAGCAACAAGCCCGTCTTGAAGAGGCTGGTAAAGAAGGCATGAATTATGTGATTACACAGGCATTTACGATGCAGGATACGCCGACACTGCGCTTATTTACAGACAATTCCATGGTGGCTCAAATCATGAACAACATGGGAATGCAAAATGATTTTGAATCGGAAGAGCTTGAAATCTACGGATACACAGAAACTACAGTAGAAACGCTGCAAAACTATCAAGACACTAATTTCTTTTATATCGTTCAAGAAGAAGATAACATCTTCAGTGAACAATTAGCAGGCAATCCTGTGTGGGAAGATCTTGCCTTTGTCCAGGAGGACCGTACTTATCAGATGCCAGGGGATGCATGGACATTCGGCGGACCATTATCTGCAGAAGTATTGGCTGAGCAGGTGGTCAACGCAGCTATTGAAGAAAAGTAAAGTGAGTGGTTTTTATGAACGCAGCAATTAAGAACACAATGATCGCGATTTTCACCTTTGGAGGTGGAATCGCGTTGTTGTGTCTTTTGACTTTTATACATATCAATCAAGGAAATGTGACAATCCCGTTAGCGACGGTTGTAGAAGCGCTTTTCAATCCTCAAGACACACTTGAACATCACACTGTGAGAATCTTACGTATGCCGCGGGCTGTAATGGGGATTATCGCAGGGGGAGCGCTGGCCGTATCCGGGGTCATCTTGCAGACAGTTACGAAAAACCCGCTGTCATCTGCCAGTACGCTTGGTATTCACTCAGGCACATATTTTGCTGTTGTAGTATCGACGATTTTCCTGCCATTTTCGATGTTTGGTAACGGAATCATCACTGCTTTTCTAGGTGGAGTATTGACTTTCCTGTTTGTTTATATGCTGTCAGGCGGGAGTGATGCTACACCTGTACGGATGGTGCTTGCGGGGATGATTGTGACGTTTTTGTTTTCATCGCTTACTTCTGTGCTCCAGATTTTTTACGAAAATGAAACACAGGGATTGTTCTTATGGGGTTCTGGTACGCTGATCCAGAACGACTGGGACGGCGTGAAGTTTTCATTGCCGCTGATCATAGCTGCCGTGCTGGTTGCCTTCATTTTTGCCAGTAAACTGGACACATTGACACTTGGGGATGATGTCGCAACTGCTCTTGGTCAAAATGTCCGAACCGTCAAATTGATTACTGTTCTTGCCGCAGTTCTGCTTACAAGTGTGACAGTAAGTGTTGTAGGTCCTATCGGTTTCGTGGGTCTTGTCGCTCCTCACTTGATCAAACTTATCGGGTATCGGGCACACGTACCGCTGATTATCGGTTCCTTCCTATGGGGTGGGAATGTGCTGCTGTTAGCCGACGTCCTTGCCCGGATTATCGATCCATCCTTTTCAGAGCTCCCGGTTGGTGCAATAACCGCACTCGTCGGGGCACCCTGGCTTATCTGGCTCGTCATGCGGATGAAAAGCAGCAACAGTCAGGATACAGGAGCCATTATGGCAGGAAAGGATTCAGCTAAAATTTCATTAGTGAAAGTGCTGCCGGCCCTTGTACTACTAATCGTTGTGACACTGGTCGTCAGTCTTGCTTCTGGAAATTACGGCTTTGAACCCGTTCTCGCTTATCAGGCGTTCTTCGGGGATGCGAATGAATTCATCCGTAATTTAATTGTTGATCTACGGCTGCCCCGCGCACTTGTGGCACTATTCAGTGGAGCTGTTTTAGCCGTCAGTGGTCTGATCTTCCAGGGCGTACTGCGTAACCCGCTTGCCGATCCATCTGTCATCGGAATTACATCCGGGGCAGGGGTAGGTGCATTGATGACGATGTACTGGTTCAGTGTATCAGCCGTTTGGATTCCTCTCGGAGCGATGGTCGGCGCGTTAGTGTTCTTCCTCATCGTCATGGCACTTGGAGCGAAAGCGGAGTTTCAGCCAACAGTGCTGGCATTGCTGGGAATCGGGATGTCTGCTTTCGGATCAGCATTCATTCAGATTCTCGTCGTCCAATCGGATTTAGGTGTCGCTTCTGCTCTTACCTGGTTGTCTGGGACGACCTATGCAAAAGGGTGGGCTGAGCTTCTTCAATATTTGATCTGGCCGGTGATTCTGTTCGTACCGCTGCTTGCTTTTTATATCAAAACGCTCGATGTATTATCACTCGGCGATGATACAGCAAAAGGGCTCGGTCTCCGCGTCGTATCTGTCCGTTTCCAGATGGCGTTAATCGCTACTCTGCTTGCTGCATGTAGTGTTGCGGCTGTGGGCTCGATCGGTTTTGTCGGTTTGATCGCCCCCCACCTTGCAAGATTGCTTGTGGGGAGTGTGAACCAGAAACTGCTGCCTGTTACAATGCTGATTGGTGGTGCTTTGCTTGTCGTGGCAGATTTGTTCAGCCGGACGCTGCTCGCTCCGAATGAAATACCATCGGGAATATTGGTTGCCTTGATTGGTGCCCCTTACTTTCTATGGTTGATGAAAAAGCGTGCAGCATAAGTTAATGTCTGGTGGAGATGGCTTGGACATAGTTTTCCAGCTAATAATAGCTGATTAGTGAAACCAGGATGGGTGGCTTTATTCCCTATCCTGGTTTTTTTATCATTTTTTACTGTGCTTCTGCCTCACTGGCTACAATTTTTGCTTGCTATTCTAAACATGCATCACTATCTCTTTCATTCCAGCGTAAATATGCTATTATGAGATAAAAATGAACGGCAGGGGAGAGTTATATGCTAATGAATATACCATTTATCAAATGCCATGGTTCAGGGAACGATTTCATAATGATTGATGAAACGAACCAGGAATTCAATTTTACGGAAACGCAGAGAAAAGATCTTTCTCAACTATTATGTGACCGAGATAGTGGAATCGGATCGGATGGTATTCTTTTTGTAATGCCGAGTGAAAAAGCAGAAGGACGTATGCGCATGTTCAACTCGGACGGTACAGAAGCGGAAATGTGCGGCAATGGGCTGCGCTGTGTCGCACGTCACATGATTGAAAAGCTGGGTAAGCCTTCCATAACAATCGAGACAGAGAAAGCTTTGCTGCCTGTCAGTCAAGTGGATGAAATCTTCCCTGATATCTCCACATTTTCTGTCATGATCGAACCGGTTTCCTTTGATGCTCGATCATTACCGGTGAATGTCGCTGGGGAGGAAGCAGTTGATGTGAAAATACCGGAACTATCCGACGACCTTACATTTACAGCTCTTAGTGTTCCGAATCCCCACATTGTAGCCATGGTCGATGCAGTGGACCATGAAGAACTTTTGAGAATCGGAAAAAGATCCAATCACTTGCCGGAAATATTTCCGAATGGTGTAAATGTCAGCTTCGTACAAGTGCTGGAAAAAAATAAAATTTTTGTCCGTACCTTTGAGCGCGGGGTAGGTTTGACGAATGCTTGTGGAACAGCGATGTCAGCCTCTTCACTCGTATCAACGATTCTCGGGCCGAACGAACTTGATCGACCGATTGTCGTCATTAATAAAGGTGGCCTCGTCAACTGCCTCGTAAAAAAGAAGGAAGGACGTTTCTCTATCCAATTGCGCGGGAATGCAACAAATGTATATAGAGCCGTTGCGAAGGTTGACATGGAAGCACAGACCTTCCATATGTCTGAGCAGGAATTTTTTGATGAAGAGAATGAGCTTTATAAAAAATTGGAAGCTTATGCAGCTTCAGAAATCGGAGGGTGAGACAGATGCTGAAAACATTTCATGTTTCGACAAACCAACATGACCAAATGATTGACGTAACCAGTCAGGTAGAAAATTGGATTCGAGAACAAGGCATTGAAGAAGGTGTCATTGTCGTATCCTCTATGCATACGACAGCAGGACTGACCGTGAATGAGAATGCTGATCCTGATGTGAAAACAGATATGCTGCGCCGTTTTCGAGAAGTATACCCATGGGATCATCCCGAAGATCGCCATGCAGAAGGTAATACAGCCTCACATATGAAAACGAGTACCATCGGTCATGCCCAGACGTTGATTGTAGATGATGGCCGGCTCGTGCTCGGCACTTGGCAGGGACTGTACTTCTGTGAGTTTGACGGACCGCGTGAACGCAAGTTTGTAGCTAAATTGCTATAAGAGTGGCGCTGCATTAATTCATGTTTAGTCCAAAAAGCCTGTCTTTTTCTACGGAGAGACATGCTATAATTTATATTGGATAGTGATTTTTGCCAATTGAATAGGGTGTCGGCTAATCCCCATGTCTCATCGATGAAGGGGGTGATGCCTCTGAGTATGTATGAATCGTTAATGGTCATGATTGCCTTCAGTTCTTTGACTGTATCAATCTTAGGCTTAGTTGTCGCGATTTTACGCATAAAAAAATAGACTCCCTATTCTGACGTGAATGCGGGTGAGTCTATTTTTCATTTAGGCTGCGCCCTAGGCAGAGCGCTATCCGATGGGATCACAGTGACAGCTGTGGTCCCTTTTCTTATGTGTATCCTATTTCTGACTCCATCATACCACATTTTCAGAAAAAAAACAGCGCGGAACTGTTCGTTTCCGCGCTGTTTTTTCGCTGCACATTTGATTCATCCAGTTCCAACGCCTAGTCCCTCGAGGTCTTAAGACAAACAACGCCATGGAGAAGAGCACTCCATGGCGTTGTTTGTCTTAAGCTTGTCGGGCCTGATCAAGGCACTTCCACTTTTGAGTTTCATCCAGTTCCAGCGTCCAGACACTCGAGGTCATAAGTCAATCAACTGCGTGGAGGAAGACCGCTCCACTCCGTTGATTGTCTTATGCTTGTCGTGTCTGATCAGGACGCTTCCACATTTGGGTTAACAAATTGAATCTTTCGGGTTGGGGTTTTTCATTCCGAACATTGGTCGTAAGAATAGGGCGAGATAGGTGCCTACTAACGCCATGATCATCCAGACCCAACCGTGGAGACTGAAGGATGCGATTCCACCGAAGTATGCGCCGATGTTACAACCGAAGGCGAGGCGTGCCCCATATCCCATCAGTGCCCCACCTAGGATCGATGCGGTCGCAATGCCTGGTTTTATTTTTCCAGGTTTGAAATTCCCCTGGAAACTGGCTGCAATGAATGCTCCTAAGATGATACCGAAGTTCATCACACTTGTTGAGTCAGCTAAGACGGACTTGTTTAATGGAGCCGGGTCGCCGGACCAGTATGTCCAGCTGGCAACGTCAACGCCGAACATTTGGATGAACTTGGATCCCCACAGGGCGAATGCTGAAGTAATGCCCCATGGATTCCCGCGGGTAGCGAGAGTCAAGGCATTCAAGATGCCCAGAATGACGGCAGCTAACAGCAATGGCCAAGCACCGCGCCATATTTTCTTTAAACCGGTCGTCGTCTTAAGCGGCGCCATTTTCGGAGGGTTCTTTTTCTTAGCGATTTTCACTGTGATTCCGTAAACGCCAAGGAAAATAAGGAGTTGTAAAATCCAGCCTCCAAAATATCCGAAACCAGTTGTTTCAGCTAATGAGATGGCCGGGAGTGTTGGCGTTTCTCGCCAGAAACCGATGTGATAGGCACCAAGCACAGAGCCCGCAATGAATCCGAACAAAGTCAAGACCATGGAGGACTTCCCGCCACCGACAGTATAAAGGGTACCGGATGCGCAGCCAGAACCGAGCTGCATGCCGATTCCGAACATGAACGATCCAGCTATAACACTAATTCCTACAGGAAACACATATCCTTGAGGTGCTGTTCCTGTGAAACTGAACCCTGTTGCTAAAATGACGGCAAACAAGGTGGTTGCGACTGCAAGCATTAGCATATGAGCTTGCAAGCCTTGGACATTCCCGACAGAAATCAGCCGTCTGAACGCAGAGGTGAACCCGAAACGGGCATGTAACAGCACAAGACCAAAGGCAATTCCGATAAGAAAGAGCACTCCTTGAGTGAATGTGGTGACACTGATAATAGCTATAAATAAAAGCAGTGATACAATCGCCCCAAGCCATACAAGCGGTTTTTGAACCGGCTCCAATTGATCAGTGACTGTAGAACGCTTATTTTCCGTTACTGTTTGTTCAACTGTCTGTTGTTGCATTTATATAAACCTCCTAAATCCGATTTGTTTACTGAGTTTTAACTTTTTGTCATTCTAACCGAAGGCATGTCTATTTGTAAATCCATTTGCATAGAATGGTTGTACAAAGAGAATAGATTCAGTCTTTACGTAGGCTTAACACTACTTTTTAGAGAAAAGTGGTAAACTCAAAGCGTAGACAGGACAATCTATAAAAATTTTGGAGGGATGTCTTATACCTGTCGTTTGCTCTTCTGTCACTCGCTGGTTTTTCTTTGTTTGTAAGAAAGCAAACCGAAGAACTTCCTGGCGTACTTCTGGTGCACCTCCCCCTACATAAAGACTGATCGAAAGCGACGCCTCACAAGCGTGGCTTTTTTGTTGTTGTATCAGGCAAGCAGTGATGCTATACATAATATCTTCAAGCGGCTACACTGTTTAACTTTTTATGTATGAGTTTCGATTCTAAGATTAAACTAAAAAATAGCTGGGTAAAGTATGTTGACTACATATTTATTAAAGGAGTGATAGGATGGCTAAGAAAAAAGAGTGGCACGTCATTTTTTTGTTGGACAGTAAGCGGGTTGTCACACATGACCTGGAGCTGAGTGAAGCGATGGACGAGCGTGAGGCATCTGAATTCATCGTCAAACAGCTGGACCGGGGCACTTGGTGGTTCCTGGAGGATGGTGTCGCTATTCATACCAGTGGAGTGGAAAGTTTTTATTTAGACAAATGTGCACGCCGCACACGTTTCTCCAGAGATTGAGGGTAATCCTTGTTTCCGTACATTACGGAGGCAAGGTTTTTTTATGTTCAAAATTAAGTGACCCTGATAAACTTTTTTGCGCAGATTGATGTGTCGGTTACGCCAATAAAATTCGTCTTGCGTGGAATGGCAATTACCCCGATAAAAATCATCTGGTGCTAATATTCCCACCCACCAGTCCAAAATAACAAAAGGGCTGGGACAAAACACTGACTGCCACTGAAAAAGGGGAACGATTGAGGAGAATGGATCAAATGGAGCGTAGGCAGCATACCTAGACTTTTGCTGGGACAGGAGGAGGCTGAGGCTGTAGCCACAGAAAGCGAAGTATGTTGCCGGAGCGGTATATGCATTTATTGTTTCATAAAGAAAACCCGAACGGATCCGTTCGGGTTTTATAGCGGAAGAATTCTTTTGGCACAGCCTCACTTCAACCGTTATGATTCCAATATTTCCACTTCAATCTGACGACGGCCGAAGTCCAGGGCATCCCCTTGTTCAGCTAGGAACACATCGATACGATTGCCTTCGATATCGCCGCCGATATCACCAGCAATTGCTACGCCATACCCAGGCACCCGGACTTTCGATCCAAGAGGAATGACATTCGGGTCGACAGCGATCACTTTTTGATTCGGATTGGCGCGAAGGTCGATTCCTGTATAGGTTTTTCCGCTACAGCCCTCACAGAAAGCGGTATAGGCTGTCGCTTCCACAGCTACGGTCCGTTTCACCTGCTCAGTAGAGGCAGACGCAGTTTCTGCTCCTTTTTCTTCATTAAAACGTTCATGTTCTTTTATCTTTTTATCAAGATTAATTGGTTTAGTTTCTATATGTTGAGCGGTCTTGTCCGTTTCTGCGGCAGAAATGGGGAGACTGAAGCTCATTATTAGAATGGTTGATAAAAATATGATGGCAGAGAGGTACTTGTTCATGACTGATGACCCCTTTCGTTTGTTTTACTCATTGGAGTATAACAGGCGTCTTCAGAACAAAACAAATACAAAATGCCTACATTCTGATTACATTTATATGACAATATTCACCCATGGGGAAAGAGCCGCAATCCATGGTAGCGACTCTTTTCTTTTTTTATCTGGAATTCCCTTTGGGTTTGCGTCCACAACAGGGTTTCGAGGGCTTACGTCTCGGTTGGTTTTCTTTATCACGATCTCTCATTTAGACCCTCCTCTCATGTCTGAGATATTTCATTGTATGCACGAAAGAAAAAACGGGCCGTGCGGTTTCCCTGCATCTTTACGAATTTTTTAAAAGGAAAAAAGGGCCTAAATACGTTGTTCAGATTAAACAGGAGGCATGCTATAATAAGTGAGGATTGTCAGAATTTATGTAAGTTTGATAGAAAAGGAGGACGGGACCATGATTGAATGTCCTCATTGTAAACATGGTATGACCGAAAGTTCCCGTTATTGCTCCCAATGTGGAAAACCTTTGAAAGGTGAAGAAAAACAGGATATAAGGCGTCTTCTTAAGTCAAAACTCCCAGTCCTCACACCTGTGATGGTGTTGATCGTGATGGGGGCAGCGCTTTATTTTGTGTATGCACATGAACAACAAGTGAATAAGGAAGTCAGAGCAATGAAAAAGGAAGCAGAAGAGGTTGCGCTTGCAGGTGAATACAGGGAAGCGGAGACCCTATTGGCTAATGCTGTCGATCAAAGGCCGCATGTCGACGCCTTACAGGAAGAACTGCTTAACATTCAAATTGCACTTACTTGGGATCGTAAACTAAATGAAGTCCATACTCTGCTTGAAGAAGGTTCACTTTCTAAAGCTTCAGAGCAATTGAACGCCATTGAAAAGGAACTGCAGGAGAAAGACAGTCAGCTCTTGTTGACACTTGTCCCCAAGTTGAATGAGATGGATTCACTGATGACCCTCAAGGAGGTTAATCAGGAGTTATCCAAAGTGACAGATGTTGAAGAGCTTGCTGCTAAGTTGAATACACTTTCCCAGTTGAATTTGGAAGAAGCTTCGAAAGTCAGAGAAAAAATCCATGAAAAAATAGTCAACCAGTCGACGAAGAAAGCAGAAGAAGCGGCAAATGAAAAACGCTATACAGAAGCGGTCGCCATCGTCGATCAAGGGTTGCAATATGTATCGAATGATGAAAAACTGATTCAATTGAAAGAACGGATCCAACAAGAGAAGCAAGCATTTGAACAAGCGGAACAACAGCGGATGGAACGAGCCATGCAGCAAGCGGCTGAAGATGAATTGGTGAATGAAACCGAAGCTTTGAAAGTCCTTGATTTCAATATAACTAAAGACGAATTCGGAGACTATAAAGTAAGTGGTGAGCTGGAAAGTGTGGCCACGCAAATCATCAGTACGATAACTGTGAAGTATGACATCCTCAATGCTGATGGGAAAGTCGTGCGCTCAGAGTCTGCAAAGGTCTATCCCCTATATTTGAACCCTGGAAAAAAGGGGTCCTTCGAAAAGGTCTATTATGAGCTGGAAGAAGGGGAGTATTCTGTCGAGATGACAGAGATGGAATGGTTAGTAGAATAGGAGGATGTAAGATGAAACGCTCTTGGCTGTTCAGCGTTCTTGTCTCCATCACGATTATCGGAGGCGGGATCGCGGGCGTTTTTTATATCACGAATGCTGTCCCGGAACAAATGAGCATGAGTGCGGTATTGGATGACCCCGCTAAAGAGGGAGCAGAAGGTAACGAAGTACCCAAAGAAACGCAGGACATAATCTTCGAATCGCAAAAACTCGTCGTCCAGATTGAATTGGAAGATGGAACAATCGGGTCCGGATTTTTGTATAACGAAAAAGGCGATGTCATCACGAATGCTCACGTCGTCGCAAACCAGGAGAACGTCAAAGTCGTGACGGCCGACAGTAAGAAGATGCCAGGTGAAGTGATTGGAATCAGCCGAGATACTGATGTTGCCGTTGTAAGAGTGGCGGGATTAAAGGGGAAAAAACCGCTTCCAATCAGACAAGATGGCTCTGTGGAGCTGCTTGATGAAGTGCTGGCCTTAGGGAGTCCACTCGGGCTGCAGAATACGGTGACCCGTGGAGAAATCAGTGGTCTTGACCGCACATTAGATATCGAGCCTTTCCATTATAAAAATATGTATCAGATTTCAGCCCCGATTTCACCTGGAAACAGTGGCGGCCCTTTATTGGATCGTGAGACAGGTGAAGTCATCGGCATTAATTCAGCGAAGCTTGATGAAGAAACAATCGGTTTCAGTATACCCATCGAGGATATTCTGCCGGTGGTGGAGCGGTGGAGTGAGTCACCGATGAAATCACTTCCTGAATTTCCTGAGCTCGAAGAACAGGTACAATCTCCTGTAACTGGTACAGATGCGGAACAGGCCACATATCTTGTCCAGTATTTTTACGATAGTATTAACCAGGGTGATTTCGTGACGGCATATTCCCTGCTCAGCAGCAGTTGGCAGGAGGACATTTCCTTCGAAGATTTCCGATCCGGCTACAACAATACGTTAACCGTTCAAGTGGATAATCTCGTCGCAGACCCTCAAGGGGATCATGTGGAAGTCACTGCTTTTCTTACTGCCGAAGAGACGGTAGATGGAGAAGTGGAAATGAAAAAATACAAGGTCGTGTATCCAGTGAAGACTGAAAACCAATCCGTCAAGATCTGGAGCGGTAAGGGTGAAGAGTTGGATACAGAAAATGAAGAAGAATGATGGGCTATAACTGCCCCGCCTTAGGTGACAAAGGCGGGGCAGTTTTTTGGTGCTTTGGAATAAAATTAAGCCAGTTTCTGCCCAGATAATTCTGGTGTTGCGCAGATACATCGAAAGGCCCTATTCCTTTTTATAAAAACACTACTTCAAAGGTTTGCTTAAGCTTTTGAAGATCCCTCCCTTGCATTCAGTTCATAAGCGGCACGTATTCCTGATTCGACAGCTCCTTCAATCCAGCCATGGAATGAGGATGTATGTTCTCCGGCAAAATGCAGCCGTCCCTCTGGGCTTGGTATGACTTCTTCGAGGTCAAGGCTTTGTCCAGGGGTGAAAAGGGTGAAACAGCCGGCAGAGAAGGGGTTTCGACTCCAATTAAAGACTACACTGTTCAAATATTCTTGATAAACGATCGGTCCGTAAACCCTGCACAAATTCTCGAGAAGGACTTCAATGATTTCTTTGTCACTCAAACTGTTCCAAAGCATTGCATTTTGACCCCACGTATAGCTGGCCAGCATGACACCAGGGCCAGGTTTACCTCTGTCATGACTTGGTAAATACATAAAACGCATTGGGAGGTCAGAGGTGATGTTTCCGACAGGGTATCTCTCCCAAAAACGGCTTTTGAATTCAATGCCAACTTTAACAGCTGGTACATTGGTTAGTTCCTGAATCGCTTGCCGCTTTTTAAATGATATGGATGAAAAGGGGTAGACTTCTATGAATTGGAAAGTTGTGAAAGGTATAGTGGAAAGGACATAATCAGCCCTCCAACATGTTCTTTTACAATCCAACTGGTTTTCGGCTTCGACTTTGATTTCATATTCACCTTGGAAGATTTTCTTTACTTTTTGATTGAAGTAAATATCTGAGCATAATGACGGGAGGAAAGCGTATGGCAGACGATCATTTCCTCCAGTGATTTCTTTGAACTCTGTTTCTTCACTGAAAATGGGGAAGGTGATGTCTGTCAATATATCCAGGAATGAGAATTCTGGAAAACCTTCAATTCCTAACAGCAGTTTAACTTTTCGGACAGCGTTTGTAGACATCGAAGGTCCAAGTGGATTGTTACGTAAATATTCCCCCATCGCATAGTTGGAGTATTGGTCGAGTAGTTCCTCCTGCTCTTCGGGTGTGCTTTTTTCATAAAGGTCCAGAAATGGCTGCACAGAAGATAGAAATAATTCTTTTGCGGTTTTTCCTCTCTCCCAGGGAAGAAGGGGAAAGTCCAGTAAATCTGGATTTTCTTTATAATCCTCCTGGAATAATTGTTTTCCATTGATGAGCAGGAGGTCATCTGGTGTGGTATTCAAGAAAGGCTGAGTGGGCAGCTGGAATTTACGGATATACTCTTGGACGAGTACATGATTTGAAGGAAGACGCATTGCTCCGACATCGATATAATTCCCATAAGTAAAAGGTTTTCTAACCGTATACACTCGACCGCCGATTCGGTTGTTCCCTTCTAATATTGTCACCTGGTGACCTGCTTGTTTAAGGAGCTGCCCCGCCACAAGCCCCGCCATTCCTGCCCCGATAATCAGTATCCGCTTTTTTCTAGCTGCTTTGGGCAGACCTTGTTGAATAATGTGTAAAAAATCATCCGGATAGGATAGCTTTTCTGTTTTTGCCATATAAGAACCCCCCATATACTATTTATTCACTTGAAGCGAATAAAAGTATGGGAATAATTCCCTTGTTCGCAGGGAATAATTTTTCCCTTTTTATCATCAAATGAAAAGGGAGGGGTTTATCATGCAATATCCACCGATCAGACAGTCAGGAAGAGAAGCGGGAGCAAGCAGGATCCTTAAGGTTAATGGAGTCGGAAAAGTGCAATCGCGCCCGGATACGGCGAATATTCAAGTCGGTGTCGTGACCCAGGATATGAACTTGGAAAAAGCTCAGCAGGACAATGCGAGTGCGATATCTCGTGTCAAAGAGCAATTGATCGCTGTGGGAATTGCCGAAGAAAATATACAAACGGCGGATTACTTCATTTTTCCTGAGTACGATTATGTTGACGGTAAACAGGAATTCCGAGGTTACCAAGTGACACATACTCTTGGTATCACTGTAGATGACATTGACCAAACAGGGTATATCATTGATACAGCGGTCGCAAATGGAGCGAACCGTGTATCGAATATTGAATTCACGGTCAAAGACCATTATGCTGACTACCAGGAAGCCCTAAGGATTGCTTTAGGTAATGCATTAGCCAATGCGCAGACCATTGCGAATACAATGAGGTTGAAGCTCGACCAAACTCCTGTGAAGATTATGGAACTCGGAACTACACCTGCCTCCCCAGTCCAGAGCTTCAGTAAGACACAGGTAATGAGTGCGGCCGCCACGCCAATTGCGCCCGGGACGCTTGAGACTGTAGCAAGAGTTGAGGCACGTTTTCAATACTTACCATGATTTTTAGATTGAAGGGGAGGGGAGGTGGCACCGACATAAGTCTATCAGAAATCTTGTCATAGACTTCAGAAGTGAAGAGCAGGATAGATAATGTACGGGCTGACTTCTCTCCATTAGATTGAAATAAGGGATATCAGTAGTAATCGATGCTGGAGGATACTGATATTTCACCTACATAAGTGTAATGGACCACAGTCGGTGAGGCTGTGGTTTTTCAGTGTGTTCAAGTGCAGCTTTCTGCCATAGGAAGCTGAGTTCCCGGCCTGGTCAATCCAATATTTTAAATGGCTTTTAAGAAGGGGTGTTTCTGCTTTTGATTTCGGGTATTTTATGCTGCAGGTTCTACATTTATGCTGCAAATATTTTTCGTTTTAGAGGGACATTTTTTCTCTGGGCGCATAAAATATAACTAAAACTAAAAAAGTTGCACAAAGGAAAAACATCATTTACAATGAACATTAGTTAATGTTCGAATTGAAGGAGTGGAGTTATGGAAAATTTACTACTGGCTTTCGGGCTGACGCTCTTTGCAGGATTAGCCACTGGGATCGGGAGTGTGCTGGCGTTCTTTACGTCAACGACGAATACAAGGTTTCTTTCCCTGGCACTCGGATTCTCTGCAGGAGTGATGATTTATGTGTCGATGATTGAGATCTTTTTCAAAGCCCAAGAATCTCTCGTCCATGCATTAGGAAATGAACAAGGGCATTGGGTTACTGTGGCTGCATTCTTTGGTGGGATGGTCCTCATCGCACTAATCGATAAATTGATACCAAAAGCAGGAAACCCACATGAAGTGAAAAAAGTCGAGGATATGACAAAGGGGAACCCCGGTGTAAAAGATCCGGACCTGTTGAAAATGGGTACATTCACAGCCCTCGCGATTGCAATTCATAACTTTCCAGAAGGGATTGCAACGTTTACCGCTGCTTTGAATGACCCCACGCTTGGGATCGCCATCGCTGCTGCCATTGCTATTCATAATATCCCGGAAGGAATCGCCGTCTCTGTTCCTGTCTATTTTGCTACAGGGGATAAGAAAAAAGCGTTTAAACTGTCTTTTCTGAGTGGATTGTCAGAGCCGGTGGGCGCGATTCTTGCGTACTTATTGTTGATGCCATTCTTGAATGAAACGATGTTTGGTATTCTTTTCGCTGGTGTCGCTGGAATTATGGTATTCATTTCATTGGATGAGTTGCTTCCTGCTTCCAGGAGGTATGGAGAAGCGCATTTATCCATTTATGGGGTCGTCGCCGGTATGGCGGTCATGGCACTGAGTCTATTGCTTTTCATTTAGTCAAAGGATGATAAAAAAACGAAGTGAAGAAATATTGCTAAACAAGAAACCCCTTCAAGATGTATTCCTGAAGGGGTTTTCCTATGTCAGCACGTTTTTTCTTCCCATAACTCCCGGATTGTCCGTTTGATAGTGTCCTTCGATTGCTGGACGATCCGCCAGTTGAGGTGGATGAGGTCTGATTTTTTTCTCCCCAGCCTTATGCTGTCTTCTTCGATTTCTATGTCGTGATCAGTCAAAGTGGGTAATTTTTGTTCCGATTTTTCTCGGAACCAGACTTTCGCCTCTTGGATGAGGAGCCGCTGTGCTTCATCTTTCGAAAGGTCTTTAGGGTAATGATAATAAAATTTACTTTTTTGAAAGCGGAAGGAAGGATCCTCCTCGTTTGAACTTGGTTCTGAAAACAGTTGGTAAGAACGGCCGAGATAAGAGATTCTCTGTTCATCGTCCAGTGTCAATTGATCGATGTGATAAAGGTCAGAATGGGTTTCCTGCCATTTCTGTTTGATCCATAACGCTTTTTTCCGAATGAAAGCTTCAATTCGATCCTCTGATTTCTGTTTGGCAGCTGTTACGTGCACCCCGTTCAAATCATCCAAATATATTTTGATATAAGAGACATCATATTTTCGCTCAAGTTGGTAAGTAATATTTGTTTTTCCGTATGTAATTGCTGGCATAGGGATTCCCCTTTCGTGTTTTCATTTTAATCCAGGGTTGTGCAGGCGTCAAAAAAAGCGCCCCTGGCAAAGGACGCTTTTGGACTGGAGTTAGATAGGACCTTACATGTTTCTATGGCAAAAAGGGGAAGCGATCGTTTCCCTGAAATCTATCGGTACACTGTAAGGATGGGACGAACGCAAGTTATAATGTAATGTTTGTTTTCCTTTTTTGAAAATCCACATCTTTATAATACGTGTTTTTGACAAGAACATTCGGACCGAGGCACTGAACGGCAGGACAATGACAGTTGAGGTTCTTAGCCGTATCTGTTTGCATCCATTGCTGATAAGCATCTTCAAGTTTCGTGTTCTGGATGTTACCGAGTCCGGGCTCATCACCGAAATCGGTCACGATGATATCACCACTGAAAATGTTGACGTTGAGACGGGAGCGGCCATCCGGGTCATTACGTACCGTAACATTCTTTTCCTTGTACAGTCGTTTTAACATGTTCAAATCTTCCTCTGATGCGCTGCAAGGATAATAAGGTAAGGTTCCGAACAGCATCCAAGTGTCTTCATCACGGTGATCGAGAAGGCGGTTGATTCCTTCACGCATTTCTTCCAGACTCAATGTTTCCAAACTGCTGGCGAAATCGACAGGGTACATCGGATGAATTTCGTGTCTGGCACACTTCATTTCTTTGACATGATCATGGATAGATTCCAGATACGGGAAGGTCCGTTTGTTCAGCATCGTTTCCGCTGATACCATCACACCTTCTTCTGAAAGCCGCTGTGAATTTTCCACCATCCGATCGAAATATTTCTGCCGGTTTTCTTCGGAAGGCTTCCGTTCCATACGAGCGAAACCTGTATGAATGAATTCTTCAATCGTTCCCCAGTTATGTGAGATATGTAAAACATCAAGGTATGGAATGATCGGAATATATCGTTTGTAAGGGAGTGTCAAATTGGAGTTGATTTGTGTGCGCACTCCTCGTTCATGGGCATATTTCAACAATGGGAGAACATAGTTGTCGACAGACTTTTTCGACATCATCGGTTCACCGCCTGTAATACTCAATGTTCTCAGGTGAGGGATTTCATCGAGACGTTCACGGATCAGGTCCATTGACAATGCTTCCGGATCTTTCGCCTGCAGTGTATAGCCGACGGCGCAGTGTTCACAGCGCATGTTGCACAAGGTGGTGGTTGTAAATTCAATATTGGATAACTTCATTTCACCATGTTCCTGGACATCCATGTACGCTTCCCATGGATCATAGGAAGGAGTAAGCTCTTGAAGCTTCATGTCAGTACTCATAGGCTATGAAACTTCCTTTCTTTTAAAATTCGGTTGTAGACAAACCTTTCTCATTTTAACATTATTCAACCGAATACTATACCATTCCTTGCTTAAAACCTAAGTTAATATTCTTATGAATAAGTAAGCGATAACTGGTGTGGAGAGAGGGGGGATGTTGGTGATGGCCAATTTCAATAAAAAGGAGATTTGGTGTGTGATAGCGAACAATAGGGGGTAAAGCAAGGAATAAAGGAGAGTAGTTGAATGAGCCAAACCGTTTTGATCACCGGATCTTCCAGTGGGTTCGGTTACCATACCGCTATTAAATGTGCAGAAAAAGGATTTAAGGTCATCGCGACGATGAGGAATATGGAGAAAGCCTCTGTATTTGAAGATGAGACCCTGGCCCCGGAAATCAGAAGTCTGATTGAAGTCTGGGCATTAGATGTAACGGATATAGATTCTATAAAGCGATTCGAACAACAACTGGAGAGCCTGGATAGGCTGGACGTACTCGTGAACAATGCGGGCTTTGCGATTGGTGGTTTCCTCGAACAAGTACCGCTGGAAGCTTACCGACGCCAATTTGAAACGAATGTATTCGGGGTGATCGGTGTCACCAAAGCTGTGCTCCCTTTGATGAGGAGACAAGGACGGGGGAAAATCTTTAACGTAAGCAGTGTCAGTGGACTGATCGGCTTCCCCGGCCTATCCGCCTATGTATCATCTAAACATGCACTCGAAGGACTATCAGAAAGTCTACGCTTTGAAGTCCGGCCTTTTGGTATTGATGTAGCATTGATTGAACCAGGTTCTTATCAGACGAACATCTGGTCCTCTGGCATGGAATTGCCTGAGACTGTCCATGATCCTGATTCGCCATATTCAGACTACACGAAAGGTCTATGGAGTGCTTTGAATGAAGAGTCCCATGAAAAGCCGGGTAAGGTAGCTGATTTTATGGCAGACCTTATGCAAAAGGAGCAGCTGTCTAAACTCCGTTATCCGATTGGAGCCGGGGTAAGGATGAATGTGTTTATGAAACGAATCCTTCCGTGGCGGTGGTTGGAGAGAACAGTGTTGAAAAAAATACTTGGAACCGAAAAAGCGGAAGGAGAGAAGAGATATGGAACAAAGCATCGTAATGAATGGAGCGGAAGACATACGGTTTGAAGGGAATGAGGTGGGCATTCTGCTCTGCCACGGGTTTACAGGCACGACTCAGAGTATGAGGTCTTTAGCGGAAGCTTATGCGAGAGAAGGCTACACCGTCCATTGTCCTCGTTTGAAAGGTCATGGGACGACCCCTGAGGATATGGAATCTACTTCTTATAAGGAGTGGATCCGCTCTGTGGATGAAGCATACCAGTGGCTGACTGAGAGGTGTTCCACTGTTTTCGTTGCCGGATTATCGATGGGTGGTGCGCTTGCCTTGTATATAGCAAGTCAGTATGAAGCAGTCAAAGGGGTCATTCCCATTAACGCCGCCATCCAAATCCCGGCCTTTGAAAGCAGTATTTCATCGGAAGAGCGGTTTTTGGATGCCATCGGATCGGATATTAAAGACCAGGGGAGTCATGAACTTGCCTATGATCGCACCCCGGTTAAATCGATTCAAGAGCTTGTTCATCTGATGGACCAAGTAAAAGAGCGACTGGATGCTATTCATTGTCCCATCATGATTTTCGTTTCAGATGAAGACCATGTCGTACCACCGAATAATTCAGAAGTGGTTTTTGATTCCGTCTTTTCGGAGCATAAAGAAATCATTCACTTAGAAAACAGTTACCATGTTGCGACACTGGATTACGACCAGGATTTAATCATAGAAAGAAGCCTTGAATTTTTCCAGATGTACACGAATACTAAAGGCTGAGATAAGAGTATTTCCGGGGCAATAAGATAATCTTTGTAATTAATCCGAAAGTCTATTATAATAGTAGACAAATCAAGAAAAGTAACGGTATAAAGCCTTCAAGGGGAGCCTTCTGGCTGAGAGTGAACTCTTCGTTCTTACCCTTCGAACCTGTCAGTTAATACTGACGCAGGGATGGCGGCTTTTTTGATGGTGCAATGCATTTGGGACTCCTCCATCAGGAAGCTTCCCTATTTGGCATTGCTTTTTTTGTGTCTTTCTACAGGAGGTAGGTCAGATGAGGAATCGTCGTGTTTTATTTTTAGTAGAAATCGCTATTTTTTCAGCATTAGCGTTGTTGTTGGATATTTTACCTTTTCTATCTTTCAAGTTATGGGCGCAAGGGGGATCCATATCCCTTGCAATGGTGCCTGTGTTCATCATGGCATTCAGGTGGGGAATCAAAGGTGGCATGGCCACAGGCGTCTTATTAGGAATCTATCAAATCTTAACAGGAGCCTATATCATTACGCCGGTACAGACGATTTTAGATTATATCATCGCCTTTGCTGTCATCGGGGTAGCGGGATTTGTTGCCAAACCATTGTGGAAAGCGATTAAAGCCAAAGAGTCGAAAGCATTGGTTGGCTGGATCGTATTTGGCTGCTTCGTAGGGAGTTTGCTACGCTTTATCGGTCACTTTACTGCCGGGATTGTTTTTTACGGGGAATTTGCTCCGGAAGGACAACCGGTGTGGCTCTACTCACTCGTCTATAACGGGGGATATATGTTGCCTGCTTTTATTTTAAGTAGTATTGTGGTCAGTCTGTTATTTGTGCAGCGACCTAAATTATTGATGCATTAAGCCGTTGAGGCAGGATAAAAGAATTTTTCCACTAGGAAACCCGAACGAAAAATCGTTCGGGTTTTCTTTATGAAGAAATAAATGCATACGCCGCTCCGGCAACATACTTCACTTCTTTTTATGTTAGAAATTTCAGGTCATAAATGAGAGGAAGCCAACACTGAAATTCGACAAATTTTGTTTGAGAGGTTTGAAATGAAGGGGGATGGTGAAAATAACTAAGCGCTCTAAAAAGTGGAGGGGATTGTTGTGCAGCGTTTGAAAAGATTTTATAAAAGCAAGTGGTTTTGGATTGTACTTATCTTTCTAATTATTATCAGTTTGACGATTGCGTATCATACATCGTGGAAATCACTCCCGGAAGGGGTTTCCTATGAGGGGGAAGAACACTCCATGGACAGTGTGGAGTTTTTCCGGGATTTGACCTATGAGAATGACGAAGGGGAAACCGTTCATGAGTTGGAAATTTTTGAAGAAATCAACCGGACGATCTCTGAAGCTGAGGATTTTATCGTTGCGGACATGTTTTTGTTCAATGGATATACCAGTGGAAAACATGACTTTCCTAAGATCTCAAAGAATCTCGTAGACGCGATCCTCAAGAGGAAAGAAGAAGTGCCAGATTTAAAAGTGGTATTTATTACAGATAAGATCAATACGGTTTATGGATCTTATGAATCAGAAACGATCCGCCGTCTGGAAGATGGTGGCGTGGATGTTGTATTAACGAACCTGGATCAGCTGCGTGATTCCAACCCTGTTTATTCCAGCGTTTGGCGCGTGTTTTTTTCCTGGATGGGGACAGGGGATGATGGGTGGATCAAAAATCCATTTTCCAAAGAAGCTCCTGAGGTAACATTGAGGTCCTATATGAAATTGTTGAATATCAAAGCGAACCATAGAAAATTATTAGTTACTGAGAATTCGGCCATCGTTTCAACAGCTAACCCACATGATGCCAGTGGTTTTCACGAAAATGTAGCATTTAAGATGGATGGTCCGATCATTAAAGATATATTAGAAGCGGAAGAAGCGGTAGTGAATTATTCAGGTGAGGCAGATTTCCCTGACTATGAAGGTCGTAGCTGGGAGGAACAGGAAGGTCCGCTTACCACCCGCTTCGTGACTGAGGGCAAAATATATAATGCTATTTTAGACGAATTAGCGAATGCTGGCGAAGGCGATCAAGTCTGGTTAGGAATGTATTACCTGGCAGACCGGAAAATTATCGATGAAATGGATAAAGCCGCGGACCGGGGAGCTGTGGTGAATATCGTTATGGATCCGAATACAACCGCATTCGGTCACGAGAAAACCGGAATTCCTAATTTACCTGTTGCGGCAGAGTTGAAGAATTTAGGTAATGATAACATCAATCTTCGTTGGTATGACGTGAATATGGAACAGTATCATACGAAAATGCTGTATATCGACAAAGAAGAGGAAGATGTCATCATTGCAGGGTCAGCCAATTATACAAGGAGGAATTTATCCAACTTGAACTTGGAAGCAGATGTAGTGATCAAAGGACCTGGAGACGAAGAAGTATTCCAGGAAGTCGACGATTACTTCCACAGGATTTGGGAAAACGAAGACGGTCATTATACTGCTGATTATAAAAAATATCAGGATAAATTGACGGGAATTCGTTATGCGACGTATTATTTGCAGAAATGGACATGGTTTACAACGTATTAATAAAAGAAAGCTCACAGATTTTATATGAGACCATTGAAAAACCCTTTTTAATTCTAGAGGAGCTGTTCAAGTTTGTTGTGGCTTCTCACGAATCGCTTCTCGGTGGATGCTTGCCGCGGGCAGGGCCTCAGCTAACTTGGTCAAGAAGATCACATGACCAAGTGGATCTTCGGCTCGTTCTGTTCCCGCAGGCGTCACCACCGAACGCTTATCGTGGAATCAACAGAGGTTCATCTAAAAAGAGTGATTTTCTTTGATATATAAAAGAAAATCACTCTGCGTGTACAAGGTCCGGTGGCGATATTCACCGTCTAACGAATACTAAAGCTCATGGAGGAGTAAGAGCAAGAATGCCTCATCGAAATAAAGAAGCCGAGTTGAACGGTAAATCGTCCAACTCGGTTTTTTTATTTGATGCATAACTAAGATAGTTGCAGTTCTTCAGTAGCATCATTTTATAGCTGTCGGTTTTTTTAAGCTTCCAGGGTTCACCAGTCTGCTTTTTTAGTGGGTTGAATGGACAAAAAAGCAGCACCTTTAATTATTAGGATGTTCATTCATAGAGCCTTTCTTTAGATAAAGGATTCTGCTTTTTCCGGGTTCGTCACAATCAAGAGGACTTTCCCTTCATCCATGTCTTCTTCGTATTCTTCTGCTTCCTTTTGAGAAAAGCCCATTTCCTGTAACTTAATACGGAGCTCATCGCCTTGCTTATTGAAAATATTGCTGAGCACATTTGTCAAATCCTGTTCAGAGAGTCCAATCGTATTGGCGTTGACATTTTTAGCAATCCGATCTGTACGGTCATCATCATGCGAGAGGATGTAAATCTCTTTATTATCGATACCTTTATCCTTTAATGATTTGATGTCTTTCATCAAAATTTCGTCATTTGTATATTCGCGAATCAATGGTTTCATTAATAATCTCTCCTTTATATGAAGTTACTATGGTGCATTCCCGTTTTATTTTCAAAGAAACTTCTCAATCACTTTTTGATACTTTTGGAGGATTTCAGAGTGGTGTATCGAAAATTTAAAGATATGGAGGGAAGAAAATGAAACGAAAACGATCTGATATTATAGCTACATTCTCAATCGCAGCTCACGATCCATCAACAGGAGAGTGGGGTGTTGCTGTCCAATCTAAATTCCTTGGGGTCGGTTCTGTTGTCCCATGGGCAAAAGCGGGAGTAGGTGCAGTAGCTACACAAGCTTTCGCTAACCCAGCCTATGGTCCTGAAGTTCTAGGATTGCTGGAGCAAGGGCTGTCCGCATCTGAAGTCGTTGAAAGGCTTACATCAAAAGATCCTCATTCAGAGGACCGCCAAGTAGGTATTATTGATAGCAAAGGTCGCTCCGCCAGTTTTACGGGGGAAAAATGTTACGACTGGGCTGGGGGAAAAGCGGGCACGAACTATGCGGCCCAAGGGAATATTCTAGTGAATAAAGAAACTGTCACGGCTATGGGTGAAACATTTGAAAAAGCAGACGGCCCGCTGGCTGATCGTCTGCTAGCAGCGATCAAAGCAGCACAAAATGCGGGCGGAGATAGTCGTGGCAAACAGTCTGCTGCATTATTGGTGGTCAAAGACAAGGCAGGATACGGAGCCCTCAGTGATGTGGCTGTCGATCTTCGTGTTGACGACCATCCTGAACCGATCGAAGAGTTGGATAGGATTTACCAGCTTCAACAATTATATTTCGGAGCCTCTGAGGATTCGGATGTCGTGGAAGTAAATGAAGAACTGAAGGAAGAGATCACCACCCGTCTTCAACACCTTCAATATCTTTCAAAAGGCGAAGTTTCGGATGATGAGTTTCACGAAGCTTTGACAACTTATTTGCATACGGAAAATTTTGAAGGACGTGAACAGAAGCGTGGGTATATTGATTTAAAGGTTTATGAGTTTATGAAAAAACAAATGTAAGATCGAGCCGTATCCATAGTGGATGCGGTTTTTTTAATCGGATAAACCATCTGGGTTTTCCTGATTACCTATTATGAAGAAAAAATGCACGGGCATAGGTGACGGTTTGGGTTTCAAAAAAGGAATAGCATTGACATAACTATCTAGTTGGATTAATATCTAATTAGATAAATGACTAATTAGGTGGTGGATCATGCAGTTAGAAAAAATGGTCAAGTTCCATAAAGCTGTCGGTGATACAACGCGGCTGCGCATTATCGCGCTGCTCAAACAAGGACCGCTTCACGGACAGGCAATCGCAGGTAAGCTGGGTTTGCGACCTCCCACAATCACCCATCACTTGAAAAAACTTAAAGATACAGGGATGGTCTATTCACGGAGGGACAAAAATACGATTTATTTTTACTTAGATGAGCGGAGACTGGAATCCATGACTACTGCCATCTTGAGGATTGGAGATGAAAGTTCGATGAAAGCAGAAGAACTGAAAGTGGAGGAGAAAGATCAAGCTAAGATCATCCAAAATTTTGTGTCCATAGAAGGCCGGTTGAAACAGATGCCAAGACAACTGAAAAAGAAGCTCGTCATACTATCCTATTTTGTCCAATGGTTTGAACAAGGAAAAACGTATGATGAAAAGGAAGTGAATGAATACATTCAAACCTTTTTTGACGATTATGCAACAGTTAGACGCGAGTGGGTGATGCAGCAATTCATGTATCGAGAGAATAATCGTTATGAATTGAATCCAGTAGAAATGTGGCCGGTGGTCGTGAAGCGGTGACCTATCAGAGGTGTGTCTGGTTTTCATGTGCAGATAGGCTGCGCGTTGCAAAAGCTCTTACTCCGATAATACGTCTATGAAAAAGCGATGCGTGTTCATCGACTACAATGATTAATAAAAATATGTTATTGAGGGCGGCTTTGACTGCCTCTTTTTTTAAGAACTAATTAGATATATATCTAATTATAAAGGGGGATATGAGATGATCCATCACCATCCATATCGGCATTTGTTTTATTAAGGGATGGTTAATGGGGGGAGACCGTTTCAGTCAAGTGGCCGAGTCACTGGTGAATGTTCAACTCGGTTTGATGATGTTTGCTGCTGTATACTTGCTTGATTACATAGGGGAACGCACACTTGTTTTTTTAGGTGGAAGCTTGGGGATATCAGGGAGTATCCTCTTCCTTTGTCTATATTTCTTTTTAAAAAAATCCACCAAGATATTTAATATTCTGAATTATCTCCGAAATAATAGATAGATAGAAAACATAGGGGGAGACTATATGAAGTTTTTCAGAAGTGTGAACCGTTTTTTTACTAAGCGTATACAGCGCCAGTTCTTAATTCCATTTTTATTTTTGATCTTATTGACAGGTGTGGTGGTCGCTTCCACAAGTTATTGGTTCAGCTTGAATAATACAACGGAAACGATGACAGAAAACATCGAACGTCAAATGGGTTCAATGAGTGATTCGTTTGATACGATGTTCAATACGATCAGTCATAACGTCGATCGCTATGCGGAAAATCCGCTATTAGCTGATCCGTCGAGTAATCAAGAGGAGATTTTCAATCAATTTGAGCAAACGAGAGCATCGAATCCATCGATTTTAAATATTTACATGGGCGAGCAGTCGACGAAGGAAATGCTTATTTATCCGAAAACGGAGCTTCCTGATGATTACGATCCCACGACTAGACTATGGTATGAAAAGTCTTTGGAAAACCTCGGGGAAGTCATTTGGACGGAGCCATATGTAGACGCAGCCTCTGGGGACACTGTCGTTAGCGCAGCTCGTGCGATTGAAAGTGGAGGAGATGTGGCTGGCGTATTTTCCATCGATTTCACTGTGACCACATTGTTCGAGATGGTTGATGATGTAAAAATCGGTGAGACCGGCCACAGCGTGATGGTCAGCGACACAGGTGTCTTTTTAGTTCATCCAAACAAGGACATGATTGGTGAGAGCGCTGAAGGAACGCCGTATTATTCGGCCATTGCTTCTAGTGAACAAGGATCTTATGAGTTCACTGAGGACGGGGAGAAAAAAGTAGCCGCATTTGCTACGAATCCTCAGACAGGGTGGAAGATGATGGGGATTGTCAACGTCTCTGACTTTCAACAGCAGGCGAGTCAGATCCTTCTGCCCATTGTCATTGTATTGATTGTGGTCATTTTAATATCCTTGCTAATTGCTGTTATGCTGACGCGTCATCTTACTAAACCGATTAAGCAATTGCAGCAGTTAATGAGCAAGGCAGGACAAGGGAACTTTTCCATTCATGCCAAAATGGACCGTTCGGATGAAATCGGTGATCTTTCCAACGACTTTCAACATATGATCGATTCGATTCAATCGTTGTTGAAAAAAGTGAAATCTTCCTCTGGCCTTGTAAGTGAATCGGCGGAAAATATGCTGGCGAATGCCGAGCAAAATACAGCCGCTTCCAATGAAATTTCCCGGGCGATCCAGGAAATCGCGACTGGTGCTCAGTATCAAACAGAGCGGATGGATGAGAGTGTGGAATCTTCTAAAGCGCTGTCTGATACGATCAATGGTGTCGTTTCACAGAGTGAGCAGTTAAAACAAAAATCTGATCATTTGGCGAATCGCTCAGAAGAGGCTAAACAGATTGTATCCACCTTGCGCAAACATTCAACAGAAACGAATCATATGACAAATGAAATGAAAGATTCGATTGAAGACTTGCAAACAAGCTCTGAAAATATCAATCAAGTCGTCAGTACCATCTCTAATATTGCCGGGCAAACCAATTTGCTTGCACTGAATGCAGCCATTGAAGCGGCTAGAGCAGGTGAAGCAGGCAAAGGTTTCGCAGTCGTTGCTGAAGAAGTACGCAAGCTTGCCGAGCAATCAGAGGATGCCCTGAAAGATGTCTCTGAAATGATCGATCAAATGCAAAACCGTACGGAGCAGATTGTGCAATTGATTGAAGATACGGGACGAGTGGTGAAAGACCAGGAGCAGTCGGTCAATGAAACCGAAGAATCTTTCGTTGATGTCTTCCAGCATGTATCTGAGAGTGTGACGGCAATCAATGAAATCATCCGTTCCATGAAATCGATGAGTACGAAAAAAGATAATCTAGTCGGAACGATTGATGAAATCAGCACGATCACTGAGCAGACGGCTGCGGCTTCTGAAGAAGTTTCCGCTTCTGTCCAGGAAAGTAATGCGGCAATGGAGCAGTTGAATATGCTGGCAGAGGATTTAGAACAAGTCGCCACAGGTATGGAAGAAGAATTAGAAAAATTCGATGTAGAGGAAGGAACTGAAGACGAAGAAAAAGAAGTCTTAAAAATAGAGGAAGTAGAAACACCTTATGATCAAAAGGCTGGTTAAACCAGTATGCGCCTGGCACCCTAGTTGGTGGACAGGCGTTTGTCATGACTGGAAAAAGGGAAAGGAAAGATAACCTGTTTATAGGTTAAGGAGGTGGACGAATGAGTACCCGGTCCTGGAAAATTCAACGCTACGATCATGACGTTCACCGAGAAGTGGATGATGAAGTGGCTTCAGAATATCCGCTGACGGTGGTGGTCAATGACAAAGAATTTGCCACAATGGTCTGCACTCCAATGGATTTAGAAGAGCTTGTCATCGGTTTTCTCGCTTCGGAAGGAATTATCCGTACATATGAGGAAATCGAGCGATTGACGATAGACGAAGACCGTGGCTTTGCTTATACGCAAACTTCCAAGGATATTCCGATACGTACAGACGTCCAAAAGAGATGGCTGGGGTCATGTTGTGGAAAAAGTCGTGCGTTTTATTTTCAAAATGATGCCACCACAGCAAAGACGATCATGGACTCTTTTACCATTACTCCCTCGGAATGTTATGACTTGATGGAGAGTTTCCAATTGGAGGCGGGGATATTCCAACGGACAGGTGGGGTACACCAAGCGGCAATCGCTTCGCCTGAGGGACTGTTGAAAACTTACACCGATATCGGGCGTCATAACGCGCTTGATAAATTATTTGGATATCTATTGAAAGAGAAGGTGAAACGCAAAGGGAAAGTGATTTTATTCAGTGGGCGGATTTCATCTGAAGTCCTTTTGAAGATTTCTAAAATAGGACTTGGTCTTCTGTTATCAAAATCTGCTCCTACAGATCTGGCACTGGAGCTGGCCGAGGATTTGAACATCACTGCTGTCGGTTTTACCCGGGGACAAAGGATGAATGTCTATACACACCACAGACGGGTCCAGGCACCTGTCGAAGGAGGTCAACGGCTTGAATGAACACACAGTAGTAACAATTAATGGAAATGAGTATTTGGCTGATCCAAAGCAGAATTTATTGGACTTGATCAATAAGGCGGACGAACAGATTCCACAAATTTGTTATGACGAATCCCTTGGACCGATACAAACATGTGATACATGCATCGTCCAAGTAGACGGTGAGTTAGTACGTGCCTGCGGCCAGACCGTAAAGGCAGGAATGAAGGTTCAGACGAAACTACCTCATGTACATAAAGCACAGAAAGAATCCCTGGACCGGATTTTAGAAAAGCACGAATTGTATTGTACGGTTTGCGACTACAACAATGGGGCATGTGAGATTCATAATACGATGGCGGATTTCGGTTTAGAGCACCAATCCCGCCCTTTTCAGCCCACTAGCTATGATAAAGATGAGTCTGGAACTTTTTACCGTTATGATCCTGACCAGTGTATCCTATGTGGCCGGTGTGTGGAGGTCTGCCAGGATGTCCAGGTGAATGAAACACTGACAATCGACTGGGAACGCCAGGAACCACGGGTCATTTGGGATAATGATGTCCCGATCGATGAGTCCTCATGTGTGAATTGCGGCCAATGTTCCACGGTCTGTCCTTGTAATGCCATGATGGAAACAGGAATGGAAGGAGAGGCAGGCTTTTTGACGGATCAAGAACCAGGAATTTTGAAATCGATGATCCAATTGACGAAGAAAGTCGAGACCGGTTATGGACCATTGTTTGCGGTCTCCGATACGGAGGCGTCGATGCGCGAAGAGCGGATCGATAAGAAAAAGACAGTCTGTACCTATTGTGGTGTCGGCTGTACGTTTGATGTCTGGACGAAGGGGCGTCAAATCCTGAAGGTTGAACCGAACGCCGAATCACCAGCGAACGGTATTTCCACTTGTATCAAAGGGAAATTCGGCTGGGACTACGTCAATAGTGAAGAGCGACTGACTAAACCGCTCATTCGCCGTGGCGACCATTTTGAAGAAGTAGAATGGGGAGAAGCGATTTCCTTTGTAGTGGAGCGAATGAGTGAAATCAAGGCAGAAAAAGGAGCCGATCATCTTGGTTTCATCTCTTCTTCCAAAGCCACAAACGAAGAGTCATATTTGATGCAGAAGTTCGCCCGCCAAGTTATTGGTACCAATAATATTGACAACTGCTCCCGCTATTGTCAGGCTCCGGCAACAAAAGGACTGTTCAGAACGGTCGGATATGGGGGAGATTCAGGAACGATCGATGATATCGCTGCAAGCAACCTTGTCCTGACAATCGGTTCGAACACAGCCGAATCCCACCCGGTGCTGGCATCTAGAATTAAACGATCTCAAAAACTTTTCGGTCAAAAATTGTTCGTCTTTGATTTGCGAAAACACGAAATGGCTAAACGAGCCGATCGGTTCTTTCAACCGAAATCAGGTACTGATCTTGTCTGGTTGTCAGCTGTAACGAAATATATCCTTGATCAAGGGTGGGAGGATCAAGACTTTCTGAAAGAGTGGGTCAACGGTTTTGAAGAATACCGTGAAAGTCTCGAACCCTTCACATTGGAATACGCATCTGAGCTCACCGGTATTGCTGAGAATGATTTGAAATCCCTGGCCCAAGAGATTGCGAAAACAGAGAAGGTGGCGATTTGCTGGGCGATGGGTGTGACCCAGCATATGCTGGGCAGTGATACGAGTACAGCGATCAGTAATCTGTTGCTGATCACTGGCAATTATGGCAAGCCTGGCACTGGTGCCTACCCGCTCCGTGGTCATAACAATGTACAGGGGTGCAGCGACTTCGGAAGCATGCCGAACTTTTTCCCGGGATATGAGGTAACGACTGATGATGAAGTCCGTGGCAGATACGAAAAGGCATGGGACGTCCAAATTCCGAGAGAACCGGGCATGGATAACCATGAAATGATCGAAGCCATACACAACAACGACCTTTCAGCAATGTATGTGATGGGGGAAGACACCGGAATCGTCGATGCGAATATCAATTATGTAACAGCAGCCTTAGAGAAGCTGGACTTGTTCATCGTCCAGGATCTGTTTTTGACACATACCTCTCAATACGCGGATGTCGTACTACCTGCTTCTCCAAGCTTGGAGAAAGAGGGTACGTTCACCAACACTGAACGGAGAATTCAGCGAATGTACAAGAGTTTTGAGCCGTTAGAAGGCACCAAACCCGACTGGGAAATCCTTCAGCTGCTTGCGAAAGAGTCAGGCTTCGATTGGGGATACACCCATCCTTCTGAAATCATGGAGGAGGCTGCCGGACTTGCCCCATTATTCGCTGGTGTCCGGTATGATCGTTTGGAAGGGTACAAATCCTTGCAGTGGCCTGTAGCTGAAGATGGCACAGATGAACCGCTCCTATTTACAGAAGGGTTCCCTTTTGAAGATAAAAAGGCGCGCTTGTATCCCTTAGACTTTGAGCTGATGTATGATACGAGCGAAGAGTATGACCTTCATGTGAATAACGGACGGTTACTGGAGCATTTTCACGAAGGGAACATGACTTACAAATCGGAAGGCATCCGCCGGAAAACACCGAATGCATTCATAGAAGTATCACAGGAATTGGCCAAAGCGCGGGGAATCGAGGAAGGCGCTGAAGTCAAATTGATATCAAATGCAGGGGAGGCGACAGGGATTGTGACCGTTACCGACCGGGTAAGTGGAAAAGAGCTTTATCTTCCTTTGAACGGGGATGGGAAATCAGCGATCAACTATTTGACCGACAACCGGGTTGATAAAGATAGTAACACCCCTGCCTATAAAGAAATCGCCGTTAAAATGAAAGTATTGAAGAAGAAAGGGAAATCCCCGATTCCACACAATAATCACCGGCGCGGAAACCCAGTACCGCAAGTGAGTGTGCAAGTGAAGAAAAAATGGCAGCGGGAAGATTACGTATTCCCAGGCAGTGAGGTGAAGCGGTAATGGGAAAAGCAATCAGCTCGATTAAAAGGTATGAACTATCGAAAGAAGAGCAGAGAGAGAAAGACATGCAGGAAGTCCAGGAGGCTGTCGCCGATAATAAAGAGGCGATTTTGAAAGGCATTGGCCTACTGCGTGCCCTTGATGAAGAAGGTACCCTTGATATGGTGACAGCTTTTACCAGGTCAAAAGACGAAGCCCTGGCGAACGTTGTGAAGGAAATAGATAAAGATCAATATGAACCATTGTTGAGAAATCTACCAGAACTGGTTTTTCTGTTAGGAGAAATCAATGTCGGTGAAATGAGGGAGCTTGCATCCCGTTTGAACAATGGTATGGAAGCAATGGAAGGAGAAGGCACAGAACAGAAAACATCTTTTCTTGACCTGGCTAAAGCGCTGAAAGACCCTGAGATTAATCGCAGTATCACGATGATGATGCATTTCTTGAAAGGGATGGGTCGCTCTTGATTCGGCTTATCAGCTCAAGCGGCAAAAGAATCGTCGTGAGAGCGGAAAATTTATGTTCATCTATTTATCAAAGTGAAAATTCTCGTTTCATAAGAAAAGGGTACGTTTACATGTCGTAAACGTACCCTTTTTCAATTCCCTAATATTCAATCACTCTTTACTTTTTATTAACTGAGGCATCGTAAATGGAATCGACAGCGCTCTTCAATGCTTGGTTAAACTCTTCATCTGATTGATTTGCATTCAAGTCAGCAGCCAGAGCACGGGAAAAGCTTGCAATCAGTCCATGATTTTCTTTCAGCTTCTCATTCGCTTCGTCACGGGAATACCCGCCGGAAAGAGCGACGACACGTACCACGCGCGGATGCTCAATTAATTCTTTATAAGTATTGGCATTCGTAGGAATGGAAAGCTTCAGCATAACGTTTTGGTCTGCTGATAATTCGTTCAAGTTTTTAAGAATTTCATCTCTTAGGATTTCTTCAGATTTTTCCTTGTTTTCACTGTGAATATTAACTTCTGGTTCGATGATCGGGACGAGGTCATAGGACAGGATCTGTTTCCCGATTTCGAATTGCTGGTCCACTACTTCTTTAATTCCGCTTGGGTTTGGCTCATGGATGACAGAGCGCATTTTGGTGCCGAAAATTTTCCGTTCGTTGGCACGGCTCAGTGTGTCATCCAAATCATGGATCGGTTTCATGAGCTGGACACCATTCTCCTGTTCAGCCAGCCCTTTATCCACCTTAAGGAAAGGGACGATGCCGTTATCAGCAAGATATTCAGCAGTATATTTGCCCTTGATTTCGCGATCCATTGTTTGTTCGAAAAGAATGGTGCCAAGGATATGGTCGGAATCAAAAGCAGGGGATGTAATGATTCTGGTACGCATTTGGTGGACCCGATCAAACATTTCATCCTCGCCGGAATAAGAATCTTCAGGTACACCGTACTCTGCTAATGCTTTTGGAGTACTTCCTCCACTTTGGTCAAGGGCTGCGATGAAACCCTTGCCGTTTTTAATTTTATCGAATTGACTGTTGTTCATATGCTCCACTCCTTTTCTATTCTTCAAAATGATCACCATTTATACTCTTCCCATTATTCCATTTTACCTAACATGAGATTTGTTGCAAACATAACAAGCTAGTAAGTTAATTCGGGGGTAGGATAGTTTGAATTCGAGGTATTACAATGCTATCTTTTAAGTATAGTAGCAAATGATCTGGTATTAGATGATCTGGTATTAAATGATCTGGTATTAAATGAACTGGTATTAAGTTAAAGGGTGATAAATAATTCTCGTACGCTCGAGTATAAAAAGGACATAATACCCAAGACGGGGAATGGTTTCCAGAGAGAAGAAGAAACTACAAATGAGACTTTCCAAATGTACTATAGGAAAAGAGGTCCATAAGATGAAAAAGTTCTTGTATATAGTATTATTCTTTACATTAGTTCTCACAATATTTTTCTTGTATTTTAATGATTCGCCACAAAATAAGGGAGAGTCTAATGCCGAAGACACGCAAAACGAGCAAGACGAAGAGAAGATAGAGCCCGCGACTGCCGTGAACAATATCATCAAGCAAGCTAAGAATGGAAAAGTGCCTGGGTCCTCAGTTACAGCAGGGGAAACGAAACTGGATAGTCTCAAAAGTAAATGGGGAGAACCCGAACAAGTTACACAGACTTCACGTGGACACTACGGAGCTTATCCTGATCAACAAATGGGTGTCGGCTATAGCGATGGATTAATTTTTGATGTTCGCTATTCAGGAAAATCTTTAGCGACTATTCACTTGAACGACATCAAAAAAGTGCAGGGTGAACCGGATCAGGTGAACTATTACAAGGATGACAGTCACGATCAAATCATACTCATCTATCCAATGAACCAAACCTACCAGTTGAAATGGGTTTTGAAGAAGCCCACCAACGATGAGAAAAACCCTCCAGTGGATCATATCTCCGTTGTGACAGAACCGCAGAATGATGTGCAGGATAAAATATCAGCTATGAGTCTGAAAGAAAAAATCGGTCAGATGATCATTGCTGGATTTACGGGAACCACAATAAATGAAAAGACCAAAGATTTAATTCGTAATCAGAAGGTCGGAGGTTTAATTTTTTATTCAGACAATGTGGCATCTCCTTCGCAAACCGTTCAACTCGTGAATGAAATGAAAGACGCTAATGAAGTAAATGAAACACCACTTTTTCTAAGTATAGACCAGGAAGGCGGGAGTGTATCGAGGCTTCCTGGCCAATTACTTGACTTACCCACGAATGGGGCGGTCGGTAACGTAGGTTCATCGCAATTTTCATATGGTATAGGGGAAATCATCGGCAAACAATTAAAACAATTCGGGTTTAACTTAAACTATGCTCCTGTCATGGATGTGAATAGCAACCCGGACAATCCCGTTATCGGAGATCGGTCATTTAGCGGTGATCCTCAAGTAGTGAGCCAGTTGGGTATTCAAAAAATGAAAGGAATAAAGTCACAACAAATCATCCCAGTGATCAAGCATTTCCCAGGACATGGCGATACTTCTGTCGATTCTCACCTTCAGCTTCCTCTGGTCAGGAAAAGTTTAGAACAGCTAAAGAATCTGGAACTTATCCCTTTTGAAAATGCCATTGAAAATGGGGCCGAAGTAGTTATGGTCGCACACATATTGCTTCCTGAGCTAGATCGAACATTGCCTGCTTCCATGTCAGAAAAAATTATCAGCGGGCTGCTCCGTGAACAACTGGGTTATGAAGGAATTGTTATTACGGACGATATGACAATGAAAGCCGTTACTAACAATTTCAGCCTAGATGAAGCTTCAGTGGATTCGGTGAAAGCGGGCAGTGATATCATTCTTGTTGCCCATGATTACAATAAAGTGGAAGCTGTCATCAAAGCCTTAACAACATCCGTAGAAAGAGGGGAGATTTCAGAGGAGCGGATCAATCAAAGTGTCGAGAGAATCCTTAAACTGAAAAATCAGTATCAATTGAACGGGGAGAGAGTGGATGAAGTGAATGTAAACCAACTCAATGAGTCTATTCGATCTTTGTTAGAAGAATATTAGTAATGGAAAAGACGAACGCATCCTTCACTCGTCAAATGACAAGTGAAGGATGCGTTCGTCTTTTCGCCCTTTTGATTCAAAATTTGCAGTCGGGAGCGATTATTGATATCTAAATTTCCAGAAAGAACCATATGATGATGATCAACTGGATGATGATTTTGGCTACGGTTCCGCTCAAGAAACCGAATAATGAACCTATTGCTGCTTTGAAGGCGTCCTCAGATGCTCGTTTTTGTACCAGTTCTACGATGATGACGAGAACGAATGGAATAACGAGGATCCCGAACGGCGGAATGATGAATGAACCGACGATAACTCCGATGGCTGCTGCACGTTCGCCCCATTTACTTCCACCGTAACGTTTGACGAAATAACTGTTTGCAATAATATCAGATACGATCAATAAAACGGTGAGGAGAATAGCTCCAATCCAGAAGAAGATCGAAAGCTCACTGCCATCTATAAAGAAAAAGTATGCCAGAAAACCGATCCAAAGCACAAGTGGTGCAGGGATGATCGGGAAAATGACGCTTGCAAAGCTTGCGATGAAACAAGCGATGATGATGACCCAAATTAATATTTCCATAAGCATGAACCTCCTAATATTACGACTCTTTCCATATACGATTGACAAGGATAAAAGTTTCTAAACTTTTTATTAATAGAGAATTCTATTTTCCAAGCATTCATATCTTCTCCAGAAGGAGCTCCATATAGCCAAAAGTTCATCATTTAAAAACCGCCCTCTTAATCCAAGAGAGCGGTTGGTTTTTACATTTGAATTTATCCAGTTCCAACGCCTAGCCCCTCGAGGTCATAAGCAAGCCCTTTGCTGTGGCAAAAAGCGCCACTTCAAAGGTTTGCTTATGCTTGTCGGGGCTGAACGAGGCGTTTCCACACTTAAGTTTATCCAGTTCCCGCGGCCAGACACTCGAGGTCATAAGACAATCAACGGTGTGGAGGAAAAGCGCTCCACTCTGTTGTTTGTCTTATGCTTGTCGTATCTCCCAGGTCGCTTCCACATTTAAATTTATCCAGTTCCAACGCCTAGCCCCTCGAGGTCATAAGCAAGCCCATTGCTGTGGCAAAAAAGCGCCACTTCAAAGGTTTGCTTATGCTTGTCGGGGCTGATTAAGGCGTTATCACACTTAAGTTCACTTCAATCCGAGTTCTTGGCGGTCTGGTGGGGCCATGAATTCTGGACCGATGGAATCATTGATGTGTTTCAGCAGTATTTCGTCAATGTCATGTCTTGTTTGTTCATCAATTGTAAAGCTGTCTACTTCATTAAGCGGATTCAGTTGATCTGGCCGGCGTCCTCCCATTAGGGCGATGCCTGAGCCGGGTTGATCTAAGACCCAACGCAATGCTAGATGCAGAACGTTTTTTCCGAATCGGTTTTCAGCAAGTTGTTCGAGCTCTTGTACTGCGTTCAAGTATTGCTTGAAGCGGGGCTGTTGGAATTTAGGGTCGTTGTTACGCAAGTCGTCTCCTTCAAAATCACGGTCTGAAGACATTTTTCCGGATAAAAGCCCGCGGCAAAGAGAGCCGTATGAGATGGTCGTAATGTCATGATCTTGTACATATGGCAGTGTCTTCGATTCGATATCACGTTCGAATAAGTTGTATGGGGGCTGCAAAGTGTGCAATGGAGCTGCTTCGCGGAAAATGTCCATTTGTTCTGGCGAAAAGTTGCTTACCCCGATGGCTCTGATTTTTCCTTGTTTATATAAATAAGATAAAGCTTCTGCTGTTTCATGAATCGGTGTTACTGGATCCGGCCAGTGGACTTGATAGATGTCGATGTAATCGGTCTTCAAGCGTTTTAACGAATCTTCGACTTCCTGGTGAATGCGTTCTTTACTGGCATTTCGGAAGGGTGTTTCCTCATTCCAGTCCATACCCACCTTCGTTGCTAACAGAAGGTCTTCACGCCGTCCGTATTGCTCGACGGCTTTACCTATGATTTCTTCCGAACGTCCGAAACCATAGACTGGCGCTGTATCAATTAAATTTATACCTTGGTCTAATGCGGAGTGGATGGTTTTTATGGATTGATCTTCATCCGTGCCACCCCACATCCAGCCGCCAATCGCCCAAGTACCGAGTCCGATACGGCTGGCTTCCATTGATGTATTACTGATTTTTATTTTTTCCACTATATCCACCTCCAAAGTAAAACACATTCATATATGTACCCGTTTCATTTTTCACCTAATCATTAACAGGTGTGAACAAATTATCCTATTTTTTGAAAATTACGATATAATAAAGGGAATCAAGTGGAAGGGGTGAGGGGATGGAAACTGCAAGAAAGATCGACCATGAGAAGCAGGGGAAGCGTAGATGGAAAAAAGTCGTTTGGTTAACGGCTGGAATAATCATGATATTAGTGGCAGCTGCCTTTATTTTTGTAAACGTTTACATAAATCGAAGTCTACCCGAAACTTCTGGTGAGGTAAAGTTGGATGGTTTAAGTGCTCCGGTGCAGGTCACTAGGGATGAAGCAGGTGTGCCACATTTGGAAGCTGCGAATGAAAGAGATTTGTTCATGGCACAGGGTTTCGTGCAAGCACAGGACCGGATTTTTCAAATGGAGTTGGCACGCCGGCAGGCTTCTGGGCGATTAAGTGAAGTAGTAGGGGAAAGCACGCTGGAGCAAGACCGCTATTTTAGAACCCTTGGTCTGAGAAGGGCAGCGGAAAAATCACTCTCTTTATATTCTGATGAAGCACTTGAGAGCTTAGAAGCCTTTGCAGATGGCGTCAATGCATTTATTGAAGAAAACCCACTGCCGCCGGAATTCGCGATGATGGGAATTGATCCTGAGCCGTGGGAGCCGATCGACTCGCTGACAATAGGGAAATATATGGCTTTCGATCTGGGTGGGCACTGGGAACGTCAAGCCTTCAACTATCACTTGCTGCAGGAGTTTCCTGAGGAGGAAGCATACGAACTATTCCCCACCTATCCGGAGAATGCACCGTCTGTACTGTCCGATGCAGCTCCTGTTGATATTGAGAAAAGTTTAAGCAACGCTGTCCTCCCTCATGAATTCAATGGCAGCAACAATTGGGTAGTGAGTGGAGATCGTACGGAATCTGGAGCACCGATGCTTGCGGATGACCCTCATCTCGGAATGGCGACACCTTCCATCTGGTATCAAATGGATCTGCATGCGCCCGGGTATCAGGTTTCTGGTGTCATCTTTGCCGGAGTTCCCGGTATCATTCTCGGCCACAATGATGATATAGCCTGGGGCGTTACAAATGTTGGTCCAGATGTCCAGCAGCTTTATATGGAGAAAAGAAACCCTGATAACCCCAACGAATTTTTATATGAAGATGAGTGGGAAGAAGCGGATGTCATCAACGAAACGATCCACGTGAAAGACGGTGATACAGTTGAAATGGAAGTATTAGAGACAAGGCACGGACCAGTCATCAGTGAATTCGCAGAAAAGAGCGGGGAGGAGACTGTTTTATCACTCAGATGGACAGCACTCGATCCGACTACAGAACTTGAAGCTGTGCTTGAAATGAACCGTGCTTCGAACTGGCAGGAGTTTGAACAAGGGTTGGAGAAATTCTTGGCACCTGCCCAGAACTTTGTATTTGCAAGCAAGGATGGCACCATTGCCTATAAAGCGAATGGACGCATCCCGCTCTATGATCAGCCGGATGACGCATTGCTTCCTCTTCGAGGCTGGGAGGCTGAAGATGAATGGAGCGGGTATATCCCTTTTGATGAACTGCCTGAGGTCGTGAATCCAGAGGCTGGTTTTGTCGCGACAGCCAACAATAAAATCACTTCGGAAGATTACCCCTATCATATCAGTCATAACTGGGCACAACCGTATCGATACCAGCGTATTGAAGAGATGTTAGGTGAAAATGATTCCATTACTCCAGAGGATTTTCAGGCTATGCAAATGGATGTAAAAAATTTGCAAGCTGAAGAGTTTCTGAACTTTATGATCGCCCAAGTGAATGAAGACAAGACGGAATTGGAAAAAGAGAGCATAGCCCTCATGAAAGAGTGGAATTTTGAAGATGATCGTGACCTCGCTCAACCACTGATATTCCACCGCTGGATGGGCATTTTAAAGGATGAACTTTACAATGAAGAAATTTCTAAAGAGATGCGCAGCTTTTTTGAAGGGTCCGGACAAACGACGGACGAGTTGCTGCGGAAGGTGAGAAAAGGAGAGGAGTCCTTATGGGTCGAAAAAGCTGGCGGAATCAAGGCTTTGATGACACGTGCCTTCAAGAGTACGATTGCAGAAATATCGGAAGAGTTTGGTGATGACCCTGCAGCATGGACATGGGGAGACTATCATGCAGTCGAGTTTACGCACCCGTTATCGAGCATCGGTTTTCTTGAACGCTTTCTGAATGTGGGGGAACCTTCACCAGTGAGCGGCAGCCGTGTGACGGTCCGGGCAGCCGGATTTAAAAGTGATGGTCTTGTAAATCACGGGGCATCCTGGCGTTTTGTGATAGACATGGAAAATACGGAGGAAGCTTATCATGTGGTCGGCCCTGGCCAGTCCGGTCACTTCCGAAGTGAATGGTATCATGATCAATTGGATAATTGGGTGGAAGGAAGTTATCACCTTACCAAAACAGAGGGATTTGATGGCGAAGAATTGACACTTGAACCTGAATGATCAAAACACCGCTCAGTTCCCTGAGTGGTGTTTTTAATTCAAAATCCTATCATTACTTTCCTTTTTAGCTGCGTAGAGTTACCACATTTAGGGAATGACTAATTAAGTGATTCTAGAATGGAGGGATGGACATGCATGGATTTCACGAGGTTTTCATACAAATTTTATTACTTTTGGCAGTATCCGTATCGGTCATCGCTATTGCAAAACTATTGAAGGAACCGGACTCTATTGCATTGGTCCTTGTAGGACTGGTGCTTGGAATGACGGAACTTCCGCTTATCGAGGAAGCGGAGAGGTACATAACTCAATCGGAGGTCTTCCAGGCGACCATCATCTCGCTTTTCCTTCCGATTTTACTAGGTGATGCAACACTGAAACTGCCTTTTCACGAGCTTTTTCAGCGTAAAAAAACGGTGCTGGGTCTCGCTTTTGTCGGGACATTCATATCAGCGCTTGCCATTGGATCAGCAGCATATTTCCTGTTGGGCCTGCCTCTCGCAGTTGCTTTTACGTTCGCAGCGCTTATGAGTGCAACCGATCCGATCAGTGTGCTATCAATTTTTAAATCATTAGGAGTTCCTAAAAAAATGACGACTGTCATGGAAGGGGAGTCTCTTTTCAATGATGGGATCGCTGTTGTCCTTTTCACGATTGCCAGTGTGTATTTGCTTTCTTACATCGAAATGGGCTGGGCAGGACTTGGGAGCGGATTGTTACTATTTTTGAAATTCGCCCTGGGCGGAGCACTGATTGGTCTCGTTCTCGGCTATATCTTCTCTCAGATCATCCGCATTTTTGATGATTACCCGCTGGAAATCGCCTTCAGTGCACTCCTGTTCTTCGGCAGCTATTTCATTGCGGAGCATTTTCATACTTCAGGTGTTATCGCAGTCGTTGTCGGAGGTTTCATGTTCGGTGACTACGGAGCTAAGATCGGAATGTCGGAAGAAACGAAGACTAATATCAATTCTTTCTGGGATACGATAACGTTGCTTGCCAATGCCCTGATATTCCTGATGGTCGGTCTGGAGATTCGAAATATCGACTTAGCGGGAAATTGGGGTTACATTGTATCAGCAATCGCAATCGTCCTTGTCGGTCGTACACTTGCCGTCTACATTGGAACAGGTTGGGTCAAGGAATTAACATCCAAAGAACGAATACTGATCAACTGGGGCGGGTTGAAAGGAAGTTTATCGGTTGCTCTTGCATTGAGCTTGCCGATGGATTTCAGCGGAAGAGACCAGGTGTTGCTCCTGACGTTTTCAGTCGTCCTGTTTTCCTTGATCGTGCAGGGATTGACTTTAAAACCATTAATTAAAAAGTTGAACTTAACCGAACCTCAAAAATAATGGTTTAACAAATGAAAATGTTCTGGAAGATAATGCTTCTATATCCCAGTGCTGGTAAAGGATTGAGTATTTTTTGAGGTGGAGAAATATCCCATCGGTTTTAATGAGTTTTTTCGATTGACGCACAAAATAATCGCTAATAAAATGTGGTCACGATTCAGAGAAAAGTCTCTGACGTGATCACTTTTTTTATGGAAGGGAGGAGTTCGTCATGCTATATCGTTCCGTGGTTTACTTGGTTGGGATGCTCATCAACTTCTTTGGAGTTGCGCTATTGATCAATGCTACATTAGGCGCTGGATTTTGGACATCATTCTTCATAGGAGTTTCCGATCACCTCGGTTTTACTGTAGGTTTCTGGTACGGGGCCTTTCAATTGGTCATCATATTCATTAACGCGAAATTAATGAAGCAGCTGCCGGAGGTGCGGGCTGTCGTTCCCGTGATTTTAGAAAGTCTGATCTTAGACTTTTGGCTGGAAATCGTTTTTGCGAATGTGGATTTATCAACAGCACCATTTCTGTTACAAGTAACGGCACTGTTTACAGGAGTAGCGATCATCGGATTGGGAGTGGCCATCTATATTCTTCCGCAATTTCCACGTGCACCTGTCGACCAATTGTTCTTAGCTGTCAGTGCTCGCTTCAACTTAAGTATCCAATCAGGTCAAACCGTGGTAGCGGTGATCATGACCTCCCTAGCCTTGCTTGTAGGAGGACCCGTCGGATTAGGAACGGTTGCACCAATGTTGTTCCTTGGTCCTGTTATCCAACTTTGTTATACGAGAGCCTATCCGCTTTATTATAAGCTGCATCCAGATGGTGAACGGGTTTATCAGCAAGCCGTCTGAAGGATGTCTCTCAAGGGACAGGACTACTGATTCCAGGACTGTTTAAGCTGGTGGTGAAAGATAAAAAGGCTGCGAGTCATCTTCAACTCGAAGCCTTTTTTTAATGAAAAATCATCGGTTCAACTCAAAAGAGGAGCGGAGAGGCAAGCAAAACTCCGCATGTTCCCACTTTCCTTAGCTATTTTCATATGGTTCTTCTTAGGTTTATGTAGGTTTGGTATTAAGCTGTTAATTCAATGGATAAATCTGATAGGAAGCACAAAAACATAGCAAAGAGACGAATACAAAGGGATAACCCATCGATTCTTTGTTCGCTTGTAATTGCTCCACACCCATGACCAGCATCAACCCACCCAAGAATAGCATCATAAGCGGCATCAGGGTGAATTTTTTCGTAATTAAAACGTATGCCACTATTAAAAGTAAAAGCACAGATAAGATTTTTCTACTAGCATTCAACAACAGAATCCTTCCTTTCCTCAAATAAGTTGAATTTTGGATGATTCATTATAAAAATGGGTAACCGATCCGTACTAAAAAACTCACTCGCTTTTTTGTAGAGTCCAAGCTGTTTAATCTTCCCTTGTACCTTATCATTTACCCATGCCTTTTCACCAGAAAGAATGGATATTTATGTTAAAATTGACATGACGAATGTTTTTGTTAGGAGGATACCATGTCACAGGAATTGAGAACGAGAGAATCCATTCGAAATGACCTGCTTCAGCTAGGAGTGGAAAAAGGAAGTACCGTGCTTGTTCACTCCTCTTTATCTTCACTAGATTGGGTCAACGGGGGAGCAGTAGCAGTGAATCTGGCGCTGATGGATGTCGTTACAGAAGAAGGGACGATTGTCATGCCGTCTCAATCGGACGATATGTCAGATCCCACTGATTGGAGTCAACCTCCTGTACCTGAAGAATGGGTGCCAGAGATCCTCGAAACGATGCCTGCCTATCATCCAGATTACACACCTGCCAGTCGGATGGGGAAAGTCGTTGAAGTATTCCGTACTTTTCCAGACGTAAGCAGGAGCACCCATCCTCTGTATTCCTTTGCTGCCTGGGGGAAAAATAAAGATGAAATCCTCACTCAACACTCTGCAGAATTCGGCCTCGGCGAGAAATCACCATTGCAAAGGTTATATGATATGGACGCCCATGTGCTTTTCATTGGTTCCGATTTTGATGCCTGCACTTGTTTTCACCTGGCGGAATATCGCCTTCCCAACCAAAAGACAGTTATAAAAGGAGCGCCAGTATTGAAGGATGGCGGACGGGTCTGGCAAAAATTTGAGGATATTGAGTTTCAAGAAGAGCGATTCCAATCCCTTGGAGAAGCCTTTGAACAAGTGAAGCATGTGACAAAAGGGCAGGTGGGATCAGCTGAATGCCGCTTGTTCTCCATACAGGAAGCGGTCGATTACGCCGAAGCGTGGCTGAATTTCCACATTTTCCAGGAGGCCGATTAATGTTCTTCCAGTTGTTTCGTTTATAATCAAAAGGCGTGCATCGCATTTTTCAACAAATATTTTTAGTATGTTGAATTCAAGTCATAATCGCTGAAAGCACAGTGCTTTCAGCTTTTTTATTAGGTTATTTATAGAATGGGATTTTCTTTATTGTCATACACACATAAGTACAACTAATAAACGAAGACTTGGTCTTAGCAAAAAGCACGATTAAGACAAAATAGGCACTACCAAATTTTACAGGAAAAAAGTTCACTTAGATTCGCTTTAATTATTGTCATTAACAAATAATACATAATGAACATTTTTCAATGGAATCGAAAAAATAATGAAGAGAAGGAGTGGTTTCCATGGTGCGTCTTGCTTTCATTTTTTTGGGAATTATCCTGCTCCTCGTATGTAATCTACCTATAACCTCACATGCAGCTTCATCCCATTACCCTTTACAGATAAAATTCCCTGAATACATGCTCTATCAAGGGCAGGTAGAACAAAAAGTCATAGCTTTAACGTTCGATGATGGGCCAGACCAACGCTACACGCCTGAAATTTTAGATATTTTAAAGAAACACGATGTTAAAGCCACCTTTTTCTTAATGGGGTCACGGGTAGCCAAACATTCCGGTGTAGCACAAAGAATCGCAGCTGAAGGACATGCAATCGGGAATCATACGTATTGGCACCCTAACTTGGCAGAATCAAATATTCGGAATATGGAATGGGAAATATCAAAGACCCAAGAACAAATCCTGAAAGCTACAGGGGAAGAAACCCACTGGTTTAGAGCTCCGTATGGTGCATTGAATGAAAAACAGGTTTTGATGCTGGGGAACTTGAATTACAAAGGAATTGGTTGGTCAATTGATACGCAGGATTGGAGAGCCCCTGGAAAAGAATCTATAAAGGACGAGGTAATTAGTAAAATACACCCTGGGGCGATTATATTAATGCATAATGCCGGACATTGGACACAAGATTTAAGCGGCACAGTGGATTCGGTTGACGAGCTAATACCTCTTCTGAAAAGTCTTGGTTATCAATTCGTTACGGTGCCTCAAATGTGGGAAATCAATAATGGTCGTTAAAGTTCCTATAGAATAATTACTCCTCTGAAAAATAAGAGCAACTCTCTTTAATAGTGAGAGGTTGCTCTTTACCATGTCCGTTAATTGGACCATATCATTTTGTGTTAAAACTCCTCCTCGTAATGAAGTTCTCTCTAGCAGCTCCATTTCTCTCACGATAAGTCCTTTCCAATAATAATTCTGATGTTCAACTTTTTCATTGTTGTAAAAAGTGATCTAAATGAAAAGAATATCCGATAGCTGAATAGATCGCTTACCCACTCAAATAGTCGAGCACGAAACATTTGTGTGCTACGATATCAATACCAACCAACTAAAGGAGTATGCTATGACTAAGGGTGATCAAAAACTATATCACCAGATGCTGCATGGCGATAAACAAGCCTTAGAGGAGATTTATGAAAAATATGAAAAACTCCTTTACTCATTTGCCATCAAGCTTTCTGGGGATTCACAACTAGCCGAAGAAGTATTGCAGGAAGTCTTTATAAAAATCTGGACCAAAAAAGCAGTCTATGAAGAGGGAAAAGGGAAGTTTTCCTCTTGGATTGTGACAATCACTCGATATACTTGTATCGATCTAATAAGAAAAAGGAAAAAGAACACCGTTGCTTTTGAGGAAGAGCGTGACGAAATTCACCAGGAAACACCTTCCACAGAAAATTTAGCTGAATGGCGGGAAGAAGGGGCATCCGTGCGCCAGGCGGTGAAGAAACTCTCTAATGAGCAGCGGGTGATGGTCGACTGCTTTTACTTTAAAGGAATGGCACATAGAGAGATCGCAGAAAAATGCGAGCTGCCATTAGGAACGGTTAAAGGGAGACTGAGACTTGCGTTGAAGCATTTACGAAAAGAGTTACACCAAATCAGGGAGAAAGGGGGCATCCATGATGCATAACGAATGCGATAAAGTCATTGATTATTTCAACGATCAACTTACAGAACAAGAGAAATCAGAATTTGAGCGCCATTTGGAAAGTTGTGATGACTGTAAAGAGGAGTTAGCCGAATTGCAAGAGCTGACCGCGGACTTGCCATTTGCTGCTGATCCTGTCGATCCCCCTTCTTCCATGAAAGATCGAGTGTTAGGGAATGTTTTTGCAGAAGAGCAGCCGTCAGAAGATGATCAGGAGCATGAGACAACACCTGAAAATAATAAGGATAAAGACAATGTAGTCTCCGTACCTGTGAAAAATAAAAGAAAACGTCCATGGATGGTACCTGCCTTAGCTGCAGCATTATTGTTGTCCGTTGCAGGTAATGTTTATACGATCATTCAGTCAGAAAATGAAGTCGCAGGACCGGTGGATGAAGATCCTGGTGAAGAAGAGCCGGACGATCAAGTCCTCCAACGTGTCCAGTTGCAAAGTGAAGACAACTCAATGAGTGGTACAGCTGCTATGCTTGATGATAAAGAAGAAAAATTGCTGGTCGTTCAAGCAGAGAATCTTACCCCGCTTGAGCAGAATGAAGTCTATCAAGTGTGGTTGTTGAAAGGTGATCAACCCTATCCAGCCGGTTCCTTTTTATCGAACCAAAACGGTGAAGGGGCTGTAGCATTTCCGATGCAGCAATTGGAAAATGTGGAAGGGGGAGAATGGGACGCTGTCGCCATTTCAAAAGAGCCTGGACCAAATAGTCAGACCCCTCAAGGAGAAGTCCTTATGAGCGCAGGTTTGTAAAAGAAAGCTGACTCTTTGATGAGTCAGCTTTTTTAGTGGATAAGAAATTATAAAATACTATTCTAGGGGGATTTTGTGAATGAGGGCAGGAAACTATTCATTCTTCTTACTTTGCTGGAGTAACTTTGATTCTCCTTTTTCCCAACTTTCAACTTGTTGAATCGCCGTGTCAGGGGGGAATCCTTGCCCGACTAACACCCCGGCTAATATATATTCCTGGAATAAATGTGTTAAGTTGATGCCTTCATCCACCTCTTCAAGTGCCTTGTCTACTAATGGTTGAATATATGAGACCCATTGATCTGGGAGAGATTGTTCTCTAAACAAACCATTATTTCCCTGGCATCCGTGAATGCAATATCGCCAGCCGGCTGTTCCTGGACGGAAACCTAATTTATAACAACGGTCCCGGCACACCTGTTCATTCGGGTTGTCGGGATTATTTTGGAAATGACCGGGAGTTTGCTGAATGACAGGCATGTGTCCATGGGGATAGTTATACCAATAAGGATGATGCATGGATCTTCACTCCTTTGGCTCATACTTCATCCTATTGTATGTAATATTGGGCGGGTTGTGATGCAACGGGTTAAGAAGGGTTATACAAAAATCAGTCCCATAAGCAATGTCCTTGCTTATGGGACTGATTTATTTATCGTATGCTGCGTTAGAGTTCGCAGGTGGCCATAAGAGGAAGTGAATGAACACATTTTATTCTTCTCTTCGCAGAGGGAGGGTACAACAGCGAAAAGAGCCTCCGGATTTAATGATTTCAGAAAATTCAACAGGAATGACATGGAATCCTTTTGAATGCAAAATCCTGTTCAATCTTTCATTCATAGGAAGGCTGATGATTTTTCCTTGTCCGATAGAGAGGACATTTGGTCCCATTCGAAACTGTTCTTCATTTGTAACTGGAATCAAATGATAGGAGGATTTTAACTTTTCAAAATCATTCGAAGTAAAAGCCGGAGGATGAACAAGTGCTACCCCTTCCCCGATTATATTAAAAACACAATCAAGATGGAGGATGTCATCATTCAAGGTTAAGGGCTCAACTTGTAAAGAAGGGAGACGTGTTTGAAGCTCATCCACAGCTCTGGCAGACGTTCGACCACTCCTTCCAACCCAGATGGTTGATCCATCCACCATCACATCACCGCCTTCAATCGAACCAGTGAACACATTTTCCAATGAGATCTTGTTATCATGAAGCCATGGTTCCAGGCGTGTGGTCTCCTTTTCCCGAACTTGTTCATTCATTGAACCGAGGAAGAGGTCATTATGAATTACAAATGCGATGTCTCTCGTAAAAACCTGTTCAGGTAAATCAGACACCGCGGGAAGTTCAAGCACTTCAACATCATTTTTTTCTAAGATATCAACAAACTCTTCATGCTGCTGCATAGCCAGAGGGATATTAATGTTGTTTCTTTTGTAATACTTTTGCGTTTCATTGATCACTTCGGTTATCTTCATGAACGATGGCTTTACAACCAGAACTCTGCTGAGAGGAGAGTATTCTGTCCTACAATGAACCTTATTGTCGGTTGGTGTTTCTTGCATTTCCACTACCCCCATTTTATCGTTAATGTAGCATTCCCCGATAACTAAATTGTAAAACCTTCCAAAGGAGATAAGTTAAAGGGACCCTTTCATCTGAACGAGGGAGGTATGCGTTTACGCACCAAAATATGACACTTTTACCCTTTATATATAACGCGGATAAGAAACTTTCCACCAGATGGACTTAATGTAAAAAAATACAATTTTCGAAATAATGGGATTTGCACTGTAAAGCCTGGTTATTGGGCGGGGATATTATTGAGGAAAGAAATATATTTATCCGTGTTTCAGTATGATTTGTTTTTCTTGTTATATATCACCATTGACGGGATTTTGAACTCCATGTTCAGCATCAGTTCCGAATTTTACCCATATAGGTATTATTTGTACATCCTTGAATTCATCGGGATAGTAGTAATCATCTGTATCCTTCCGACAATCAGAAATCACATAAAGAATACCTTGAAACCAACTGTACTAAAAGGGGCCCCTACCTATATATGGCTTTTCCTATCATTAATCATGTTATTCATTTGTAGAGAATTCATATTTTCCTTAGAAGTTTTATTCGATGATCATTTTTTGGCTTTATATGAATTTGGACAACGTGATGAAACACCTGTCTATTTAATAAGTGTCATTCTCTTCGTACCGATTTATGAGGAAATCATCTACCGAGGAATCATTTAGCATGGGCTGACAAAAAGGCTAGGAAGCCTAATGGGAATTATTCTTTCTTCTCTATTGTTCGGGGTGATCCATGGCGATTATCTAGTTTTCGGATTCATCATGGGGGTTACATTCGGAGTTGTTTACCATTACTAAAAGTCCCTTCTCGTATCCATTATTTTACACATCTTTTGAAATATCATCGCAAGTTTTTAATCAAGTTTTCGATAATCTAAATGAAAGGGCCATGCTTTCTTAAATGAGACGAACTGAAAAGGGGGGAGAACCTTGTTTAACAGAAATCGTTTATTGATATTAACCGGGTCATTAGCGATCTTTTTTTCAAGTGGTGCTTTGCTAACGAAACATGAGGAAGTTCTGCTTGAGCCGATTGTCCAGGGAAACTTCGGTTTTGTCACTGTATTTATGGCAAGTGCTGGAGTCACTGCTTATCGTAAAAAAAGGAAGGGAAGAGGTTCATTTTTTACTTTTGTAACTCTATTCCTTACTATGGTCGCGGAGCGCTTTAATAAAGATGATTGGTATAAAAAGATTGAGTGACAAGGGGGATATTAGTGGAATTAGTATTTATCAGGCATGGTCAAGGGGAGCACACAACACATTTACCTCAAAGCTTACATACTTCAGATCCTGAATTGACACAGGAAGGAATCAAACAAGCAAGTATGCTCAGAAAAAAATTTCCTGTATCAGAGAAAGATCTCATAGTGATCAGCCCTCTGCGTAGAACTTTGCAAACCGCCAGGATATGGACGCAAGTGGTAAACTGCCATAAAGTTGTAAGTCCATTCGTATCTCCAAGAATGTTTCCGCAAAATCCGGAATGGCATACCCTTCCTTGTGATCAACTTCTGAATATGAATCAGATCAAAACTGATTTTCCCGACTTTCACATTGATGATACCTTGCCATATGTATGGCAGCAGGGGATAAACACTTTACCCAAAGAGGAATTTGCATCACTGGCTGAAAGGTTTCTTGTATGGTGTGAAGAACAGCAGAGGGAGAGGATATATATCGTTACCCATGACGGAACGATGACATCCTATAAACAGTTCATAAGTGGTGCGAAGCATTCCAGAGATGACTTTCCAGGAGAAACGGGATGGATTAAAGTCCAGTTTTAAGCGTAGTTGTCCAGAAATGTCTCGAAACTGAGTCTTCAGCTAAAGGGCAGGTTTGTGGAAGACTCAGTTTCGAGATAAATGTATCAATTAAGGCTTTTTTTAATTTATATAGCGATAGAGATATGTGGTATTATTAGGTTAGAAAATAATGGAAGGTGTGAGGTTGATGGAATTTAGTCAAAAAGAAATTAAGAGGGCGATTAGAGATTTCGAAAAGACAATTCACTCTCTTCAATATGCTGGACACAAAGTATATTCCACACGCGTGAAGGAACTTATAGGGTTAATCAAACAGAATAAAGTAATAAATTCGATTGTTGGTCCATATTTGGTTATGGATATTGACTTTGAGAGCATCGAAAATTCGTCAGGTGGTTGGTTTGAATTGCAATTACCAGAAGAAAAAGATTTGCAGATTGCTTACGTCTTACAAGTTATGAAACGTGCCTCAGAAGGTGAATTTAATATAGAAACTTATGCTTTAAACATATTTGTCGCAAAAAAGCTTAATGAAAATATTAGACTATGGAATGAACAGATTCTTTTTCCATGTTTAGATAACTTGATGGATAAGTTAAATGATTTGATAGAAGATGAAGTAGAAGGCAAAGATCATATAGAGTCTGGATCTTTACAGGTTATAAATTATGGAAGTATATCTGCTGATCACGGAAATGTCGCTCTGGGAGAAAATATTACACAGACTTTAAAGGTAGGAGAGTTGTCTGACGAAATTGTAAAGAAAGCTATAGAACAGGGTATCATTGATCAATCTCAAGTAAATTAAGTAAAGGCAACAACTAATGAGATCCAAGATGAATTGGAGAAGACAAATCCTTCTGAAAATAATCTTCAAAGGCTTGCTTCAAGTATTTATGATATAGGATCAAAAGGTTTATTAAGCTTATCAACTAACGTCATAAATAACCCAAAGTGGGGAGAGGCTGTAACGAGCTTCTTATTAGGATTAGTATAAGAGGGGAAAGTTAGAGATGAAAAAGTTAAAGTGCATTTATAGTATTCTAATGAAGCTGGACCAAAGAGGAAAAATAGTACAAAGTGATTTTGACATAGATAAAGAAGAATGGGGCGATATAGCAGAACTTATTCTTGACGAAGGACTTGCTAAAGGTATCTCAGTTACAAGGGGTGGTCAAGGTAATAAAGTACAATCAGTATGGTACGATAATGCAAAAATAACATTAGATGGACTGAGGTTTTTAGAAGACAATGATGCTTATTCTTTAGAATGACTGAACAGCAAAAGCTGAAGATCGTATTGAAGATCTTCAGCTTTTGCGTTTATTCAAGAAACGGGGCTATACTTCAATAAGAATTTATTATGTTTTATGGAAAACCTTATCTTTGTGGAACATTGGGGGGATGACATTGAAAAGGTATTTTATTAATGATGGAGAAATTAATGTCCATGTAACAGAATGGGGCAAAAAAAGTGGGCCTGTCATTTTTTGCTTACATGGCTTGGGTAGTACCAGCCTAAGTTTTATTGAAATCGCTGAAGAGTTAAAGAATGATTTTAGAATAATAAGCATAGATGCACCTGGCCATGGGAAGACCGATCCATTTAACAATAGCGAAAAGTACGATACGCCAGTTTTGGCAAATTGGCTGGACCAAGTGATTGAAATATTGAAAATTAGAGAGTTTTACTTTCTGACACATTCATGGGGGAGTTTTGTTGCCTTATATTATTTGTTGGAGCATTCAGAAAAAGTGATGGATACAATACTTATCGATGGTGGGTATCAAACGAAGAGAAGAAGGGCTAGCACAGTGGAAGAAGAAGTAAAATATTATGAGAAAGATTTTGAAGAGCATGTAGAAACCTGGGAAGAGTTCTTGGAAGTTGCTGTTTATGGAGAATCCAGAAGAACATCCTTATTAGATCTTGCTGCACAAGATTTAGCACTCGAAAAGAACAATAGATACTATTGGCATGCAAGAGGTGAAACGGCCGGCAATATTATCAAAGGCATGCACAAACATGAAACCGAGGATATCTATGAAAAACTTCCACATAACCTTAAGATTTTATTACTTAGAGCTACTCTTCCGCAATCAGAAGATGGTTATAGGGACTTAACTATGAGCATATTTCAGCAAAAAACTGGTGCAGATACAAAGAAAATCCCTAACACTTCCCACATGTTACATTGGGACAATCCAGATATTGTAGTAAAGGAAATAAAGAGAAGGTGGCAGTAGGAGATTGTAATAAGTAATCAAGTGTTAGCTAGAAATCTGCTTCAACATATCTTGAAGTCAAGTCTTTCGTTAACTGGGGCGATTGCTCAATAGAGTAATCACCCCTTATTACATAAGAGCAAGGAATATCGGGACATTTACTTTTATACTGACTAGGTAGAATTGTTGAATAAGTGATTTGAAACATTCTGCTTTTTAAAACGTAATTATTATTACAGGAGGTTTTATTATTCTTAAAAAAACATTAGGTGTATCTGCTGTAATTTTAGGTATGATGGTTTTGCTTTATTTAATGGTCAATAGTTATCATGACTATCAGATAGCAGCGGAGAGAGCGTCAGATAAAACACTCACTCTTCTAATGACAACGTCTTTATGGGCATTTTTATTTGGAGTTTTGATGGAGTGGAAAGCATTATATAATATTATTTTTAATAAGCGGATTAAATTGAATTGGCTACTTATCCCAGCCGTTCTGTTAGCCATTATAAGCTTTATTCCTAGAGTGTATTGGGTGAAATGGTTTAGCAATGATATTCCGTTTTTTATTGAAATGTTTTTATTGCCAGAAACTCAAATTCTTCTTACAGCATTTTCAGGTCTTTTATTTATTCGGTCAATTGATGGAAAACAGAATTAAGGTTCTCAACTAACTTATACGTTAGTTTAATATCTGCTCCAATGTATCTTGAGATCTATTCTTCCAGGAAAGACCAGCTATAAAATGTCAAGTAACTAAATAGATGTTTCTTGTGTACTCATCGAAATGAAATTTGGCATGCCAAATAAACCTCACTTATGTAATTATTAAAACGACAAAAGTCGTTAGTCTTCA
>NZ_JBQQCI010000007.1:0-214298 GCF_052246715.1 Halobacillus sp. H74 | reverse complement strand
AATGCCGAAAATTATTGCCATACAAGCAGTAAACTGTTCCCCGCTAGTAGAGGCTTTTAACAATGGGGATTTATCAGCCCATCCTGTTAGGAATAAAGGCACTTTAGCAGAAGGGATAGCTATAGCAACACCGGCGCGTTCCTCGCAAATTTTAGAAGCTGTACGCGAAACTAATGGTGATTTTATAACGATTGAAGAAGATGAAATTCTGAGTGCCCGTGCGAAACTTAGTGATAAAGGTTTTTATGTTGAAGTGACCACAGCCGCAAACTATGCTGGCTATTTAAAATATAAGAAAGAACCAGAAGAAAAAATAATCGTACCTCTTTGTGGCGCAGGAATTAAATCAAATTGACCGCTCTTATCCTAGGTCCATGTATTTGCAAGGATCTAGGATAAAAGAGCAGCTAGATGTATGAAGGGTGTAGAGGGGATGACGATGAAAAGTAAGCCAACCATTAAAATAATTGCAACTGGTGGAACGATTGCGGGAGCTGGATCTTCAAATACATCCACCACTGGATATAAACCTGGTGCCTTAACTATTGAAGAATTATTAGAGGTGACACCGGACTTAAACGACTTTTCCAATATAGAAGTAGAACAGTTGTTTAATATTGATAGTGTGGATATGACAACGGAACATTTATTGACGTTGAGTAAATACATAAATGAAACATTGTCAGATGAAGAAGTAGATGGGATTGTAATCACACATGGAACAGACACACTGGAAGAAACAGCTTATTTTTTACATTTAGTGATTAAAAGTCATAAACCAGTCGTAATTGTCGGGGCAGTCAGACCGGCAACAGCAATTAGTGCCGACGGTCCGTTAAATCTATATAATGGGGTGAAAGTGGCTTGTGAATGCCAGTCACATGGCAAAGGTGTACTGGTTGTGCTAAATGATAGAGTTGGTTCTGCACGGTACATAGGGAAAATGAATACTACAACGGTTGATTCGTTTAAAGCTCTTGAACAGGGTTATATAGGTGCGATTGTAGGAGGGGAAGTACACTTCTTTTATAAAGATATTACCAGGCTTCATACAGTGGATTCGATTTTCGATGTAGAATCAATTGTCGAATTGCCTAAAGTTCCAATTATATATTCTCATCTAGGAGACGATCCACATTTATATGACGCAGCCGTTCAGGTAGGTTCTAAAGGTATTATTGTGGCTACTGCTGGGGGTTATACCATATCTAAACAAGCAGAGCAGGGAATTCAAGATGCTTTGAAAAAAGGTGTTGTAATCATAAGGTCTTCACGATTAAGTACGGGAATTGTTAGCCGAACAAGTATGGATAATCAACAGCATTATATAGCAGGTGAATCTTTGAATCCTCAGAAGGCACGGATTCTTCTTATGCTTATATTAACTGTTACTAATGATAAAGATGAAATACAACAGTTTTTTCGTACTTATTAAGGACTAATGATAATCTGGATATCTCGATTCCGAGTATTCATGAAACGGGGGCGATAGCTGCATAGTGGCTATCGCTTATTGTGCTAACGGAGCAGGTTAGTAATAAATGACCTCCTAATTAAAGAAGGTCATTTTTTCATTATATTGAATAATTCAACCAGTTCCCAATGGAACCACCCATTTTTTCATAAAATCGTTGGGCACGTTTATTATCACTTTCAGTTACCCAAGACATATGTGCATATCCATTTTCTTTTGTAAATTTCTCACTGGATTTAAATAGTTCTTGGGCAACACCTGTGCCCCTTGCGTCTTCAACAACAAATAAATCGTTCATTACTGTAATTTTATCTGCCTTGGTTGTGCTAAAACTAAAATATAATGTTACAAATCCTAGAAGTGTACCTTCTTGTTCAGCGACGTATTGAATACCTTTATTTTTTCTAATAACATTTCAATTAAATTATGTACCTTTTCAATTGGTGGTTTTGGCCTTTTATAAAAATCTACGATGTATTGATACATTAATTCAGACAATTGGTTCTTATGTTTTGGTTCAACTGTACGAACTATTAGAGACATTTTCCTCTCCCCTTTCCATTAAATATCTTTATATATGTATAAGTTTACAATAAAGTGGAATTTTTACAATACAATGTTGTGTTCTCTTATTCAGCTAAAGGGTTGCTATAACGAAACAATAAAAGACTTTCAATGTATACTCCTTTTTTTGTACCTTTGAGAATATACTTACATAAAACAAATTGGAGAGATTTAATGGAGTTACAAGGGAAGATAAGTTTAAGTGTCGGTTGGATAACCTTGTTTCTCATAGGTACTGACTTATTTGTGGTGTCACCGTTGTTGCCGTTCATTTCAGAAGAATATAAGATTAATTCAGCGACCACTGGATGGATGGTAACTGTTTTTGCGGTCACATATGCTTTATCGGCTCCTTTTCTTGGATGGGTTTCAGATAGAAAAGGGCGGAGAAGATTTATTATATTCGGCTTATTGCTATTCTCTATTTCTAATGCACTTACCGCTTTTGCTCCATCATTTTTATGGCTAATTGTTAGCCGCATTTTAGCTGGTTTGTCTGTTGCTTCCATAACCCCTTTGATATACGCAATAATCGGTGATATTGCCCCACCAAACCGAAGAGGAACATGGCTTTCGATTGTTGTTTCAGGACATTTAACTGCTCTTTGGGCTGGTGCGCCAGTCGGAACAGTGTTAGAGAACTTTCTTGGTTGGCGTTCAGTATTTGTTGTAATAGCAATTGTAGGAGCTATATTGGCGGTAGTAAATTTCAAAACGTGGAAATATGTACCTAAAAGCGATTTAATAAGAAATCGACTAGGAGGAAATCTGCTAAGAACACTTGGTTCCGTAAGTGTTACCACTATTTGGGCGATTTCAATGTATGCCCTTTATATTTATTTGGGAGCAGCTCTTTATTCAGAAAATGGGTTCTCATCGTCAGAAGTCGCACTAGCTGTTACTTTTTATGGTGTTGGAGCTGTAATAGGAAGTTTAACAAGCGGTCAATTAACTGATAAATTTGGGGAGAGGAAAATTTCAAAAGCTACGCTAATTTTCTTGGCAGCAATCCTGATTGGTTTAGGGATATTCTTCTCATCAGGCGATTGGATTTATTTCTTTTTGTTTATATGGGCTTTAGTGGGGTATGCAGGATTCACATCATACCAAGCAAGGTTAGCATTAGAATACCCAAATGAACGAGGAATTGTTATGGCTTGGAATAATACGGCTTTGTATATTGGTATTACGATTGGTTCATTGATTGGAGGTTATGTGATATCTAATTGGGGATATTCACTACTCCCTTATGCTTGTAGCGTCACAGCAATCGTTGGTTTTGTACTTAGTACCCAAAAGGTACAAGAAACAAAAAAAGTTAATTCCTTGTTTCGCTAACGAGGTCATAGTAATAGAAGTAAGAGATATCTCGAATCTGAGTCTTACGTTAACGGGGGCGATAGCTGCACAGTGGCTATCGCTTATTTTGCTAACGGAGCAGTTTAGTGTAAGAACACCTTTAATTATTTTATGATTTATTGTAAAATATGAAGCGTAAAAAAAATAATAATCTTCGTTTTATGAACTGGAAAATTGTAGCTAGGGTTCCGCTATTATAGGTCTGTGACCGAGGGCTACATCTTTTACAAAAGTAAAAGGCACCTATTGACATAAAAGGTCCGAGGGGAAAGGTTCAGCGTATTTGTTATGCGTTGAAATCTTTCCCCTCGGACCTTTTTTATTTCTAAGGAGGTTTATTGTATGGAGAAAATTGATGAATTAAAAGCTGGTGTTGCTGTAATAATTTTGAATGAGAGGAATCAAGTTTTATTACAGAAAAGAGCAGATCTAGAGTTATGGGGGATTCCTTCGGGACATGTAGAAATAGGGGAAACTGTTTCTGAAGCAGCTATTAGGGAAGTAAAAGAGGAAACAAACTTAGATATAAGAATTAATAAGCTAATTGGTGTTTATTCTGACCCTAATTCACAAGTGTTTGTTTATCCAAATGGTAAAGTAGTCCATTTTATAACAACTTGTTTTTTAGCTGAAATAACAGGAGGAGAACTTAGATGTAATTCAGATGAAACACTTGAGATTGAATTTTTTGGAAAAGAAACCCTACCTCATGATTTATTGAAAATGCACCCTCGATGGTTAAAAGATGCTCTTGCAAAAAAAGAAATGGCATTCATTCGTTAAAGTGGGCTATTCTTATTTAAAGTAACGGGGGCTTATATAAAATAAAGAAAAAAGGAAGAACAGTAAACTAGACTGCCTTTCTTTTTTCTTTAGGAACCAATTTGTAGCGAGAATTATTTAACAGGACACTGGATAAGGCAAATAATAATATAATCATTATACCTGATAATGAATGATAAGAAGTAGATATTCGAGGATCAAGTAACTGAAAACCAAAAGTAAATATCGGGATAAACGAAAGTGACATCATGACGAAAAAACTATCAGAATACTGAATGCCTATCTGTAAAAAGTATAGAGGCATTGTGACTCCTAATATGGATACAATCAGAATCCATACCCAATTGGCAGATAATTGTTGCAATAAATTGCCCTGTTGAATGGCAAAAATTAGAGATAACCCAACAATGGCATAAAATCTATGAGCAAGTATTTTAGAGGAACTCCATTGGGCGTTACTTAATCGTTTGGAAAAGACAGCTGCTAACGCTGCACAGAAGCCACACAGCATAGAAGAGGATAATCCTAAAATGGCAACAGGTATAGAGTCAAATTTAATTCCTGAACTTCCTTGCAATGTACTGACAATCAACAAAAGACTGCCAATTACTGCCCCCAAACCGATCAGGAGATTTATCTTGTTCATTTTATTACGATAAATTAATTTAATAATAATTAAGGATGATATCGGTCCAATTCCTATTTCGATAGCACCTACAATAGCAGGTTCTATGTATTTTAAGGCAAAATAAAAACTCATGAATGCTCCTGCAGTACTTAGGTTGATTCCGACGATATCCCTTAAAAAACGTTGATCGATTTTCATATATTGGGATGATCGTTTCAACTGTATTCCATGAAAAAACAATGCAGTAATAAGAAAGCTAACAAAAGTGAAGAAGAAGGGACTTATTTCTTGTACTTTGTTGGAATAATAAACGTTGCTTCCGGAAGTTAAAAATGCCGAAGCAATTAAGAAAATAGTTCCAACCAAGGCATAGTTCTTAGACAGACTCAATTATATCCTCCTTTATTTCATGAGGTTTTCCTTTTTATGTATATTGTTGTTATTCTAAGTTTGGGAGTATGGATTGTCAATGTGAAAAAGTGGAAAAGATCGAGTAGTATGTCAATAAAATCATTGAACTCGTAAAGGGCAGAAGTTCTGACCAATCAGGGCTACTTTCTTTTCTTTGTATTCATTGTTGAAAATTAGTTACTTTATGTGTAATATTACACTAAAGGTTGAATGGAGGAAACTACGTATGTACTTAATTCCACTTGTCCTGTTTTTATTTCCTTGTCTGGCTTTCGTGCTCGGCGCTATAGGCTGCGCTTACTTCAACAAGCTGTACATTGCCCCTGGAATCGTTTTTGCCATTTCGTTTTCGGCTCAACTCCTTTACTTAAACTTCTTTTTTTTTACTTGGACCTGTATCTATACCGCTCTCGCCTTCTTTGGAGGGATAACCGCTCATATTCTTCTTCGTAAATTTCAGCCCAGCCGTAAAGTGAAAAAAGTAACGGGTATCATTCTAATAAGTGCTGTTGTTATTCCTGCACTTATTTTGGCCGGCTCCAGACCCGTGAATGCCGTGCTGATGAAAAGGAAAGTGAAGGATCACCTGCAGGAAGAGGGCTATAAATCAAGTGAAATCGAATCAGTGAAAACCTTTCATAGTGGCAAACGGCATACCAATCGGACGAAGCCTACCATTGCTAAGGTTGTGTTTACAGATGATCCTGCTCATACCTATCGTTATATTGAGTTGAAAAAGGAAAATAAGGTCATCCAAATGTGTGAGTATGAGAGGAGTCCGAACTTCTTTACAAATGAGTACACCAAAGAGCGGCCACATATGGTGAGAGGCTGCTATGAATAAGTAAGATCCTTTTCGGTAGGAGGATAGGTATCCATTTTTTAGCTTATTTATCTCGATATCGTGTCTACAAGTGTTGGGGGCGATTGCTCAATAAGAGCAATCGCTTTTTTGCTAACGAGCAGGCTTGAGTAAGACTCAGTTCGAGATAATATAAGTAATAAATGGTGTTGGAAGATCCTTATTGCAGGAAGCGATCAACAAAGCTAAGGACATAAAGGAAATTGAAAGTCTGAACTTAACTGTAGTAACTAGCAATAAAAGGGCAAAATATCTTGGAACCAAATCCTAAAGTTATCGTGGGCAATTACTCAATAAGAGCAATTGTCTCAAAACATTGATGTAGGTCTATATGTATTAGTAAAAGGAGTAAAACCTTCTTCTAATCGTAGAAATTAATAACCAATGTTACTGTTTAATGTGGCCATTGTTTCAAAATTTGTTCTTTTGCAATTTGATACACTTCTTTTTCTGAATTGTTTTTGTTAGCTATTACATTGGTTTGATAAATTTTCCCCTTGATTGTTACGTTGATTATATACTCGTACATTTTGTTCTTCCTCCTTTCTATATACTTATATTGTAAATGTGATTTTTTAAGTTTTGATAGATTTTACGTAAAGGTTTATTGAATTTAACTTCTAAAGTGCGATCTTTTTATAAAAAATTTCGTTCATTGCATAAAATAAGCACATGTTTTTATGTTCTGTACATTCCACATTCCTTTTTAGGTATCTTTACTCGGGAAATGCCGAATTTCTGATCTGCCTTTAACTGTTGATTTAGTCGAAGGCAGAAATAGTAAGAATCGACTTCTGTTACCACGTAATAAGGGGAGCCTTTAAAGCAAATCACTTTATTCAAAATCATCACCCTTTCTTCTAAATAACAATTCATCATATGCTGATCTCTTTCTGTTATGATCTCTATCTTCCCAGATCACAAAAAAAGTAGGGTTTTGAATATATAACCTTTAATTTGACGAGTATAAAGTTATGAAGGTACTGAAGATAAGGCGAGAATCATCCTATATAGGTTCCTTAAGCAATGATCCACTATTCTTTTTAAATGGGAAGAAACATTATCTCTTAATTTCAAATCATACTGACATTATTAATGGAAATCTATACCTTCTACAGAACCTCTCTTCAAATGTCAAAAAAACAAATTTAAATACCATTTTATTTGATAGCACATCACTCAACGGATTTAAAAGTAACAATTTTATCTCGAATTCAAGTCTTATAGAAACGGGGGCAAATCTTTAATATAGGGGTTATTAATTATTCATCACACCGGGCAGAGGAGAGTAGTAAATGACAAGCCTTTAAAAATAAATACTAACTTTCATCATATTGGATTATGCTAGTGATTAAATGAAGATAAGGGAGGTTATATGATTGAAATTGGTGGATATTTACCGAGTTAAAACATTTGTCATTCCAGAATATGTGGATTCAGTAATGCAGGGGATTCTGTCCATTGATGACTTGAAAGTCGGGAACTACAGAAACGTTATGTGGCAGTCAAAGGATGGAATGGAGCAGTTTGTTCCATCAGATGAGGCGGTTCCTACAGAGGGAGCGGTAGGAGATAAAACGACAGTCACTTCATTTCGTATAGAATTTTCTATTCCTAGGGATGAAGCGTTATTGAGAAATGTAATTGAAGAAGGGATCTACCCGAACCATCCGTGGGATGAACCGGTCGTACAAGTTTCTGAGGAAAAGGAAGCAAGAAAACACGAGTAAACGAGTGAACTCCACACTATTTCATGTGTGGAGTAATTTAATTTTCCATCGAGAAACTATTTCCTCGATGATAAATAGAGCTATCTTAAATCTTCTATGTTACAGAGTAAATGTTATGGAGCTAACGGGTGCTTTACTTTAATAAACTTACACGTGAAGGTTTATTGTTAGTATTTAGAGATTGAGTCGAAAAAATTTTGATTTCAATAGATTACCATGTTGTTATTCTAAACAAATTAAAGTGAATGGAACAATATATAGTATAAAAGAAAAGCGTATGGAATCAAGATTTAGAAATCTGATTTCATACGCTTTTTCACTTTTAGTTAGAAATGTGAAACAGTACTTTTATACTTGTATCCGAGCTTCTTTTTAACATTATTGAACAGCAGCTTGTACGTCGATAACTCCGTTTCCATAAGAGAAGGAATCACCAAGAGAAACAGCTGTGTCATTTAATGTTTGTCTGACCTGGTCATTAGTTAATGCCGGATCATCAGCTAATAGTAAAGCAGCTGCACCTGCGACATGTGGACTCGCCATGGAAGTACCGTTAAAGCGCTCATAATCATTACCTGGGACAGAACTTAAAATATCTACACCAGGAGCCATGACTTCAAGTTCAGCCCCAACACTGGAAAATGAGGCTCTATTATTGGCACCGTCTACGGCACCAACAGCCATGGCAGCGTCATATTTAGCAGGATAACCGATTGTGTTTTTCTTCCCTTTAGACCCATCGTTTCCAGCAGCAGCTACTACTAATACGCCCTGATCATCAGCATTGTTTACCGCTTGTTCTAGAGTGTTCGAACCGCGGCTTCCTCCAAGACTCATGTTAATAATGTCCATGTCATTGCTAATTGCCCACTCAATCCCTTGAGCAATTCCACTGTATGAACCGCTGCCTTCACTACTTAATACTTTAACGGCGTAGAGCTCAGTGGATGGTGCTACACCCAACACACCTAGTGAATTATTTACACCTGCAACCGTTCCAGCTACGTGGGTACCATGACCATTTCCATCCACTAAGGGGTTAGGTTCACCGCTTACAAAACTATCTCCGCCAACTACGTTTAAGTCCTCATGGGCTCCATCAATACCAGAGTCCAGGATAGCTACCTTTACACCATTCCCAGTCGTTCCTTGAGCTTGTACATCATCTGCATTAATATGTGAGATTCCATAGGGCGTCGTTTGACTAGTTGCTTGTGCGGTATGATCTTTCTCTACATAGGCGACATTAGGGTTGTTGGATAAGGCATTTACTGCTTGTTCCGGTAGCTTAGCATGTACGACATTCATATATTCATATTCATGAAGTACTTTCCCTCCCACGCCTTTTAAGACATTTTGGTTCACTTTTGATTTAAAGCCAATTAAGTATTCTTCTACCTCTGCCTTTTGCTCAGCCGCTTTTTCAACTGAAGCTTGGGCTATGTTATTGAATGAAAAGAATAAAGCAAACACTAACATAATCCCGGCTACTTTCCACATGTGTTTATGCATCCAATTCCTCCTTTAATTTGTATTCAGAATTGTATTTAAATTCTGAATATTATTATAATAACACGGATGGTATGACTGGTGTTTGGGAAATGTGTATGTAAAAGCAGTCTCTTAAAGAGGTATTGAAGTATCAACTTGGGCAAGTTTAATAATGGGATTGAACATGCAGCGTCATTTATAGATTATGTGACCATCAAATATTAATTAGGTTGCTTTTGTACCTCTTAGAGATTTAAATTAAAGGTATTTCATGGAGAACAGCATTTACAATAAGTTAATGTATTAGAACGGGAAATATTGATAGTTTTAGTGGAATTACATAGGAACAGGCGGTTAATTTGAGTTGGATGAGCTTTCTAAAGAAAGTGATAAGCAAAGTGATGCCTTTTCCTGCTGTTAAGAATTTTCACTTTGGTCATTCCCATTTAAATTATTGCGTGCCGCTAGGGGTGAATGATAAGAGTGTCCTGCCAATATCAAACAGATGTCTTGAAATCAAGTCTTAAAGTAAAGGGGCTAATCTTGATTAATGGTTGGTTCCAATTTCTAAATATATACACGAAAATAATGAACTAACAGAGCAATTTAATTGAATAAATGTGGAGTAACTATGGATATAAATTAAAAACAGACAGAAAGGTCTATTTTTGTCTGTTTTCAGTATTAGAATGAGTATGCGTCTCCATCATCTGGAACTAAAACATTAGAGTAGATCCCTTTTTCGTTAGCAAAGCTTTTTAATTCTTCCCTTGATAACGTCCAGTGGTTTACAGCTTCCATATGGACAGCTTTATTTACTTCATATACGTCATCTTTACCCATTACTAGAGAACCACCTATATTAAATTGATTATCTCCAGCATTTACGACAATAACTTTAGGCTTATGTCCGTCAATTACTTCCTGAACTGCCTCATACCAAACTGTATCTCCAGCAATATATAATGTTTCTCAGATGAGTGTTTAAAAACAACTCCACAAACGAGTCCAGCATCTTTTAAGATTTCGCCTCTTCCGTGTTCGCCCTTTGTTTTAATAAATTGGATATCTTCAAAAACGGTATTCTCTTGTAAGACCTCTACATTTTTGAAACCAGCGCTACGTATTTCTGTTGCATCTTCTTCATTTTGGGAGAATAATGATCATGAAATCAATGATTCAAAAAAAATAGTTAGAATTGAAGATGTTGTTGGAAATGCAAAAAAATTGAGAAACCCCAAGATAAGATGGAAGGGGATCCTGATACCTTTTTTAAGATTACAAAGTCTGGTGGAACTAAACAAGATACTGCAGAGGAAAGATGGTTTGTATGGTATCAAGAAGATAGTAGCGCTGTTCTTACCGATGGTCCGGGAGGATATTACACTATCAGTTCGAGTCAAGCTGAGGAATTAAAAGAAGCGTTGGATAAATAATTATTTGACCGATTAAAAGCATAAGGTATTTTTGGGAGATGTTAGGAAATGTAATCCAATGTAGGGGTATGAGTCGTTTAAGTAAAAGAACAAGTAAGATATATATATCGAATTCGAGTCTTAATTTAATAGGGGAAATTATAAGCAACATTTCTTGTTAGCTTTTTTTGGCATGCAACTGGTTAAAAATATGGATATAAACGACATATAACTTGAAAGAGGTGTGATATTGAGAAAGGCAATATTATTTGGTTTTGTATCAGCATTAATTTCTGCTTTCCTTACGAAAACTTTTATTAGAAGATCTGAATTAAATGTAGCTTCAAAAGCTAAAGGTGATAGAGAAGACAGGAGGTTAGGGATGGTGATTGGGGTATTCGGTTCACCATTTTTAATTACTTCAATATTTTTTTGGTAATGTAAATGAAAGGTAGTAAAGATTGTTGTTAACGGTTCATTATCTTGATATCAAATCTTACACAAACAGAGGCGATTGTTCAATAGAGCATTAGCCCTTTATTATAAGCACAAGGGGTATCGTGGCATTTAGCTATTTACAACGGAGCAGGCAGCCTTAATTAGGGGGTTAAACAATAATGAAAAAAACCATACAATATTATTTTAATTCTAATTTTATTAACTAATGTAATTATGGGCATTGTGCTCTTTCAACAAAGTGCCAAGTTGACTGAATTTGAGCGCATTCTCTTTAATTTGGAAGGAAGAATGGAAGATTTAGATGACGCACACGAATCAGATATTGTTCCTCGTTTACAAGAGATTTTAAACGAAAACTAAACTAAGCTAACGGGTGCTAAAATAAAAGATACCCCAAGATATATCTCGAACTCGAGTCTTACATAAACGGGGGCAATTCTGAAACAAAAGAATCGTACCCTTCTTAACGTTTAGGGCAGGATTGTAGGTGATTCAGTTCGAGATAATAGCCACCTTTGAAACGATATCTGTACTTATTCGTACATAAATTAAAGTGCTTTTTAGAAGTGGTAGTCTATCTTAGATTTTGTGATGTCTTTTGTAGTTGCTCTTATTGGGCTTTTGGTCATATTAGGGAGAAAAATTACTGAACCCCGTAAAGAATTACAGCAAAAAGTTGAGAGCCTTGATAATGAAGTGAAAAGCCTCAAAGATAAAAGGTAACTCAGCTTCGAATCATTCAGTATAGGGGTCTATACTAATACAAAATAAAATAACTTTTATAATGTAGGAGAATTAATATGACTGAATTATATACCGATAAAGTGACACAAAAAAAACGTGCCATATCTTTAGATATCGCACGAGGGTCCATGCTATTTTTAATTATCCTTGCACATATGCCATTACTGCTATATACAAGTGAACCAGGTGTAATCACTAAGGTAGCTGGCCAAACTCCCTTAGACCAGGTTTTAAATATTTTAATGGAATTGATTGTAGATAATCGAGCACGTCCACTATTTGCTATACTGTTTGGTTATGGATTAGTGATGGTTCACCGAAAGCAATGGGTAAGGAACGGGAGTGAGAAGGTTAAACACCTTATCAAGAGAAGGTGCTGGTATTTAGTGTGGTTGGGGGCTATCCTTGCTGGTCTCGCAGGGGGACAAGACATCTTAATGACCTATGGTATTACGGGGCTTATTGTAATTCATAGTTTGAAGAAGGACACAAAGAAAATTAAAAAGTATACGATTATCTCCACCATCCCGTACATCATCCTGCTCCCCATCTTGTGGGGAGGCCTCTTGGTTAGTATGCAGTCCTATGGATTACCAGTAGAGTTAACGGGTCAAGAAACATACTTAAGTACCTTATCTGATCGACTGTTTGCTATTATTTTTACTCCATTTATTACCCATGTTCTTTTCCCAGTTATTCCCTCCGTACTCATGGGGATCTGGATGGGGAAATTAAATTTACTAGTGGAGCCACAAAATTATATAAATCTACTAAAGAAGTTAACAGTTATTTGTTTTGCGATTTCCCTAGTAGGGGCTTTACCACTCGTATTGATTAATGATGTTTGGTTTCCTAGTTTCTTTATCGCAGGAGTAATAGCCGGAATTCATATCCTTACGGGATTTGCAGGTGGTTTAGGTTATGCTGCGCTATTTGGTCTCTTAGGATTAAGCATTAATTATCATGGGGTCATTGTAAAAGCAATCACAGCAATGGGAAAACGTTCGTTAACTTTTTTTGTCTTACATGAAATTTTGATTGTTATAATACTATCTCCAATCGCGTTCAATTTAGGGGCAGTCTTAACTGTCACAACTTCCGTATTATTGGGCATCGTAATGTGGGCCGTTACTTTATCAGTTGCATACTTCATGGATCATCGACAAATTGAGGGACCTTTAGAAAAATACATGCGTAATTTGACTTATAAAAAAATACTGTGATTGTCTTTGGGGCTAATTGCTGTTGCTTCAGTGGGCAGAGTGAAGTAAATTAAACGAACCTTTTCGTTTATTATCTTGAAATCGAGTCTTAAAGTATAGGGGCTTTAGTTGAATAAATTAAATCAGATAATAGGTTCCTAAACGTTGTAAAGGAATGATGAGGAAAAGGAAGAGTTGAGAGAAGAGATGGTCGGACACCTCCAGGAACATGTGCAAGAGCTTCTTATCCAAGGACATTCAGAAAAGGAAGCTATGCGTCTGGCAATTGACTCATTTGGCGATGAGGGCAAGCTTAATCGGGAATTCAAGAGGTCCTTTTTTCCCACCTATAAGCTGGTTCGTTTCGCGTGGTCTGTCGTGTTGACCGTTGCAGGTCTCAGTTTGATTTCTTACTTATCCATGGAGTACTATCATCCTGAGTTTGATAATGGGATTGAATTGTATAGTGTTTGGATGGTGATGTTTTATATTGCCTCTCTCGCTGGGGCTGGGGAAGTGCTGCATGATTCTTTGCAAGGTGAAATCAAATGGAAGTGGATAATAAACCCTTGGCTCTTTTTTATGATCCCGTCGTTGATAATTAGTGGGCTCCAAACATCCATGCTATTTACCCATCCTGAACGGTATCAGGATGGTCTATGGTTGGATTTATACGCCGTTGCGATTGGGGCATTGGTGTATGTTTCGGCAAGGCAGCTATTTAATGGTCTTTTTCTGGGAGGTAACAAAGCGAAAAGAAATGTAGTTAAGTAAGGATCTGGTGTAATCTGTTGAAAAAATGCGGTGGTCTGCGTGTTGCTGAATGTGTTGGCTGTTGTGATGGTTGCGGGCAGCTGGTACTGAATGGTCTAGAACATCAAAAACGAAGATTCGAAAATCCTTCTGATCATAGAAGGGATTGTTCTGCCTTTTGTCTTCTTTAACGTGGGGCTTGGTAGTATTGGGGAATACCCTTGCAAAAATAATTAGGTTCAGTTAAGTGGGAAGGTAACCTTCATGCTCAAGCAGGATGGGGAGGGATTGGATGAAAAAAGCGCTGAAATGGATGTTCATCATTCTTGGATGTGTCATAGGTTTAATTGGCTTTTTTGTGATAGCTTTTATCGTGGAGATGACGCCGGATAAGGATGAAGAATCAAAGATTACAGCGAAAGCAGAAGAGTATCTGAAAACGGAATATTCGAATCAAATGGAAGTTTACGATACGCTTTATGACAATATGGGGAATTTTGGATTTGAATATGCGGCAAAGGCAACTAACAATTATAATCATGTATCTTTTCTTGTGTACGAGGATAGTGAAACAGGGGAAATGGTCGATGATTATGCGGTAAGCTATTTCGAGGAAGAGTTGTATGATGCTATGGTTGATGATGTAGAAAAGCGATTTAGAAAAGCAGGGATGATCGTTGCCGACTATGAACAGACGTCTGTCGCAAGAAAATACCTGGGAGATACGGATTTACCAGAAATTCAGGATTTAGATGTGGCGCCTACACTATCGATTTGGATGGACAGAGGCAAAGAGGATGGAGATAAGCAAAAAATGAAGGAAATCATCGACATTTTGAAAAAAGATGTCCATTTGCCCCAAGTGAAGGTCATGATCCATTATTACGGAGCTTCAGCTGATGGCACGATATCGATGGCATATGGAACAAAAGAAGAATAGACGGATAAGCAGAAAAGTTCAAGTGAATTTCCATTTAATTGATTCTGTCTCCCTCAAAACAGTGCTGGTTAAAACATATAATGGGCCACTCTTTGTATGAGGAATGTAGATAATTATGAAGTGGAGGACCTAATATGAAAAACGGCCATATTTTAGGGTTTTTGTCAATTCTCACAGTAGTGATTTCATTTATTTTCTTCCTTGTTCAGAGAGGACCTAATGCAAACCTTTCTCTAGGAATTACTGTTTTAAGTTCTCTCGGGATATTGGGGTTAATATTTGCCATACTCGCTGGTATAGCAAGAAAATGGGTATGGCTAGCTGTGGGTGTATTAGGAAATGGTGGTGTATTGGCTATTGCTTACTTATTATGGATAGCTGCAGGTATTGGCGGGGTATAAACAGCTTAATGGTAATAGTTAAAATATAGTGTTTATCCATGTGACTATTAATACATGTAATATCTCGATCTCGAATATTCAAGATATGGGGGGCGATTATTCAATAAGAATAGTCGCCTTTTCTTTTGCATAGAATTCTTCTTCTTGAGTACATAATTTCGAGTTAATGGATTATCTAATGGAAAAAGGTTGAGTAAGTGGAAGGGTTTTGAAATAATGGGAACTATGTTGAGTTGATTGTCAAGAAATAACACTTTTCCCAGCAACATTACCTTTTCAAAATAAAATAAATTAACATGGGATTGGAGATAAAGTTATGTGGATAATATTAGGGGGTATTGCCATAGTAGTAACTGTTATAAATCTTTCTTTGTATGCATCAGGAAAGGACTATAAGCTTGCTATGGCGATGGCATTATCATTTACAGCATTAACAATTTGTGCAGATTACAGTTATCTAAATCGGTGGATAAAAGCAGAAGATTGGGCGGCTTTATCGGATGTAGTACCTGGTATGGCAAGGGCATTTTGGTTTTTGACAATTGTTTCTATCTTACTAAATATAGCACCCATATTTTTAGAACGAAAACGTAAGAAATTATGATTTTCATGCCCCATGAGAACATTTTCAGATTTTATGGGTAGTGCTAATGCTATTTTTAACGCCCCCATCCCTCTACTACTGTAAAAGATTGGAGATCAAACACCGTCTCAAAAGGAAAAGTAGGAAGTATGACATTCCTGGTGTTCATTTAAAGGCTAAGAGACTGATTAAAATAAAGTAAGGTTAAAATCCCCTATATCACAAGGAAAGACAGGAGGGGAAGTGTAATTGTAGGTCTAACCGGGAAAAGGAAAAAAGATGTGATAGATAGCTGACTGCTCCATAGTTAAGGAGAGAAACAGCTGCTAAGACCATAAGGAGGTAAATAGATATGGCAGACCAAACAAACGAGAAAACCATTAAGAATATTAAAGACTTGATTAAGGATGAGAAGGTAGCTATGCTGACCACGGTATCCGCGGAGGGTAAGCTGATGTCTCGTCCGATGCACACGCAGGAAGTGGAAATGGATAAAGAGGAGATCTGGTTCATTACAGAAAAAGATACAGAAAAATATAAGGATATCATGCATAATCCTGCCGTTAACCTGGCTTACGCAGGCGGATCCTATGTATCGATCAGCGGTACTGCTGAGTTTGTACAAGATGAGAAGAAGAAGAAAGAGTACATGAATAAGATAGTGGAAAAAGTTCTGAACACTTCTGCTGATGATCCGAATGTTGTACTGGTCAAGGTGAAACCCGAAATCGCTGAATACTGGGAATCTGGCTTGAGCGTCAAGACCGTTAAGGAATTTGCGAAAAAAGTGACGAGCAGTAATTCAATTGAAGAAGGCAATGATTTAAAAGATACGGTCCGTTTTGAGGAAGACAAAAGATAACTTTTTTGCGCAGGTATATTTCGAGCGTAAACTGAATGATTGAACCGCCGTGTAAATCGGTGGTTCACATGGCGGTGCCTGCTCCCCATCCTTTACCACTGTAAAAGATGGGGAGCAGGCACCGTCTCACTGAGGAAAGACTTTATTAACCCGCTCTACGGAATGAGCATTTATAAAAATAATAAGGACCCCACTATTATAGATGGAGTCCTTAACAAAGTATGATCATTCTCTACATGTTCTCACAAAATTGGTTAAAAATGTGAGAATAATTTAAGACAATACAAATTGTAATATAATACTACGTTAATGTAAACATGCTTTAAAATATTAAAGAATAGTTTGTATTATCTTGAATTCAAGTCTTCAAGAAAAGGGGCAAGTGCTTAATAGTGTGATCATGCTTGTTACATAAATATTGATTATTTGGCTTTTTAAACATACAGAGGAAATTAATTAAAATAGATTGTTTTACAGGGTAAATCAAAGAAGGATTATTTAGATCGTATAGGAGTGAGATTCGACTAATGAAACATTTAATAGGATTATGCCATTGACGATTCTATATATATGTATCATCTCACTGAATATAGATGATATTCTTCGGGGAGAAATTGATGATGCTACCTTTTGGATGGTAGCCGTGCAAACCATCGTCGTCATCGAATTCGGTTATTTTTCTGTTGGTTCATTATTGTATTATTGGCGAGTAAGGAAGACGATTCAGTGAAGATCATAAAAAGGAGAAACAAGTATTTACACAAAAGTACATATATTCAAGAAAGTAGAAGTAATCTGTTTATAAAGGAAAATATTTTGAAATCAAGTTTTATATAAACGGAGGCAATTCTAAAACATAAGAATTGTCCTCTTCTTAATTTTACATGGAATGGTAGTTGAAGACTCAGTTTCGAGGTATTTGCCAGCTTTTGAAACTTTATAACAACTAACTCGTATAAGTAATAGAAAATGCCATCATGGAGTCAGGGATATATTCCTTTATTGATATGAGTAAGAGGGCTGTGATCATTTGGCTGCTATATCCAGTATGTTCTCCTGCCTAACGTTCTCGGTATTGGTGATCGTCTCTAGGACTTGGGAGTTTCTAGAAGAACAGTGCCCCGGTAAATCAATCTGATGAACTAAGCTTCGAACTTCGGGTACAATGGTACAAACAGAGACTAAAAGGGGAATAGAGCTAACTGAGAGGGTATTTCAGTTATTTATAAAGAGGTGTTCAAGATGAAAAGATATCAAGGACGTTCTGTTTATATTTCAATTGTAGCACTTGCTTTCTTCTTAGTATTATCTTTATTGACTCATCAATGGGGATTCTTTTTATGGAGTTTATTGCCTGTTTTTATAGTTTTGATGACTACATTTTCCGCCGATGAAAATTAAGTAATCCAGAGGTAGCTTGAAATCAGTTTTCCTGAACAGCTGCAAATTGACTATCGCTTATTATGCTTATTGAGCAGAGTAGTTGAGAAATAAATATATTAAGAGAAATTGTCTTAAAGTTTAAAATTGGGGGTGATTATGTGGGGGCTTTCGAAATTATGGGGTTTGTTTTTGGAATAATGGGATTCACTTTCGGTATTGTTGCTTTTACGACAGTGTTGAATAGTAGTAATAATGTAAAAGAACTAGAAAAAAGAATTAATGATTTAGAGAAAAAATCGTGAATAATGTCTTAATTTAACGAGTGCGTTAGTTTAAGATCTACTTCAAGATATCTCGAATTCAAGTCTTGTAAAAAAAGGGGGTAGCTGCACAGCGCTATCCCCTTTTGTGTTAAAGGAGCAGGGTTACTATTTACGGGTTCTACGGCCACTTTGTACGCTATCTGTGTAGCCCAACATTACTTTGAATTTAATCAAACAGAAGATTATTTTGCAGAAATGCGGCCCCCATTGGTTCGGGTAATTCCCACAATGGCATGTGCGAACCGTAACTGGGAGCTGTCGCTTTCGATTCCCCAAATCGGAACATAGTGACTTTCACCAGCAGATGCCGATTTCCTGTAGTGCATGTATGAGCATTATTACACCCCGTAGAAGATTTCCAATATGACGCAAATCGTGGAAGCAGAGGTGAAAGCCTTTTTTCGACGCCGGTCGTTGGCGAAGCGCTATGCTGCATCTATCTGTACACCACGTTTATCGCTTTAAAAATGTATCTATATTAATTGAAAATGTTCTTCGTATCTATTAAAGTACATTTGTATTACAATAAAATTATAAAGATGATTTTTAGGATTATAGCTACTATTAATTAAAAAAGGGAGGAAGAAACATTAAATGCAGATAGGGATATTAATGTTTCTAATCTAATGTATGAGAATAACCATCTAATTGATCAGCCGCTTACCAGAAAAACATTGTCCAAACAAGTGGAAGAAAAAATCGTGGGTTTGTTACTGCAAGATAAGATGCAGCCCGGAGACAAACTGCCATCAGAAATGGAATTAATCGATATGCTTGGCGTCAGTCGTTCGGTTCTTCGGGAAGCCATGAGTTCACTGGAATCACTGGGGATCATCAGCAGAAAGACGAAAGGTGGCACATATTTTACTAAAAGAATCGGCCACCACCCGTTTTCTGTTATGCTCTCGATTGTGAACAACAATTTAGAAGCCATTCTCGAAGCTCGAATGACCTTGGAATTAGGATTAGTAGCTCTAGCAGCGGAGAAAATAACTGAAGAAGACCTTCAGCGTTTGCGAGAGACCATCGACGCGATTCGGAAAAGTGTAGATAACGATTACGGTGAACACGACATTGCTTTTCACCAAATCATCGCTTCAAGTGTAGAAAACCCTGTGATCCAAGGTATGATTGACTCGTTACTATTGACCCATACAAAAGTGAACATTCAAATTCCTAATAGGGAAAAGGAAAAAACTATTGCCTATCACGAAGCTATATACGAGTCCTTGAAAGAAAGAAATCCTCAGAAAGCAACTCAGGAAATGTATGCTCATTTGGTTTTTGTTCGGGATAAAGTATTGAACCAATGAGTTATTATATCAAGAAGTCTTCCTTCTATAACGAAGGAAGACTTTTTTTTCTGACAAAAAAGCGTTTACATTTTATTTGTCATACAATATAATGTAAGACAAATAAAAGTGAGGTGATCAATATGGATTCCGAACGAAACATTCCAACAGGCATTTTGGGTTTCCCCGTAGCTCCTTTTGACGAAAAGGACGAATTGGACGAGCAGGCTCTTTACAAAAACATTTCCTTCTTAATTAGCAATGGGCTCGAAAGTATTTTTATCGGCTGTGGCGCCGGAGAATTTCATGCGATCAGCGAAGACGAATACGAGACGATGATCGATATAGCACACGAAGCCACTCAAAGCCAAGTACCAATATACACCGGGGTTGGCGGAAATATTCGCACCGCCGTCCGGCAGGCTGAACTATCCGAGAAAAAGGGAGCAGACGGGTATCTCATCCTGCCACCTTATTTAGTTGAAGGGACACCTCAGGGAAACGTGGAGTACATTTCTCAGGTCGCCCAGAGTACGCAGCTGAACTCCATTGTTTATCAAAGAAACAACGTGCTGCTAACCAAAGAATCGTTACAGCAATTAGTTACCATTCCTCAGGTGGTCGGTTTTAAAGACGGGGTTGGCGATATGGAACGAAACATCCAACTGACGCAGGCAGTGGGAGATCGGCTGCAGTGGATGAATGGCATGCCGATGGCGGAAGTAACCATGCCAGCCTACATACCGCTCGGTTTTGAGGGGTATTCCTCCGCCATATCCAATTACATTCCTCATATCTCAAGGTTATTTTATGAGTCATTACTACATGGTGATAAGGAAACGGTGACAGATATCTATCGTGACGTGATTCTTCCTATTAATGACATCCGTAAACAACGGCCGGGATACGCTGTCGCTTTGATCAAAGCCGGGATGGAAATTGTCGGTCTGCCTGTCCGAAATACGGTGCGGCCACCATTAACGCCGGTGGAATCATCTCATTATAAGGAATTGGAAGCTGTTATCAATGTTGCTTTCGATAAATACTCTCTCCAGACGAAATAATCCAACAGTATCAATTTAAGGAGGAAACAACATGGATATGAAAAATTTTATTAACGGTGTATGGACGGCGAGCGCCTCCAACCAAACGACTGATATCATCAACCCGGGGAATCTGCAGGATAAAGTAGGAACTTTCCAGGACTCCACCGAAGATGATTTACAGCAGGCCATTCAGAGTGCCAAAGAAGCGAAAACAGCCTGGCGCAAACTGTCTGGTGCCGCCAGAGGCCAATATTTATATAAAGCCGCCGAAATATTGGAAAAGAAAGCAGATGAAGTTGCAGAAATTGCAACAAGAGAAATGGGAAAAACCCTTGCGGAAACAAAAGGGGAAACGGCGCGAGGTGTAGCCATTCTTCGATATTATGCCGGGGAAGGTATGAGGGAAGAGGGCAATGTAATTCCTTCCACGGATCCAGATGCCTTAATGTTTACGAAGCGTTCTCCTTTAGGAGTGGTGGGAGTTATTACTCCTTGGAACTTTCCAATTGCAATTCCGTTATGGAAAGCAGCCCCTGCTCTCATATATGGAAATACGGTCGTTATTAAACCGGCAAGTGAATCACCTATTACATTCGCAAAAATTGCTGAATGCTTTGAAGAAGCAGAACTGCCGGCCGGGGTATTGAACGTTGTAACAGGCAAAGGCTCGCTCATCGGAAACGGTTTATCCACCCATAAAGACATCGATGGCATTACGTTCACAGGGTCCAATGCGGTGGGCCGCACTATCGGGGCAAATGCTTTGCAGCGGGGAGCAAAATACCAATTGGAAATGGGCGGCAAGAATCCGGTTATTATTGCGAAAGATGCTGATTTAGAAGCTGCTGCGGATGCCACTATTTCCGGAGCCTTCAAGTCTACTGGCCAGAAATGTACAGCAACCAGCCGTGTCATTATCCATCAGGATATCTATGAAGAGTTCAAGCAGTTGCTTGTTGAAAAAACTCAAAAAATCACCGTAGGCGACAGTTTGGAGAAAGATGTCTGGATGGGACCTTGTGCTTCGAGGTCCCAGCTGGACAACGCGTTAAGCTATATAGAAAAGGGTAAGGAAGAGGGCGCTGAACTTCTTTGCGGAGGAAAGCAAATCGAAGACAGCAGCGGCTACTACCTGGAGCCGACCATTTTCGATCAGGTAAATAATAAGATGACAATTGCGCAGGAAGAAATATTCGGTCCGGTCATTGCCTTGATGCCTTTCTCCACCATGGAAGGAGCATTAGATATTGCCAATGATGTGGATTACGGATTAAGCGCAGCAATCTTTACGACAAACGTACAGCATACGCTGTCGTTTATCGATGACATGGATGCCGGTCTAGTTCGTGTGAATGCGGAAAGCGCCGGGGTGGAATTGCAGGCACCATTTGGCGGCATGAAGCAGTCGAGTTCTCATTCTCGCGAGCAGGGGAAAGCAGCTCAGGAATTCTTCACGGACATCAAAACGGTCTTCGTCAAGTAAAGTGGAACAAAAGGCAGACAGTGGTCTGCCTTTTTTATAAAATAAAATGAGAAGCCTTTAAAAAATACCCTGCAATTAATCTCTTCAAAAAGTATTTTGAAAACGCTTACTAAACAAGGTTAATAAGAGGTTTCTTACTGATTGCTAGAAAGGAAAATTATGGTTCATCTAAAGAGAACTCGTGAACTCTTCATACAGTATAAAGAATTAAATTACCAAGTAATGGAAGAATGTATTGATGAAAAGCAATTCGGAGGGAAATCAAGAAATTCTAAGATAACCCTAAATTATAAAGGGGAGGAAAATTTATGGAACAAAAAGCCAAATATGAAACGCCATTGGGACCTCAAAAAATGGGACCTCAAAAGAAAGGATTTTTAAGTACCCTTCGCGAATTCGGGCCTGGAATTATAGCAGTATTGAGCATGATGGGGGCTGGAGACCTTGTCACTTCTTCCGTTTCTGGATCTAATTATGGGTACAATCTGATGTGGCTCCTTGCTGCTTCTTTAATTATCCGATTTGTGATTGTAAACGTTATGGGAAGATATCAGGTGTGCAATTTGAAAGGTCAATCAATACTAGAGGGATATAATGACGTATCCAAGTATTTCCCCTGGTTTTTGGGAATTGCTATTTTAATTAGCGGTCATTTGCTCAACGCGTATATGATAAAAGGAGCGGGACAGGCACTTGCTTGGATTTTTAATTTTGGTTCACCATTTTTGTGGTCAGTAATTGTGGTTTTGGTCAGTTTGTTTGTAATTGGACGTGATGTATACAACACCATTGAAAAGATCATGAAAATCTTTCTTGGTCTGTTAACGATCGCTTTGCTTGGATTGGCGGTCTATGCACTTCCGGACGTTGGTGGAATCATAAAAGGAACTATTGGATTTAGTGTGCCGGATAATACGGGTGCCTTTGGAGTTTTTGCGGTCGCCCTTTCATTAATAGGAGCGGTAGCCGGATCGATGGCCAACTTTCTTTATCCTTATTATGTAAGAGAAAAAGGATGGAATGGGCCATTCTATAAGAAACTCCAGCGCAACGATCTTTTATTCGGTATTAGTGCTGCTATTGTAATAAACATGGCAATATGGATTGTTGGGGCTGAAATTCTTAGACCAAATGGGATCGAAGTAAACAGTCTGGAGGATATATCCAGAGCTCTTTCCAATCAGCTAGGCTATTTGGGGGGAATTGTCTTTTATTTGGGTGCTTTCGGAATCCTTTACAGCAGCGTGATCGGATTTGCAAATGGTTTCCCTAAAGTAATTATTGATTGTTTGCATATTGTCAAAAAAGAACGAAGAGAAAAATTCGGAGAGAAATTCGAAGATGATCCGTGGTTTAAATGGGTCAGCTTATTTATTCTAGTATCCCCGATCATTTGGTCTGTTCCTGGTATGCCAGGGTTTGTCGCTATGGCTGTTTTTGTCACTGGATTGCAAGCGGTTACTGTTCCGCTTGTCGCTATCGGACTTTTAATTCTTGCGAACAAATCAAGCCACTTAGGCAAACATAAAGCCAATGTTGTGGAGAATATCGTGTTAGTGTTGACCACCGTTTTGACGATATGGGTAACCATTCAAGTAGTAGTCGGTTGGTTCTAATATAGATAGAGAAAATTAAAAGGGACTTCGATCGTCAGTGAAACAGTTTTGAATCAACTTTAGTCACAACCTTCGAAGTCCCATAAGTTTCAGGATTTTTTTAGAGAAGAATAAACAGTGCTCTCTTTTGTTATGAAAATATGTTGCATACACTAGTATTATCCTTCTGTTTTTAATGTAAAAAAGAGACCTCCACATAAATAGAAGGCCTTGACCAATACGTGATTTTATACATTTAAACATTAGGTGAAAATATTGCTCTTATATTTAAGTGAAAGGCTATAATTTAACTTATTTAGTTGAAAGTTTGAATTTGGATGATTTCGTTTTATTTGCAAACAGCATAGTGGGGATTTAAGATTTTTGAAAGGATTGCCCTAACAAATATGACAGCGTTTCTCTCCCTCGGGCAAGTTGAGTTTTAATTGTGTTTTCCTTTTTTTGTCGTGCTGATCCTTCGATTTTTTATCATTGAAGTAATAAAGCACCAGGATCATTATGACTACTACCTCTTTGGTAAGTTTTCATAAATTCAAGGATTTTTTAAACATTAGCACTTTAATTTTAATGCTGGATTGTAAAGGAACTTTCATAAGGTATTTCCGTCAAAAAGGGACTTAGAAAAAAACTAAGTCTCTTTTTGATGTGAATTTAATGTGAGTGCCTCCTCCTAAAAGGACCGGAGTCATATATTTAATGCAAAATGTACAATATATATTGCATTATGTAATATATACATTATAATATGAATCAAGAAATTGACTTGAAGGGGAGAAGGATATGAGCATTATGATGAACAAGGTTACTAAAATTTTCCAAAAGGAATGTGCTCTTAAGGACATTGATTTCCAACTGAATCGTGGAGAGATCGTCGGATTGGTGGGACCGAACGGAGCGGGTAAAACGACGTTGATGAAAATTCTTGCCGGGGTTATTGTCCGTTATGACGGCCAGTCCATATTACCAACTTCAGAAAAAACCGGCAGCCTGATTGAAAAACCGAAATATTTTCCGAACCGAAGCGGGCGTTACAATCTGGATTATTTCAGAGCACTGTACGGCACTAAGAAAGAGACAGTGGAAGAAATCATCAATTCCCTTGATCTTCGTTCCTATCTGAAGAAAAAAGTGAAGCAGTACTCGCTTGGGATGAAGCAGCGCCTCGGTATTGCGCTGGCACTGGTGGCTGAACCGGCTTATCTGATTCTCGATGAGCCGACTAACGGGATGGATCCGGACGGCATCCGCAGCATCCTAGCTTATTTAAAGAAGCTGGCAAAGGAGCGCAAGATCGGGGTGCTGATTTCCAGCCATATTTTGAAAGACATCGAAGCGATCAGCGACCGTGTATATGTCATTAAAAATGGGCGGATGATCAGTGAATACGCGCCTTCTACTGCAAAGGAGCAACTGATTGATATGACGTTTGAGGATGAACACGACCTTCAGGAGGCTGTGCCTCTTCTGCGGGATTTCGAAGGGTTCACCACCCATAACTTTACAGCGATCTTCCATTACAATGGGGAGATGAAGCCGCTATTGAAACAGATGGGGCAAATGGACATTTTCCCTAGGGAAGTGAAACGAAGGAGCATGACCCTTGAGGATTTTTATTTCGACAATATGGAGGGTGAAACCAAATGAACTTTTCACAATTGCTAGTTTTGGAACTGCGAAGAAATGTCATTAGCATGCACCTGGTATTATCGATCAGCCTTTCCCTTGCGCTCGGCGGGGGGATCATCTATTCGATCCACGAGCTCGGTGGCCCATTCCAGCCCAGAAACGTTGCCGGACTTTACGCGACAATTGCTACGGTAGCACTAGGGATTTATTGTGCTAAAATGGTTATTGCAGATTTACATTACGGAACGATTTATCTTTTTTTCAAATCGACAAAGGACCGACTCCGCTTCCTTCTTTCACGCGTGGTCGTCATCGGAGTCGTATCACTTCTCTTCGGAATCGGCTGCAGTGCGTTGTTATATGTGAACCACCTCTGGAACAGCCAGGCGTTCATGTGGACGGATGTCCGTGCATCCCTTCTTCACTACGTATTGTTCGGAACATTTTTCACATTATTGTTCATGATCATTTCGATGTATTACCAAAAAGCCATGAACCTGCTTGTGTTAGCACTGATGTTCATACTCGTGCTCCCAGGGCTTCTTGGGATGGTGCTCCGCGTCGAGGCGATTCCAGCATTCATGAAGGATATCGTCGCCTATTCTCCCCTGTACAGCCTGCCGAGCCAAGTGCCATTCCTTGCGCTGTCCAATTCAGAAATGACGGTGATTATACTTGTAAATCTACTTTTATTCCTTTTCGCCTATTACAAACTGCCAAAAACTGATTACTAGGAGGATGAAGATGAATTTCGGTTTCAGAAGGAAACAGAAGGATGAGCGCGTCACCAACCTTCAAAATAAAGTCTACCGTGAGCTGTACATGTTTGTCGCCATTGTCGGGGTGTTATCGCTTATTATAAAAACGATAAACGATGATCGGAATATTTGGACGGAGTTAATCATCCTTATCGGGGGAGGAGTCTACTACTTGATCCGCGTATCCAGCCTGGGAATTTTCTCTGATGAAGTGGAGATGCATGATCGATTCAGTAAAATAAAGCTGAACAAGAAGAATTTCATTGTCAGTCTGGTTGTAGGGATTGGGTTTTCGCTTACACTTGCAATCAGGAACTCCCAGCGCTATGCAGATAGTGCTGGCGAAGAGATTTCTTTCTTTTTGATGATCTTCTTCACTTGCATGGCAATCTATATTCCTGTGATGCTTGGGATAATAGTAGTGCCATTTATATTGGCAAAAAATAAAAGTGATCGCGTCAATGACGCGCAATTGGATGATGATGAAGATGTGCGGTGATTGGACTTGAAGAATAAAAAACTTAAAATGGCTCGCGCCGAACATGATTTATCCCAACAGGAATTAGCCAAGACAGTCGGTGTCTCCAGGCAGACGATCGGGCTGATTGAGCTAGGGAAATACAACCCGTCACTCCAGCTTTGCTTATCGATTTGCTGGGTGCTTGATAAGTCGCTGGATGACCTGTTCTGGCAGGAGAAGGAAGACACGTAAACGCTACGTGTCTTTTTTTTAGAGTAATTTAATAAGGAAAGGGTATTATCATTCATTCGGAGATTAAAAAAGCATCCTCCCTCCCTGTTGAACGGGGCAAGATGGTTGTACAAGTTTAAAAGTTTATAGAGCTTTATTGAATGAGAAATACTTTTAATGCTTCACACAAAAATTGATTTCAAAACAAAAATTTATTGTAAAACGATAAATATTTATTTATAATGAATATACCGAAACTTCACCTAATAATTATTGAGGAGGTATGACGATGGATATGAACAATTCGGTTCTTAAAAATATTGCTGACCCACATGAGTTGGAGAGAATGTATCGGAAAGACCCCAAAACATTTAAAACATCATTCTCATACGCATGGGAACAACATCCTGATTCACAGGTTCTTGGTGTCTGGTACGAAAGGTTGCATTTTGAGGAGACAGCGAAGACAAATAAACCTTCCTTGTTTCAACAGAGTTTCTTATTCATGGGGCTTTTAGCTATTCTTGCCGGGATAAGCACCAGGATTATTTTCCATTTTGTCGAACAGGAAGCAATTGCTCCGGTTAACCTGGCTTTTGGTATAATTCCCTTTATCGTAGCCTACTTTGTTTATAGTAATACACCGAAAAGAAGTATTATTTATTCCCTTACAGCGTTGCTCATCATTTCTGTGGTTTATCTTAATTTGCTCCCACTAAACTATTCAGACAGTATTATCCTTGCATATTTACACCTTCCCATTTTCTTATGGATATTGGTAGGGCTTGCCTTTACAGGAGACGGCTATTCAAAAGGCAGTAGAAGAATATCTTATATTAAATTTAACTTGGAATATGGTATTCTCTATGCCAGTATGGCAGTCAGCGGAATGTTGCTAGCAGCATTAACCATGCGGTTATTCAGCTTTGTCGGCCTGGATATAGAAGATTTCTATTTTAGTAATATTGTTTTATTTGGTGCTGCCGCTCTCGCAATTGTGGCTGCGTATCTAGTGGTATCAATGAATCTTAAACTGGCTAAGAATATCACACCATATTTAGCGAAAATTTTCAGCCCTCTTGTCCTTATTACATTGCTAGTCTATCTTGTAACGGTTATATGGGTGGGTAATAACCCCTTCCTGGACCGCAATTTCCTGATAGCTTTCAACGGAATTCTTCTTGGTGTATTGGCTGTCACCATATTTTCCATTACCGAAAGAGATTCAGACGAGAAAAAAAACATTTCAGATTATATCAATGTTGCCTTGATTGTCCTTGCACTCATCATCGATAGTGTGGCTTTGTCAGCCATCGTGTTCAGACTTTCTTCTTTTGGAATTACTCCAAATAGATTTGCTGTTTTAGGAATAAACATACTTATATGGGTGAATCTAATTTGGATTATGTTCTCCTATATGCGTTTTTTACAAAACAAATCCGAACTTTCAGCTATCCAAGATGCCGTTACAAAGTATTTGCCGGTCTACGGACTTTGGGCAGCTTTTGTTATTTTTACTTTTCCAATAATATTCAATTAGAAAGGGTCAGCTTATTTTCATTACGAATTTAAAAAGAGGGTGTTCAGTTTTTCAAGTTACAAACAAGTAAATGATTTAGGTTGTATCTTGAATATGAACTGGCTAAAGATCAGTAAATAAAAATCATAAAAACACCAGATAATTTTAATGATTTAGTTTATTTATATTGATTTCGAATCTTAAACAATCGGGGCGAGTACTCAATAGAGAACTCGCCTTTATTACATAAGCACAAGATATATCAGGCACTTTAGATTTTTAACTGATTAAGCTGTTTAGTTCAGTAAGTAAGAAATGAAACTTAATGCTTTATACAACGTATAGTTAGGTGATAAAGGGGAAATTAGTTTGGTGACGAATGTTTTATCTGTAATACTTTAAGTGGTCATTTTTATCTTTTGATTCTGAGGTTTCATTAAACGGAGGGATTTTCCAATGAGGAATGGCGTCTTGCCTCCTATCCTTTTTTATATATGACTTTATTTTTGGAGGGAAGTAAGTTATGAAAGAATGGAAGCAACCTGCATGGTTCTGGTGGGCAATAGGAATCTTTTCCCTATCAGAAATAGGCTTTTATCCTTTGTTTAGTTTCCTTGGCAACAGTCCTAAGGATATTCTCAATGCTTCTTTGGTTATTGGTCTTCTTTTATATCCTATATTTACAATTTGTATTTTATTATTTCTAGATAAGAGTACAAGGAAAGACGTTGACACATTATTTTATTTGGCATTTCCGCTAGTTATAAATATACCTTTTTGGTTAGTATTGCCTAATATTATAAGACAGTTTACTGAAAGGATTTTTTAGACATAATATAACTTCCTTCGATATATTGCTACCTTAAAATATCCACATATAATTATTGTATTTACAATATTATTTTCCTGAAGTCTAGTCTTCTGGAAATGACGGTGAATCTTTAACAATAAATATTTGTCCGATCAAAGTCTTGCTCAATAGAGTATTGAGTACTCGCCTATTACATAAACGAAGGGGAAATATGGAAGAAAGTATGGATAATGGAGTGTTGGAATATATAGTTATAAAGGAAGGGGATACCTATGGTGAAAAAAATTCTCTTGTTCTGCGATCCTGGGATTGATGATTCTTTAGCAATTATGTACGCATTGATGGATCCCGAGATAGAACTTGTAGGTATCGTCACAAGTTATGGGAACGTTACTAAACAACAAGCAACAGCAAACGCTGCATATTTAGTAGAATTGGCAGGAAGAAAAGATATTCCGATTATCCCTGGAGCTTCGAGTCCTGTTCAACAGGAGGAAGTGGCTTTTTATCCAGAAATCCATGGTAAGGAAGGGATTGGTCCTATAAGGCCTCCGAGAAATTTGGAGTATCAGACTTACACTTTTGATACGATTCGTTTCATTATTGAGAGGTATAGGAATGAGTTAATTATCGTAGACACGGGACGTTCAACTACCTTGGCAACTGTATTTATCTTATTCCCGGATCATATAGAATTGGTGCAATCATTTTACGTCATGGGTGGAGCATTCTTCGTCCCAGGAAATGTAACGGCTCTGGCAGAAGCGAATTTTTATGGAGATCCAACTTCATCTAATTATGTTCTTAAGTTTGCGCATAACCTAACGATAACTCCATTAAATGTCACTCAATTCGCTATAATCACTTCTAATCTTGCAGATGAAATATCTAGAAACAAGAAAAACATCTATTCTTTCATAATGGCTCCTATTTTTGAGTATTACTATAAGTTTTATCAGAAGACTTTGCCGGGGATTGTCGGTGCCCCTATGCATGATTTACTGACCCTCATCGTTGTTAAGAATCCTAAAGTAGCGGACTACATTTATTATGATGCGAACGTAGTTGAGGGATTTGAAGCCAGGGGACAATCTTATATCGATCTTCGTCCAACAAGTAAAAAAGGAAAGACAAGGATCGCCATTAATCTTAATTATGAAAAATTCTTAAGTGAATTTACTAAAGTCATGTTACCTGAATAATACATGTTCAATGGATAATTAATATAGGTTTATCAGATTTTTCTTGTAATCAAGTTTTATGATATGACAAAGAGAGCAATTGTTCAATATGGATAATTGCTTTTTCATTAACGGTGAAGGATGGTTTGAATAATAAGGATTAGTATAAGCGTATTAATAAGGGGTGGAGTTATAAATGCCAAACAACATAAACGAAGAAAAACTGAAAGGAGGGAATGTATCAAACGTATATCGTGCGGAAGATACAGTTCGACGAGAATTAAAGCCTGATAGTTTTAAAATTCATAAATTATTGCAGCATTTGGAAAGTAAAGGTTTTGATCATGCTCCTAAGTTTTTAGGTATTGATGAAAGAAATAGAGAGAGATTATCATTTATAGAAGGGGAAGCAGGTAATTATCCTTTGAAAAAATATATGTGGTCTAATGATGTTTTAAAAGAAATAGCACATATGCTTCGTCTCTATCATGATGCAGTTAGTGATTTTCCGTCATTAAATGAGTGGGCACCAATTGACAATACCCCTGATAACATTGAGGTTTTATGTCATAATGATTTTGCCATATACAATATTATTTTTAATCATAAACAGCCAGTAGGTATAATTGATTTTGATGTTGCTGCTCCTGGTCCAAGGCTTTGGGACATAGCTTACACCCTATATACATGCGTTCCTTTAAGTAGACTTTATCATACCGAAACAGGTGAGGCTGTCTATTATAATCCTTTACATGATGCTGAACGAGTACAAAGAAGAGTTAAATTGTTTTTTGATTACTACGGTATTGAAGGGATGGAAAAGGGTTTTTTAGAGATGGTTTTGTTGCGATTAGAAGGCTTATGTAAATACATGAAGAGAAAGGCCAATGAAGGAGACATTGCTTTTCAAAAAATGATAGACGATGGACATCTTGAGCATTATGAAAACGAAATAAAATTCATAAATGAGCATGGAAGAGAGTGGACTTAACCGCATGGATTGGTTGGATTTAGAGATCTATTATTGGAGGGTGAGCCGATGCTCGAATTAGATTTTTCTTATAGCTATGCCTATCTTCTATAGGTGAAGTGACGGCCAAGAGCAACACTTTATGAAAGGGTGTTCTTACAAGCATGGGAGTATTAAAGGAATTTCTCAAACAGTTTAAGAAGCCTGAAGGTTTTTTAGGGGGAGTTGCAGGATATTTAATGGCTAAGGAACCAGAAAAAAGTGATTGGACGGTATCGTTGTTAAATCCTACTGAATCGGCCAGGGTATTGGAAGTAGGTTTTGGACCTGGTATAGCTATCGAAGCATTGTCGCAAAAGGTAACAGAGGGTTACATTGCAGGGATTGAGATTTCTGAAGTAATGATAAAAGCAGCGAGTAAAAGAAATAAGCAGGCTATTAACAAAGGCATTGTGGATTTAAGATTGGGGAATGTTTCTGACTTGTTACCTTTTGAAGAAAAGTTTGATTACATTTTAAGTGTTAATAACTTCATGTTTTGGGAAAACCCCATTAACACACTCATAAATTTACGTGCGCGTTTAAAACCTAATGGGAAAATAGCGATTACTATCCATCCGAGAGCGAAAGGTGCCACCAACGAGACCACAAAAAAGTTCGGTGAAAAAATCAATGATTGTTTAAGAGAAGCAGGTTATTCAGAAAACCAGATACATTATAAGAAAATGAAATCCGCGGATTGTGTTTGTGTTATAGCTATAAACTAGGTGGAAATAGTAGTGTATATATAGTTGAACTTTTATCTATTACCTGTATATTCATTCTCGATATATCATTACTTTGAGAATACTGGATATCGCCATGAGATTTATCTTCTGATAAGCTTTGGTTATCATAATTGACTAAACTTATTTATTTTTCCTCCCATGATAATGGGAAGTTAATGGAGTATGATGTATAGCCTATTGGGTTCAGGAGGTGTATTATGCAAAAGGCAATCACTGTTCATTATCAATCCGATAAAAAGAACAACGTAAGTGAATTGAATCAACTTCTTGAAGAGGGATGGAAGGTTGTATCTCAGAGTCCAGTCGGTTTGGTGCCAATGGTATCTTCACTTGTTATACTGGAGAAAGAATAAGGAACAATTCTTCGGAAATCGTTAAAAGAAAAAGAGAATGATATTTATATTTACCGCCTTTGCCTAGGGCGGTTTTCTTTTTGGATAAAAAACAACATTAAGGTCTGAATTGGCTGATTGCTGCAAAGATCTTCGCTGTTCAGTACTTCAACCTTTAGTGTCAAAGGAGAAACATTTTATATTGGTGTTTTTGTATGAAAAACTTCAAAAAAATATAAATAACAAAAATTTCCTGGTTTGTGTGCTATAATTGTATATGCGTGTGAATGTTGCTATTTTTTAGAAAATTCACTTACTGGCTATTCTATATGGCGAAGTTTTCTTGGCCGAAATGTAGAATCTCTTTTACGCGGAATGACTGTAGTAAAAATAGATTTGGGAGGAATAGCCTTATGAAAGAATGTGCAATCGTGTATTGTGAAGATAAATTTGGAACAATGGATGGAAAGACAGCCAATGGGCTCGTAAGAAGTTCAAGAAACTTCGATATCGTGGGAGTTATTGATAGTACAAAGGCAGGGAAGGATGCCGGTGAATTTCTATTTGGAAAGGAAAATGGTATCCCTATCTTCAAGGATCTTCACCATGCTTTGGAGTTGTTGGGGAAAGTTCCAGACCACTTTATATATGGAATAGCGCCTTCAGAGGCATTTTTGAAAAAAGCGGAACGAAATCTTCTGTTTTATGCAATGGAACAGGGGATGAATATCGTTAATCCACTTCATGAATTTTTTACAAATGATCAGGAATTTGTAGAGCATTCAAAAAAGTGTAATGTCAGGATAAACGATGTTAGGAAGCCTCCGGAAAAGAAAGATATGCATCTTTTTTCAGGTAGAATTCTATCAATTGATACGCCAGTCATAGCGGTACTTGGCACTGATAGCGCCATCGGAAAACGAACGACTTCTGTGTTGCTTGAAGATGCCTTGATCAAGCAGGGACTAAACGTCGCCTTTATCGCTACTGGCCAGACCGGTTTAATCCAGGGGGCAAAATACGGTGTCGCGATTGATGCGATTCCTTCTCAGTTCATGACAGGTGAAATCGAGAACCAAATCATGAAAGCATGGACAAATGAAAAGCCGGATATCATCATTGTTGAAGGACAAGGGGCATTGAGTCATCCAGCATACATCAGTTCATGTGGAATTATAAGAGGTTCAAGACCTGGTGCCGTTATTGTGCAGCATGCCCCGAAACGGGAGCACCTTGGTGATTTCAGCTATATGAAAATGCCAACAGTCAAAAGTGAGATTGATTTAATCGAAAACTTTGCGAAATCAAAAGTCATTGCTGTCACAATAAATCACGAAAATATGTCTGATGAAGAGTTGGATCGTACAATATCGGAATATGAAGATGACCTGAATCTCCCAACAACGGATGCTCTTAAATTCGGTTGTGATAAATTAGTCTCAAGCGTCTTTGAAGCTTATCCAACCTTAAAAAGCAAACAAAGTGTCACCACTCATTGACCAGATCACTTACTCCGCGCATTGAAATTAACCTGGCAAAAATCGCTCATAATGCGTCAACGTTAGTCGGAATATATGGAGCTAAAAATATTGGATTAATGGGAGTAACGAAAACGGTTTGCGGAGCACCTGAAATTGCTAAGGTCCTGTTAGAACAGGGGATTCCAATGCTAGCTGATTCAAAGCTCCTCAACCTTAAAAGAATGCGGGATGCTGGTATCAAGGCGGATTTTGTGTATCTGAGATCACCCTCTTTAAGCGAAGTTGACATGGTCATTGAATATGCTGACATAAGCATCAATACTGAACTTGCTGTCGTTACGAAATTATCTGAGGCAGCACTGGTAAGTAATATTGTGCAGAACATTATTGTTATGATCGAGATGGGTGATTTAAGAGAAGGGATCATGCCCGAAGATCTTGATTGTTTTATTCAAGAAGTTTTGACCTTGAAGGGGATTGAAATCGTGGGAATAGGCGTGAATTTTGCCTGTTTCGGTGGGGTCAAACCAGACAACCGGAAAATGGATGATTTATCCTTACTCGCTTCCATGATTGAAACGAAATACACCTTGCCCCTTTCATACGTATCAGGTGGGAATTCAGCCAATTACGAGTGGTTTATGGGTGCTGCAGATGTTGGGAAAGTAAATAATCTGCGTTTGGGGGAATCGATCTATTTGGGACGGGAAACGTTGAATCGATTGGTGATACCAGAATTGTATACGGACGCATTTACATTCATTTCAGAGGTTATCGAGTCAAAAGTAAAACCTTCGATGCCTTATGGAGAAATAGGGCAGAATGCTTTTGGAGAGGTTCCGCAATTTCAAGACCGTGGCCTCATGAATCGAGTGATCGTGGGTGTGGGAAATCAAGACGTGATGGTTTCAGGGTTAACTCCTCTATTAGATATTGAAATCCTGGGCTCAAGCAGTGATCATACAGTGATTAATGCCAAAGATAGCAACTTGAGAGTTGGTGATGAAGTCACCTTCAATTTGAACTATGGAGCACTTCTTTCCCTCATGGTGTCTCCATATGTTGAGAAAAAATACAGCTATGTTATTTAATAGGGAGTTTACCCTCCAACCTTTATAAAACCGCTCAGAGGTCAATGCTCTGAGTGGTTTTTAACATTTAAGTTTGTTTGAAGTGGTGCTTGGGCAGAAGCGGATATTTTCGGTGGATTAGTATGTCTGGATTCTATAAATGCGAAGAATGAATAAATGATGGGGGACATTTATAGTTAAAGCGGTAATATAGAAAGGATCTTTGAACATCGTCCCATGCAGTAAACAAATCAAAATGTTTATAAGTTGAAAAAGTCACTATAAAGATTATAATGGACCTTCAATTAATCGGGATTATAACGTATTAAAAATCAAACTTAAAGTCTACTTTAATATCTCGAGATCAGGTTTTCCACAATAGGGATCGGTAGCCTTAATTAGCATTTCAACTAACATAGCAGGTTTGTTCAAAATAGTGATTTCATTTTCATAAAACTTATAAAAGGAAAGGTGAAATGGTTTGAAAATACAGAAACATATAGTGGAAACTTCAGCAGGAAAATTAAAATATAACATAAGTGGTAGCGGTAAACCCAATATAGTATTAATTAATGGAGGTTCGGGACCAATAGAAGGTTGGATGAAAGTTTTACCAGAGGTATCGAAAATAGCATCAGTATTTTCCTGTAATCGTTTTGGTGTCGGGGGTAGTGACAAGCCAAAGAAACCACAAGAGGGAATAACTATTGTCGAAAATTTACGTGAGGCACTAAAAAAGATCGGATTTGAACCCCCTTATTTGCTTGTAGGACACTCATTAGGGGGCTTGTATGCAAATTTATTCACCCGACTCTATCCAAACGAGGTAGCAGGCGTTATCTTTCTGGAATCCAGTCATCCAAATGATACAAGCCTCGATAAATATCAAGGGAAAATTGTAAAAACTATTAACAAGATGTTCTCAATCTTTGACTCCTTATCATCTGAAAAACAATTTAGCGAAGTGAATTTTGTTAAGAAAACCGTGAATCAAATTAAACAAATAGACTCTTTTCCAGAAATACCTGTGTACGTAATTACGGGTGGGAAAGAACACCGTATGATGCCAGAGGAAGCTCGTCGAAAACGCCTGGAGAATCAATTGAAATTACTATCCTTATCAGAAAACAGTAAACACATTGTAGCTGAAAATAGTGGGCATTTTCCACAGTTATCAGAGCCGAAAATCGTGATTGATGCTACTAAGGATATTATTCGACAAATCAACAATAAGTAAGGATAAAAAGATCAATTAGACATGGAACAATAAAAAATGAACATAATCGGCAATGACTGGATACATTACTTATCACGTCTTTTTTTTGTTAATTTCTACGAGAGGCCGCCCCGATCATGTTTTGCAAGCTGGGGCAGTATTCATGAGTTCTACGTGGACGATTGCTTATTAAAAGTAAGTACTTACATAAGAAAAAATAAGAACTTTACACAGATGAAGGAGTAGAATTGCTATAGCGTACCTGATTCTTTAAATTATTGGAAGGAAACCGTACAATGAACAGGTGGTTTGTGAGTTAAAAGAGGTGAAAAGTACAATGAATGTTCATAAAAGGAAAATATTCAATCCAGCCTCGGGTGCGATTGTCATGGCGTTAGGTATTTTTTTGCAAGGGGCGATGAACCATTTTTTAAATCAAACAGCAGGTAGATGGTTTGTTTTTGCTTATCTGCTTCTTTCTATTGCCATATATTCAAAATTGTTCCGGCAGGTCTTCCAAAAAGGTTTTCTTCCCTCATTACTTAAAAACCCAGTCAATTCCTTCGTTCTCGGTTCGTGGATTGCTGGTTTTTCTGTGTTGAGTATCGTATTGGAAAGGTATCTACCTTTGCTTCATTTTATGGTGGCTGCTTTGGCGGTTGTCAATTCATTGCTGTGGGTAATGTTTCTTTATATTTGTTTTATGAATTTCAAGCAATTGTGGATTCGTCCAGCTTTCCATGCCACTCATGGTGTTGTACTTTTGTCTGCTGTAGCAACTCAATCAGTGGTCATCTTATGGAATGAATTGTTTCCTTCTTTGCCTGATATTTTCAGTCTATCTGCATTTGCCCTGGGGGCCCTTTTTTATATCGGTGGCCTGATTCTTATTTTTAAACGATATCTTGAAACAGACTGGTCCTTAACAGAAGATTGGACGAATACCAATTGCATTATCCATGGTGGTCTTTCGATTACGGGGCTTGCCATTGTTTCGACAAAAATGTTCCAAGGAGAGATTCTGCTTTATTATTGGATGCTTGTTCTGATAATTTTTTGTCTGGTGGAAGGTTTGGAAGTCGTTCGTGCTATCAAGCGAATCCGGCAAAAGGGTTGGAGAAAAGGCATCTTCTCCTATAATGTCAGCCAGTGGTCACGAAATTTCACGTTCGGGATGTTTTATGCTTTTACAATGGTAATGCATGAAAACGCTTCTTACAAAAAACATCTCTATGATTTCCATGAGCATTTCCTGTCTGTGTGGGCATGGGTGGTTTTAATAGCTCTTGTCATCGAAACCGTTTTGTGGGGTGGGGAGAAAGTGTTAAAGGGAAATGCCAAGGTCAAACAAGGCATATATTAAGGCTTAGACTGTCTTTTTGGTAGCTTTTTTTTTGAAAAATATAATCAGTGTGTCTCCTGTTCCAAGCTTCCCGATTCCCGACTTTTGAAACGGAAGCCAGTGTGTAATCGTACACGTATAAAGAAGATAAAACGGAGGTCGTCTTATTGATCAAAAAAACTCTATTTATTGTTATTACGCTCCTTATAGCCGCCGGTTGCGCATCTAACCAGTCTACTGGTGAGAATACGACAGAAGATGATGTAACAAAGGTCCTGGAGCAAATTTTTTCTGGACCTGATGAAGAGCTGACTCGATTTTATGAAGAGGATGATTATGAAGGGGTTTTTGACTACTACACGGACCACTTCGAATCATTCTTTACCGAAGAGTACATGAATCAGGCGGTGAACACCAATCTGCTTGGCGGCTTTCACCAGAAGGCGTATGGGAATGAAGTTAACATGGAGATTGGCAATAGGAGCATTGAGCAGAGCGAGGACACAGAAAACGCTTTTGATTTTGTGATGCAAATCGATGTCAGTAATGGTCAGTCAGCGGAGGTCAGTGGGAGAGTGAACACGAACGAAGAGGGCAAAATCACTCGAATTCACTACATTGACACTCAATCATTGATGAACGCTTTTGATACGGCCGTGGAAACAGAAGAAGGACTATACGAATACGATCATTCTATGTTGGTGAGCCGGACCGGAGATGAAGTCTATCAGCCTATGTATCCGACTGTCATGCCTTTTGAAGTTGATGGTGTAGAAATAGAACCTGGAGTCATGGAGCAGAAGGATACCTTATTAACATTCATCTTTCATGCCGAAAAGGATGAAACGATGGAACTGATGACCGTCAAGGATGGTGAAATCACCTATCAGGACTTGGACACGAAAGAGGTTTCTATCGGGGATCAAACAGGTCAATATGCTGGAAACGAAGGCGGGACTCAACGGTTGATTTGGTCAGACGGATCGATCACCTATGAGTTGAAGGGGGATGTAGAGGGCTTATCAAAAGGTGATCTGATCACAGTGGCAGAGTCTTTTGAATAAGTCATGCACTTGACCTCCCCGTTGCAACAGGCTCGGTCGGAAATCGACGGAGCCTGGTATTAATAGCAGTTATTGCTTGTTTTTACGTTCCAATCGGCTCCATTCCTCATTGACTACAAATGCAAGGTCATCATTACCGAATAAAGACAACACTTCTAATAAAGTTTCTACAGGAATCTGGTAGGCTTCATTTGGAGTGAGTGTTAATTCTGCGGCATCCGCCAAAGCAGTATTGTTTGACTGATTTGGATAAGCTTTTTTATATATTTCAAAAGGGTCCAATTCATTGTTCACACACCATTGAGCGAAAATTAAAATCATCTTTTGTTCATCTTGCTTGTATTGGTAAATGACTTGCTCATCGATTTCCTTCCGGTCCATGCCTCAAGCCTCCTTAAGATAAATTCGTATAACGGATTTTACTACCGAAAAGTATCCTATTTTCTAATACTGGATTAGAAAGCGTACGCCTATCAATGAAATTCTCATATTATCTATTTTAGCACTGGTATTTCTTGCTGTCTTCTATGGCCCGTCATCTTGAGGAAAACACAGCAAGCAGTTTTTTCAGTTATGTATGTTTTGTGACAACTATGTACATTTACAGGTGATTTCCAATTTTTGTAGAAAGAATTCTTATGTGGGGTGTTACTATTAGTCAACAAAGCTTTTCCCAAAAAAAGAATTCTTATTTATTACTATTTGGATTGGGCATATCTACTTTAGGAGACTTTATTTATCTCGTCGCCATCAATGTTCTAGTATTGAAATTAACCGGTTCTGCTGCTGCAGTAGCGGGTTTATGGATTATAGGACCTATAGCTTCGATGTTAACGAAATTTTGGTCTGGGAGTATGATAGATCGTTTGAATATAAGAAGAATAATGATTGGAACAGACATCATTCGCGCAACTTTAGTAGCGATCATTCCTTTCTTCAGCTCTATATGGCTTATCTATGTATGTCTATTCTGTCTATCCATTTCAAAAGCCTTCTTTGAACCCGCAGCGATCACCTATATAACTAGCGTTGTTCCTGAGAATGGACGAAAACGGTTTAACTCTTTCAGAAGTTTGATCACTTCCAGTGCTTTCTTGATCGGTCCTGCTATTTCGGGAGCACTTTTTCTCCTTACTACTGTCCATATATCCATATGGATTAATGCTTTTTCTTTTGTTATATCAGCCATAATGGTGTATTTACTGCCAAACGTGAATACTGAGGCTGATGAAACAGGAGGCAGACTCAGCTTGAAAATATTGAGAAGTGATTGGAAAGAAGTATTTAAATTCAGTCAGGACAACCTATTTATTGTAAAGGTGTACTTCTTAGCTCAATTTTTTATGATTGTAGCACTTGGAATGGATGCACAAGAGGTCGTCTTTACTCAAAAGGTATTAAATTTATCTGAGACAGACTACGGCTTACTCATAAGTCTCACAGGCGTCGGCTCAATTTTAGGAGCAGCTACTGTTTCGTTCGTGGCTGAAAAATTGTCTATAAGAGCTCTGATGTCCAGTGGCTATTTCCTGGTATCGGTTGGTTATTTGGTTTATGCTTTCTCTTTTTCATTCTGGACAGTAGCATTCGGATTTATGGTCTTAGGATTTTTCAACCCCTTTTCTGGCACTGGATTTATGACTTTTTATCAAAATAACGTGCCTGTTAAAATGATGGGGAGGATTTCTAGCATATACGGAATCTTTCAAAGTCTTCTTCAGGTCATCTTTATTTTATTGATTGGTTTTACAGGTGATATCATTCCGGTCAGATACAGTATCCTTGCTGCTTCGACTTTATTGCTAGTTCTAAGCATTTGGCAAATAAAGTTAGTTGTGATGCCAAGCAAATCCGGATATTTCGAAGAAGAATCAGAACTTCAAAGCACTTCTTAATATTTCACATCTGAGCTTAAAGGATATCAGGCATGATTTTATGGAACACAGTCTTAACTAAAAGGGTTGCGTTCTTTTATCTGGAGAAGATCAACCTTCGAATTACTTATTTGGCTTCTTCACCCATAAATTCACTTGTAAATCAGTAATCGTCACCTCTATGATAGGGTCTTCTTTTAAATCAATGTTTTTCATTTGGTCTGGAAGGGATAACTGAAATCCGAATTGGTCCCCATCACGGTAAGTCAACCCGGAAGATCCAGAAGGGGATAATTGATAAGCTTCGCCTTTATAAAATGCTTCTGCTTCCGCTTTGAAATGACTAGAAAAACCGTTATCATTACGTACGTGCTCCAAACCAGAAATTAATGTCGCACCACCCGCGTCATAACTCCCGCTTGATCTGAAAGTTATTTCGTATCCTGAATCCATTTGTGATACTTCTGTTACATGAATTTTATTTTCACTTTCCTCTAAGAGCACTTTTCCTTCGTTACTTTCTATATCATTTAAATCAATTTTTACGGTATACTTTCCCTCTTCAGGAAAGGTTTTATAATAATAATCCTCTATGTTACTTGTTAGATAGCCGATCCCTTTGGATTGTAGATTGATGCCTTCCATTATTCGCGGGAGCAGCAGGAAACCGATAGCGATTATTGCCAAAAGGATATATAACATATTCAAATTAAATATTCTTCCTATCACATATCTTCCTCCTCATAAAACCGAATGGTAATCTATTAATCTGCACGTTCCGAAAAACCTTATGTCCATATTACCATAAAATTACACCACCTTTTTAAGGTATGCGGTGAACGAATAAGGATTAGTAATTGGGTTGAATTATGTATGCAATATAGAGGTTGATAGCCTTCAAATCCATAACTTCCCCTAAGTTTCATTTTCTCTCCGCTCGGGTATGTTTATATCAGATTAGTAACGACGTTCGTGCGGAGGTAGAGTATGGAAAAGTTATTGGTTTCAGTGGTCATCCCGGCATTTAATGAGGGGGAGAATATTGAGCTGGTACATGAAGCGCTGCAAAACGAGTTTGCAGGACTTTCCTATTCGTGGGAAGTAGTTTTTGTAAACGATGGAAGCGGTGATGATACGCTTAAGAATATCCGTACATTGGCAAATACATATTCAGAAGTGAAATATGTGTCATTCACACGCAATTTCGGTAAGGAGGCTGCCCTTTTCGCCGGACTTGAGAGCGCCAGGGGGGACGCGGTGATTATTATGGATGCTGATTTGCAGCATCCCCCTGCACTGATCCCTGATTTATTGGAGGGATATGAGGAAGGCTATCAACAAGTAGTGGCCAAGCGAAACCGGAAAGGGGAGGCAAAGTCCCGCTCTTTCCTCTCTTCGCTTTACTATAAAACTGTCAATCGCCTTATCCAGGTGGATGTGCATGATGGTGAAGGAGATTTCCGGCTGTTGGGAAGACAGGCGTTGGAAGCTATCTTGACACTCAGTGAGGGCAACCGGTTTTCCAAGGGATTGTTTTCGTGGATCGGGTTCGAACAGAAAACCGTCCACTTTGACAATGTCGAGCGGCAAAATGGCAATTCACAATGGTCGATGAAGCAGCTGCTGGAGTATGGAATCGAGGGAATCGTCTCCTTCAACCAGCGGCCGCTTCGTTTCGTGATGTATACAGGTTTGTTAATCATGGCGCTCAGCCTCCTTTATATCTCTTTCATCTTCGTGATGACTCTCATCAGAGGAGTGGAAGAGCCTGGCTATTTCACGATCATATCTTCCGTCTTATTCCTCGGAGGTGTACAGCTGGTGAGTCTCGGAGTGATTGGTGAATATGTCGGAAGAATCTATATGGAAACAAAGAAACGGCCGCATTATCTCGTGCAGGAGAGTAATGTAGAAAGGGATACCTATGAGTAAGTGGAACAATGAATTCACCCGGTTCGTCGTCGTAGGCGGACTGAATACAGCGAATTACTATCTATTCTATGTTCTTTTTTATAACTTTCTGGGCTGGTTTTACCTTCTTTCACACATCCTTGCTTTTTTCATCAGCATGGTCATATCTTTTTTCTTAAATGTCTATTTCACCTATAAGGTAAAGCCCACTTTGGGCAAATTCCTTATGTTCCCATTCACTCAGGTGGTCAACATGTCGGTTTCTTCCCTTTTAATCTACCTGTTTGTTGACCTGTTGCATTGGAATGGCAATATCGCTCCATTAGCTGCAGTCATTTTCACTGTTCCAATCACTTTTCTTGTTACTAGTAAAATTCTGAAGAGGTAAGGCGTGAATAATCATGACAAAGAAACAATGGATCCTGCTTATCTGCGGCAGTCTTCTCACTGCTCTCCTGGCGCATGCCTTCTTCCTATATCAATGGTCACAAGGAGTGTATATGACAGGGCCGAATGACGGGCTCTCTCAAATGGTTCCTTTCCGTGATATGCTCTACGACCAGTTCACCAGCGGGGATTTTTTCTATTCCTATGAATTTGGACTCGGCGGAGGCACTCTCAGCCAGCTTGCCTATTATTACGGTATCAATATCTTTTTCTTCCTGACAGTCATGGTGGTATTCATTCTGGAATCCCTGTCGATCATCAGGGAACCGGATGTCTTGTTCTGGGCCCAGGCTACTGTTTTTATCAGCACCGTAAGAATGATGTTCATATTAATCATCACTACATATGTATTCCGATACCTGAACGACGGAAGGCTGCTCCCATCCTTCATTGGCGCTGTCCTTTATGGAACTTCCGCGATGTATTTTTTGCATGTCACTTATTGGGAATTCTTCGGGGATGCTTTCCTGTGGCTGCCGCTTTTGATTCTCGGGGTGGAAAAAATCATCCGGGAGAAAAAGCCGGGCTGGCTTATTACAGCGACAGCTATTTCCTTCTTTGACAATTTTTATTTTGCCTATATCAGCGGCATTTTCACCGGCCTCTATATAGCAGCAAGATGGATATTTCCCTTGGGCACAATAGAAACGCCGAAACGTATCCAACTCAAATATTATTGTTTTTGCGTCCTGCTTGGATTCGGTATCGGCTCTGCCGGGCTTGTGCCTGCAGTCTGGAGTTTTCTGCAAAACACACGGCCGCCATATGATCAGGAAATCCCGCTTGCTGCTTTTCCGAGCAACATTCTTTATGACAGCTACTACATGATCGTTCCAGCCGTGTTTGTGCTAATGCTTGGCGTTCGAAAGCTGTATAGGAAGCCGCAATTCCGATTATTCGCCATATTGAGCCTGGGATTGATCGTCCTGCATTTCATCCCCTGGGCAGCCAGTTTTTTCAATGGCCTATCCGCTCCCCAGCACCGTTATGAATATCTGGCAGCGTTCACGATTGGCTGCGCCGTTGCTTCTGGACTGCCCGCATTGAAAGATGTGACGATAAAACAGCTCACGGTTGCAAGTGTAGGACTCGTCGCTGTGTATACGGTTTTTCAGTTGACGGATCCAACATTAGAACTCAGCAGCCTATGGTCAGCAGCTATCCCCATTTTTGCAGGAATAGTACTGTTGCTCGTATTTCTGTTCATCAAGGATGGGAAAAAAGCGGTGTATAGGTATGGTCTGTTTACCATCATCGTCCTATCGCAGCTTGCAGTGATGAATTACTACCAATACGACAAGTTGTATGCAGATGGAAGTGTCCATGAAAGCACGAAGGAGTATATCATGGGTGAGAAATATTCGGCAGAAGAACAACAGGCATTAATTGATGATGTTCTGGATTCCGATTCCTCCCCTCTGTCCCGGGTCTCATGGATGGAAGATGGTAGATATAATACACCGATCATCCAAGGTTTTCCCGGAACCAGTGTCTATTCCAGTATCCTCAATGGGAATCTGCTGAATTACTATTATCATGATCTGGAAATTGATATGAAACGGGAAAGCGTCAGCAGATACTCTGGATTCGGGGATCGTGCCAATCTGCACAGTTTATGGCAGGCCAACTATGTTATGTATGAAAAAGGGGAAGTAACGAATATTCCATACGGATTTGTCCCTTTTAGGGAAAGTGAAAACTATATTATTTATGAAAATACAAATCCCCTCCCATTCGTCCGAGTTTCCGATCAGATCTACAGGGAGGAGTCACTGGAGAATCACCACCCACTGACCCGTGAGCAAGCGATGCTGCAGGGTCTTGTGGTAGAAAATGCAGAGACGAAAGGGAAGGACGTTCCGCATAAAGGAAACTTGGTTGACAAGAAAAACATAGAAAGCGTCGGTGGCAGCTATTCCGATGAAAGGCTTGTCATCACGGAAGAAGAAGGGGGGATCGACATCTCTGTTCCAGATTCCGTGCTGGATTCGGATGCTGAAGATATCTATGTTTCCTTTTATCTATTGAACAATGAAGTAGAGGCGCCACTATTTGCTCTAAGGGTGAACGACTTCTGGACCACTAGGAAATCCAGGGAATCCATTTATAAAACAAATGTAAATGATATCACTATCCGCATCCCTAAAGAGGAGCAAATTTCCATCCGTATGCGGGAAGGAGATTATACGTTAAAAGATGTGGAGGTTTATACGGAAGATTACGAGGCACTTGAAAACGCAGCAAAAAATAAGCAGGAGAACCAGCGGAAGCATGATATAGCAATCAATGGAAACCGCATCACCATCGACAACCTGTCAGCGGATACGGATGGCTATCTTGCCATTCCTGTCCCTTATGAAAAAGGTTGGCAGGTGAAGGTAGATGGAGAGAACCGCGATTTGGAACAGGTCAACTATGCTATGCTCGGCACCTCGATACAAGAAGGAGATGAAAGAGTAGAATTCATCTATTATCCTCCGTATATCAAAATCACTTTGATGGCCGCTGGGGTGTCCCTGCTTATAGCGATGATTTGGGTAAGGAAGAGACGGGGGAGTTGAATGGTTTTAACATCGTTAAAGACCATTTGTTTAAGCTCCCCAAACTGAATCCCACCCGGAATATAATCAAAAAGGGAATCTGCGGGGTACTTGTGGAAATTATGGGAGATTCGGACCCGGATAATGTGTTTTATGGAATTGAATACACAAATAACCCCGTTAGTTATTTCTAACGGGGAGTGAATAGAGATTAAACCTGGAGGAAGATCATCCTCCGAAAAATCAGGGAGACAGGGGAGGAGCTTTCCTTTTTCTTCTGAAAACATGTCAAAGCTAAGAACCTATCTACTTATTTCACGCCTGCTAACTCAAGAAAGATTACTTAGTATTAAACCGGTCCCCAGCCAATCAACACCCCTACAGATAACATGATCACAGCAATCACTATCCAGATCAACAAGAGAGGCAGCATCCACTTCGCCCACTTTATCCAAGGCACTCCCGCTACGGCTAAGCTCGCCATCAATGGCCCTGAGGTAGGAAAGATACTGTTTGTGAATCCATCCCCGAACTGATAAGCCTGAACAGCAACTTGACGGGTGATCCCGACCATATCAGCTAATGGGGATAAAATCGGCATGGCGATCATTGCCTGCCCGCTTCCTGATGGAACCAGGAAATTCAAAACTCCATTTGCGACAAACATCCCAAGTGCAGCGAAGACAGGGGACAGTCCTTCAAGTGGGATCGACAAGGCATTTACCGCTGTATCCAGGATTTTTGCATTTTCCATGACAATCAAAACTGCACGGGCAACACCGATAATCAACGCACCATAGACGAGCTTTTGACAGCCATCAAGGAATGTCATAGCAACTTTATTATAATTCATACCAGCAATAATCCCTGATACGATCCCGATCACAATAAAAAAGGCAGCCATATGATTAATCGTCCATTTAAACTCAATCGTCGCATAAATGAAGAATAATAGCGCAGCACCTACGAAGGCCAGGATCCACTTATGACGGACCGTAAAGGGCGCCTTCAACTCATCTTCAGACGCCTGCTTTTCATCTAGGACACCTACAAGACTTTTTGTGGGGTCATTCAACAGCTTTTTCGCATAGCTCCACGTATAATAAATGGTGATTCCTACAATTACTACGAAAGCGATGATTCTGAGCAGCATCCCGGAAAATAATGGAATATCGGCAATTGACTGAGCGATTCCGACAGTATAGGGATTTAAAAAACCGACGTTAAACCCGGCGAATGTCGCTCCGAACGTAATCGATACGGCAACGATTGCATCCAGCTTCATCGCCCGGGCAATAATCACGCCAATCGCTACAAAAGGAATGACAGCGTTCGCGATGACGCCGACGGCTCCTCCTATGGCGAATAATATTGAAACCACTGATATCAGCCAGAACTCCTTTCCCCTGGTTTTATTGACCGCTCTTAAAATTCCGCCTTTTATCGCACCCGAGCGCTCGACAACTTCAAATGCTCCTCCAGCAAATAACACTAAGAAGATCAGTCCCGCTGACTGAATCATCCCTTCCTGTAAGGCTAAAAAGATATCCATGAATCCTGCCGGGCTTCCATCTACTTCACTGTATGTACCAGGAATAACCCGCTCCACGCCATCCACAGTTTCACGCTCAAATGCTCCTGATGGAACAAGATAGGTTGAGATCACCGCTAACAATAAGACCGCAAAAAGAATGACATATGTATCCGGCATTTCCCATTTTCGTTTCTTTTCCACCCCTGTGTTCAAAGTTCGATATGGTAAACTCATGTCGTCCTTATACCTCCCGGTGAATAATTATTCAGTTTTCACGACCAAGAACTCTGTATTCATACTTGGAATGAAAAAGGATATTGTATAGTATATAAACAAATTTAAATATTTGCAAAATTTAATAGAATAATGGGACGAAATAGCCAGGAGGACTGTTTGAATAAGAAGGTTTCCTTGATGAGAATAGAAGAACGGTTTGATATGCAGGAGGGGGGAGAAAGGTTTGAATGGCAGGCAGGGGATGGTTTAATTAGTATTTATCAGGCTGGTGAAGGTGAGGGCACATGGATCTTCCTCTATATAAAATGTGAAGGGGGAGGACAAGCGACTCTGCAAGCCTTTGTATGCTGTCGTTACCCCCCTTCATTCAAAAGATTTATGGGATGAGGACGATCTTCCCGAGTTTGCCTGCATTTTTAAAATAGGCTTGAGCTTCCCGGGCTTCTTCTAGTGGAAATGTGCGGTCAATGACCGGTTTGATTTTACCCTCTTCTATAGCATCAAGCATGCGCTTGAACTCGTTTCTTGTCCCTAGAACAGAACCGTACAGAGTGATGTGTTTCAAGTAGAGGGTTCGAAAATCAAGCTCAGTTTTTTGCCCACCTGCTGAACCAGAAGTGCAAAATTTTCCTCCCTTTTTGAGTACTTGCAAGGAAGTGCTGAATAAGGCATCGCCTACTACATCCAAGACAGAATCGACCGGTCCGCCGTTTACTTCTATGATCTGTTCAGCTAGGTTATCAGACTTATACGATAACACGTGGGTGGCTCCTAATTCCTTCATTTTTTCCTCAAGCTTCAAATCTCCGACAATCGCGATGACCTTAGCCCCGAATACGTTGGCAACAATTTGGACGTTCAGCGAACCTACACCGCCATTGGCACCGGTCACCATGATTGTTTCCTCTGGCTTTGCTTGGATTTGTTCCACCATATGCCAGGCAGTCATTCCGCTTACAGAGAAGACGGCACTTTCAATAGGATCGGATAGAGGCATCTCATAGCATAGGTCAGCAGGCCAAGTTACGTATTCGGCATATCCTCCATCGTATTCAGAACCGATAAAGGACATATCCTCTGAGATATGCTCAAGTCCTTCTTTGCCGCTTGATGTGAATGGAAATAGGACGACATCTTTTCCTATTAAGCTTTCATCCACTTCACTTCCTGTTTTCTCAATACAACCAGTGATGTCTGATCCTGGTATGCGAGGGAATTGTACACCTTCCGGCCGCCAGCCTGACTTACCACCTGATCCATAAGCACCTTCTCGCATCCAAATTTCAGTATTATTGATCCCGCAAGCCTTCACTTTAATGAGTACTTCGCCACTTTTCGGTTCCGGCACCTTTTTTTTCACGAGCTCTAATTTGTCTACATCACCGTAACCTGTTACTTGTACAGCTTTCATATGATCCTCCCCTTTTTGTATTGTTTGTCATCATCATTGTACCTGTTTGAGTACAAGAGAAACAGTTGCACAACTTGAGCACCCCACTATTAAATTGCCCCACTCAAGGAAAAACATAAGGGACCCGAGAACCTATTTAGGCTGAACCTTTTTGCAGTTACGCCGATAAAATCCTTTTTACGCTTATTAATTCAAACATCATATATTTATCCAAAACCAGCCTCCATCAGGTTGGTTTTTTTGTGCTATTGATAAAACATCTCCGTACTTTTTCTCTCCCTCTGATCTGCTGAAAAATTCCGAGGGTTATCATTTATTTCCATAAACCCTGTCAACACAGGAAAAAAGACAGCAAACGAGAGAAAAGTTAATTTTTTTCATAAAAAAGTGATCCATAAATGATACCTGTCCGATAGCTATGTGAAAAAACAAAAACGAAGGAGAGATGAATGAATCATGAATTTCAAAAAAGCTCTATTAGTCGTACCAATGAGTGCAAGTCTGTTACTCCCTACGTCTTTGGATATCGTGAACGCTGAAGAACATAAGATTCCACAAACTCAAACGGAAGCAGTAGAGTTGCGATCCCAGCTGGACAACTTGTTCAGTGAGCATGCATACCTGGCTGTTGAAACAATGAGAAAAGGAGCAGAGGGTGCATCGGATTTTGAACAATCTGCTGCTGCTTTATCATCCAACACTGATGACCTCACAGCTGCTATTGAATCTGTATATGGCAAAGAGGCTGGTGAGAAGTTCAATGAGATGTGGTCTTCTCACATTGGTTACTTCGTCGATTATGTGAAAGCGACAGGAAATGAAGATGAAGAAGCAAAACAAATGGCATTGGATGAATTGAACCAGTATCGTGAGGACTTCTCTGAATTTATTTCAGAAGCGACCGGAAACCGCTTAAAAGCAGATGGTCTTGCTGAAGGCTTGCAAATGCACGTCAACCAGTTGATCGGTGCTTTTGATGCATATGTAGCAGGTGATTATGAAGAAGCGTATATGAAAGAGCGTAAAGCCATTGAGCATATGTATGGCGTAAGTAAAGGGATGTCTAGTGCCATCGTTAATCAATTCCCGGATAAATTCAACAATACGAAAACTGTCACTCCAGCTGCCGACCTTCGTTCTAACCTGAACCACCTTTTGAGTGAACATGTTGGACTAGCTACGATGGCGATGCAAAATGGTCTTGATGGATCAGAAGATTTTGAAGCATCCGCTAAAGCTCTTTCAAATAATACAGAAGACTTGACGAAAGCGATTACGTCCATCTTTGGTGAAGAAGCTGGTTCCCAGTTCAATGACATATGGACACAGCACATCGATGACTTCGTTTCTTATGTAAAAGCGACAGGAAATGATGATGAAGTGAAGAAAGAAGAAGCCATGAAAGCGTTGGAAGATTATCGTGAAACATTCGCTAAGTTCCTTGAGCAAGGTACTAAAGGCGAGATAAGTGCAGATAAACTGGCTCCAAGTCTGCAGCAACATGCCGATTACTTGTTCAATACGTTTGATCAATATGCAGCTGAAGACTATGAGAAAACCTACATGACTCTAAGAGATTCTTATGCTCATATGTTCGGTGCATCTAAAGCTCTTTCCACTGGGATTGTAGGTGCATACCCTGATAAGTTCATGGGTGAAGAAATGCCAGAGGAAATGCCGGATACAGGCATGGGCGGCACAGCGTCAGATAGCAACATCTGGTTGTATGCATCCATTCTTGCAGCAATCGCAGCGGCAGGTGTCTTCCTCCGCAAACAATCTAAACAGCAGTAATCCTGAGCTTTAACCAATGCAACGTTGAATAAAGGATCTAAATGCTAAACCGCCTATTTTGATAGTCTACTGAGAACTGCAACTTTCTGAGTTATGCATCAAAGAAAAAGCCGAGTAGGACGATTTTATCGTTCAACTCGGCTTTTTTATTTCGATGAGACATACGGGCTCTTACACGTCCATGAGCGTTCGGTGGGTGATGCTCGCAGCAAGCCTCCATCGACAATCGATTCGTGAGAAGCAACAATAAACTTTAACAGCTCCTCCAGATTGAAAAGGTTTTTTCAATGGTCACTTTTTTGAAGCGGGCATTTTTGATGAGAATCACAATCAGATTTCCTGTAATCGATGATAAGTTCAGTAATATGATTTTAAGTTTTTCGGTTGGCTTTATTAGATGAATGAAGTAGAATTGACCGAAAAGATACTTACTTACGGTAGACGGAACTTTCAAAATATTGTAAGGTTAAAGTGACAACAATAAAATTTAATGAATTACTCACTAGGGGTGCCTTTACTTAAAGGCTGAGATTGAAGTGGAACTTCGAGACTCTTTGAACCTGAACTGGCATTAAAACCAGCGGAGGAAAGTGACAAAGCCTTTGTATTTTCACACGTGAAATGGATGCATTTTCATGTTGGTAATAAAATAGGTCATGCCACTTTCCTCCGGGAAGGTGGCATTTTTTTGGTTAAAAATTTTGTTTAGCTCTGCGAGTGTGGGAGATGGCTTTTATATTCCTGTTGAGGAGGTGAGGTTGTGAAATTAGTTGCCGTTACTAATGGAGAAATGGAAGAAACAGATTTGGTAAGAACCATTCTTGATTTGGCAGAGGTTGTTGACCTCATCATTCTGAGGGAAAAACAAAAGACGGTTTCTGGGTATCTTTCTTTTGTAAGGAACTTGCTGGAAAGTGGAGTTCCTAAACAGAAGCTTTGTGTTCATAAACATATGGATGTTGCGGGTTTGGCGGGGATTGATCATCTTCATCTTCCGGAAAATGGGGCAGCAGTCAACAAGGTAAGGAAAATCTATCCGCATCTCACTATAGGTGTATCTGTACATACCATAGATGCAGCTATACAAGCAGAAGAGGAAGGAGCGGATTATGTCATGTATGGCCACGTTTATTCCACAAGCAGTAAAAAAGGAAGGGCTCCTAGAGGAATCGGAAACGTCGCCAACCTTACTGGGGTGCTCAGTATTCCAGTGGTGACAATCGGGGGAATTGATCCTGGAAAAGTGAAAGAATTGACTGCGATAGGGGTGGAAGGGATCGCGGTCATGTCTGGGATATTCAGTGCTGAAGATCCTCTGGAAGCGGCGGATCGTTACAAAAGGAAGGGGCTTTATGATGGATAAGCACATAGATACGTTGGTTATCGGTGGGGGAATCATAGGTCATTCGGTTTCCTATTATTTGAGTGAAAGTGGCCATTCTTCGTTAGTGGTGGAAAAGAATACAAGTGGCAATAGAGCGACAAAGGCAGCTGCCGGCATGCTCGGGGTGCATACAGAAAATAAAGAAGCAGGTGCTTTTCACCAGTTTTGTGAGAATAGCAGAAATCTGTATAAAAAATTAAGTACGGACTTATACGCACAAACAGGAATAGATATCAGCTTTTCACAATTCGGGATGCTGGAAATTGCTATAGATCCACGACATCACGATGATTTGCTCGCAAAAAGGGACCTGTTTCCTGACTTAATGTATCTTTCGGGTCACCAGCTAAGAGAGCGGATACCTGCCGTTACAAAAAAAGCATCTGGAGCATTATTCATGAAAGAGGATGGACATGTTGAACCCACACAAGCTTGTGAAGCCTTTAAGCGAGGGGCGTTAGCTCATGGTGGAGATCTGCTTGAGAATAATGAGGTAGTAAGGATAGAAAAATCAAAAGGGTCTTTTAAAGTCCACCTTGAAAATGGTTCACTCACTGCTGAAAAGATTGTAGTGGCTTCAGGGGCTGAAAGCGGTCGTTGGTTTACTGGAACTAGTCTTTCAAACCCTATGGTTCCGACAAAAGGCGAATGTTTTTCCATCAAACCTAACAGGCACTTTGTAAATGAAACCTTATTCTTCCGCAATTTTTACCTCGTGCCAAAGCTGGATGGACGCCTTGTGATCGGGGCGACTACCATTCCTGAGGACCGAAGCACGACCACAACAGCTGGGGGGTTATCAAAATTGATGAATGATGTATTCTCCATTTTCCCTGATTTACAAGAGGAAGCATTCCATGGATGTTGGTCAGGGATTAGGCCAGGTTCTGTCGATGGCAGGCCGATCATCGGTGAGCATCCTGAAATGGAGGGGCTGTATTTTGCCACCGGTCATTATCGTAATGGAATCTTGCTAGCTCCTGCCACCGGCCAAATCATCAAAGACATGATTTCAGGAAAGACAGTTCCTAATGTGCTTAAGGAAATGTTCTCACCGGAACGCTTTCAAAGAGAAGGAGGCAGCCGTTATGAATATTCGCGTTAATGGGAAAGACCTGCAGTTATCAGAACAGGAAACGACAGTGGCTGATTTGCTCGATGTATATAAAGTGAAGAAAGTGTTTTCGGTTGTGGAAGTTAATCGGGAAATCATCAGTAAAAATGTTTATGAAACCACAAAGCTCTCCAATGGAGACGCTGTTGAAATTGTTCATTTTGTAGGAGGAGGATAATCATGTTAAAAATAGGTGCTAAACATTTCCATTCACGATTGATGTTAGGGACTGGCAAATACCCTAGTTTCAAAATGCAGAAAGAAGCAGTGGAAGCTTCAGAGACTGAGATATTGACCTTCACAGTAAGAAGGATGAACATTTTTGATGCTGATGAGCCTAACTTGCTGGAAGCACTTGATCTAGAAAAGTACTCATTACTTCCGAATACAGCTGGAGCAAAAAATGCTGAAGAAGCCGTGCGGATGGCTCGTCTTGCTTATGCATCCGGGTTGTGTGACATGATTAAAGTAGAAGTGATCGGTTGTGATAAAACTTTGCTTCCTGATCCTTTTGAAACGATGAAAGCGTCTGTACAACTTTTAAGTGAAGGATTCACAGTGTTGACATACACCTCTGATGACGTTGTATTAGTCAAGCGTTTAGAAGAGGAGGGCGTTCATGCTGTCATGCCTGGGGCTTCACCAATCGGTTCTGGGCAGGGCATTATAAACCCGGTCAATCTTCAGTTTATCATTGAACAATCAGAAATCCCTGTGATCGTTGATGCAGGAATAGGGTCCCCTAAAGATGCAGCATGGGCTATGGAGCTTGGGGCAGATGGCGTATTGTTGAATACAGCCGTTGCAGGAGCGGATGATCCTGTCAAGATGAGCGAGGCAATGAAGTTAGCCATCCGATCCGGGCGTTTAGGTTATGAAGCAGGCAGAATTAAGCAAAAAACATATGCGACAAAAAGCAGCCCGGAATACGGGATGATGGAATGATGAGGGACCGCTATTCACGACAGCAGCTTTTTTCAGCAATAGGAAATGAAGGCCAGGAACTCCTCTCACGTAAACATGTGCTGATCGTTGGCGCAGGGGCTTTGGGATGTGCCAATGCAGAAATGTTAGCAAGAGCAGGGGTCGGCAAATTGACACTTATCGATCGGGATTACATCGAGTGGAGCAATCTGGGGCGACAGCAGCTTTATACAGAAGAAGATGCAGCCCACACACGCCCGAAAGCAAACGCTGCCGAGGAAAGGTTAAAAGCTGTCAATTCAGAAATAGTAGTAGAGGGCATTGCTGAAGATTTTCATGCAGAAAATGCTGAACGTTTGATACAGAATGTGGACATCGTCCTTGATGGCACGGATAATTTTGATACACGGTTTATCATCAACGATGTTACAGCAAAACATAAGGTCCCATGGGTTTACGGCGGCTGCTTGCAAAGTCATGGGGTTTCCCTCGGTATTATGCCGGGGGAAACTCCTTGCTTGCAATGCCTGATTGAACATGTACCTCAAAACGGGGGGACATGCGATACGGTTGGTATCATTGGGCCGGCTGTACAAATTGCAGCTTCTTATCAAACGACCGAGTGTTTGAAGTATCTTACCGGTTCTCCATTTTCTTCCCGATTCATTTACTTTGATGTGTGGGAAGGGGAGCATTCTTCCATCAACGTTACGAATCTTTTAGACCCCCACTGTCTTTCATGTTCTGAAAATGCAGATTATCCCTATTTACAAAAAGAAAAAGGGATGCAGACGGCGGTTCTTTGCGGGCGAGACACCATTCAAGTCAGACCAGAGGAGTCTGGAACTCGATCGCTTCAGGAATTGAATAATAATCTGGCAGCTGTGACTACAAAGCGTAAAGAGAATGGTGAACTTCTTATCTTTGAGGTAGAAGGAGTGAGATTCGTTGTTTTCAAAGGGGGAAGAACCTTGATTCATGGAGTCCACGATGTGACAAAAGCGAAGAAGTTGTACAATCGTTACGTAGGAGTGTAATATCAGCCTGCCGAGGTAAGTGAATGACTGACTTGGGAGAGTGGGCAAAGCGACATTAACTGTTGGCTTACAAAACCCGCGAAGATGGAGGCCACTGAAGAACTGCAACTTTCTGAGTTATGCATCAAAGAAAGGCCGGGCAGGACGATTTAATCGTTCAACTCGGCTTCTTTATTTCGATAAGACATATATAAATCAAAGAAAATCACTCTTTTCAGATAGGCCTCGTTGCTTCCACGAGGAGCGTTCGGTGGTGACGCCTGCGGGAACAGCGCGAGCCGAAGATCCACTTGGTCAAGTGGTCTTCTTGACCAAGTTAGCTGAGGCCGTGCCCGCGGCAAGCCTCCACCGACAAGCGATTCGTGAGAAGCAACAACAAACTTTAACAACTCTTCTGGATTGAGAAGGTTTTTTCAGTTGCCTCCGAAGATGTAGGGGATTTTTCGCAAATTTGAATGAAAAACAGAAAGAAATCAGTAGTTCAGTTATCGGGGCCACACGAAGGTGTGCGCTCCTTAATTGAACTACTATTTTTAATGTTTGTCTTAAGCCGAGGAATATTTATTCCCTATCAGGGGAAGAACATAGACTTTATGAATGAAAAGCGATAAAATCATAGTTTAAAAGATAGGAGAAGGTGGGGATACCTTACAAGGAACGGAAAATTGTAGAGTCAATCAGGAAGGTGTTTGAGTATTATGCTGCATAACCCAATAGGAAAAGAACGCTTGGCCCTGGCTTTTCTTCTCGGAATGCTGGGAATCCTTGGGCCATTGAATATTGATATGTATTTACCGAGCTTTCCCGGTATTGCATCAGACCTCGAAACAAACGCATCGCTCGTCCAGCTAAGTTTGACTTCGTGTTTGATTGGACTTGCAGTCGGACAACTTGTCGTCGGGCCAATGAGTGATGCACAAGGAAGAAGAAAGCCGTTGATTGTTTTCATTTCTTTATTTGCTTTTGCCTCGCTCCTTTGTGCGTTGGCTCCGAATATCACCATACTAGTCATTGCGCGTTTCTTACAAGGGTTCACTGCTTCTTCAGGTGTCGTTCTTTCCCGTGCCGTTGTGCGCGACGTATTTACAGGGAGGGAACTGACGAAGTTTTTCGCATTATTAATGGTCATCAATGCAACGGCTCCGATGATTGCACCGATGACAGGGGGAGCGATACTGCTGCTGCCGTTTGCGACGTGGGAAACGATCTTTTATTTCTTGGCATTTCTTGGATTGTTGATCGTTTTGACGGTGACGATAAAGCTTGAAGAAACCCTGCCTGTCGAGAAACGGATTCCCAGTTCAATCAAGGAGTCTTTCCGCACCATCGGTCGTTTGTTTAAGGATCGATCGTTCATTGGTTATGCCCTGACCATCGGTTTTGTGCACGGAGGAAGCTTCGCCTACGTATCAGGAACACCGTTTGTGTACCAGGGTATCTATGAGGTATCGCCACAAGTTTTCAGTGTGTTGTTCGGTATCAATGGTCTAGCGATCATCACAGGGAGTTTTCTGATCGGCCGGTTAGGTGGAATCATCCATGAAAGAAGCTTGTTGCGTGCTGCGATCATCATCGCTGTCAGTGCCACCCTCTTCCTTTTAGTCATGACAATTATTGAAGGGCCACTGGCATCTCTGGTCATTCCGATCTTCATTTATATGACAGCAATGGGGATGGTGTTGACGAGTACCTTCACGCTGGCGATGGAACACCAGGCGCACAGGGCAGGAAGTGCAAGCGCGGTCTTGGGGATGCTGCCACTATTATTCGGAGCGACCGTTTCTCCACTTGTAGGCCTTGATGAGTCGACAGCTGTCCCGATGGGGGCGACGTTATTTATCACTGCTTCCATTGGTGCCGTGATGTTTTTCACCTTAACGAAGAAACCAGAACGTTTCACATCATGAATGATTTGCTCTCAGCCTGGATCGTGCAGGCTGAGAGCTTTTTTTATAGAAGGAAATAGCAAGCTTATCATTAGGAGTCGTTTCCATAGAGAAAGCCCAACGACATTCCTTGTCGAAGGCATCTCTTTTATGCATTGTTAGACCAGTTTCCAATAGGAGGTGAATGAATGCTTTTATTCAACCGATCGGTTTACTATTTTGATAGGAAAGGATATAATTAACCATATGGTTGAACATAATAACGAAAATTTAGATGCAATCTTTCATGCTCTTGCGGACGCTACCAGAAGAAAAATGGTCAGTCTCGTTTCTGAGAAGGAACGTTCGGTTTCAGAAATGGCTGCCCCTTTTGACATGTCCTTAGCCGCTGCCTCAAAACATATTAAAGTATTGGAAAAAGCGAATTTGATTCACCGGAAGATAGAAGGGAGGAACCACATCTGCCGGCTCAATGCTGAAACTTTATCCTTAGCTTCTCAATGGCTCCAAGTGTACGAACAGTTCTGGAGTAAGCGATTCGATATTCTTGAAGAGGAGTTATGGAAAGCGAAAAAGAACGAACATTAAATAAGAGAAAGGGATTTTTTATGGAAAATTTATCTACTACAACTTTAAAGATGAAAAGAGAGTTCGGTGTAGCACCGGAAAGGGTTTTCGATGCATGGTTGAATCCTGACATGATGAGAAAATGGTTTTTCACATTGGAAGGAACAAATAAGCTGACACAAAATCATCCTAAAGAGGGAGGTACATGGGAAGTGATCGACCATCGGGATGGCGTGGACTATCGTGCGATTGGAAAGTATCTTGAAGTGGATCCTCCCAAAAAGCTAGTATTTACGTTTAAAATGCCCCAGTTCAGCGAATTGGAGGATATTATAACAGTGGAATTAAAAGAAATACAGCAGGGCTGTGAAATGACATTCACTCAACTGATTCATGTAGCTCATGAAGATGACTGGACAAAAACTGATGTTGAGAAAGCTCTTGGAGAGTACCATGATGGCACTGAACATGGATGGAATTTAATGTTCATGGGGCTGAAGGAACTGGTGGAAACAGGAAAAATCAGCTACAAAGGATAATCACAAGGAACGAAACGAACATCCCTCATTCAGTAAACTGCTCGTAGATCAATGAATGAGGAATCATAGAGTGCTGGGAGGAATGAGAATGAATAGTGAGATGGAGGAAGAATTCGAAAAATCCAAATCAAAAGATAAACAAGAACGTTATGAAGCGTACCATAACATTTTAAATGAGACAGAACACGAAGTTGACTGGGCTTATGAAGTGTGGGATCAATTACTGGAGGATCTGACTCATAAGGATAACCATCAACGGTCAAGAGCTGCCCAGTATCTGGCGAATTTAGCGAAAAGTGATCCGGAAGCAAGGATGCTGAATGATTTCCCTAAGCTATGGGAGGTAACGAAAGACGAAAAGTTCGTTACAGCTAGACATAGTTTACAGTCGATCTGGAAGGTAGGGCTGGCTGGCAGAGAGCAGCGGGATATGGTTATGGAATACATGGAACACCGTTTTCAAAATTGCACAGAAGAAAAAAATTATACCCTCATCCGATCAGATATCCTCCAGAATATGAGACAGCTTTATGACCATTTGGAAGAAGAGGACATTAAGCAAACAGCCCTGGATTTAATTGAAAATGTAGAGGATACGAAATACGCAAAAAAATATAAGGCGATTTGGAAATAGATTAAAAGCACTTATGAAAAAGCGAATAGGTATTGGTCAAAACGCATACGGTTCTATTAAGAGTCGTGTGCGTCATCTGTCGTCTGATTTTTAAGCTGTACCTTTTAAAATCAGCATGAGAGGCGCTTTCTTCCGGTTGAACCCTTTCAGGATCCATACATACGGTGACCAAAACTCCTACTTTTATCTCGGTTAGCAGTTGAAAATAAGTCGAACCTCTTATATGATAATGTCTATAAACACAGTTTTAGAGATTTGTATTTCCCTAGAGGAGTGAGCGAATGTTAAAAGAATCTGACTTTCCCACAGAAGAACTAAAAGAACAATGGATTAAAGTGCGGAACAAAAAACTGGAAGAGATGGCACAATATCTTCAACGGTATTTTCATCTTACGAAGGTCAGAGAGAATCAAAGCAGTTATGAAGTTCAAGGTTATTTTTATCAGCCGGGTTTCGGTGAGGTAAGAATGGCATTTGAATTCAGTTATGAAAATGTAGCGAAATTCACCGACTTGTTTGACGAGCCAGTCGAAGAACAAACTTAAGTCATCGGGAGAGGTGCCCAGAGTTTTCAGGCGGGTTCCTATCTTGTTCGCATACGTGAACCTAAAGAAGCGCTCAGAGCTGTGAAAAGCTCTGAGCGCTTCTTTTTGCTGATTCAGGAATTATCAAATATAGTAGCTGTGCTTAGTGAAAGGAGATCGCTCACTTTACCTAGGTTCTTAAGCTTGTCGAGGCTGACCAAGGCGCTTGCGCTTTTGAGTCATCCAGCTCCAGCGTCCAGACACTCGAGGTCATAAGTCAATCAACTACGTGGAGAAAGATCACTCCACTTCGTTGCTTGTCTTATGCTTGTCGTGTCTTTCAGGACGCTTGCGCTTTTGAGTCATCCAGCTCCAGCGCCTAGCCTCTCGAGGTCTTAAGTCAATCCTCTCTGTGACAAAGGCCGTCACGGCGAGGATCGTCTTAAGCTTGTCGAGGCTGAACAAGGCGCTTGCGCTTTTGTTACATCATTTGGTCGATTCGTTCAATGGCTTCGGTCAAATTTTCATGGAGTACATAGTCGAATAAATGATCTTTATCTGTTGGTTCGTTGTTGATGATGACAGATGTTGTCTGTTGCTGATCCAATGCGTAGTATGGCAGTAAATTGAATGGAGTCACAAGAAGGGATGTGCCCATAACGAGTAAAAGGTCCGCTTTATTGATCATCGCTTCTGCTTCGTCGTGTGCTGTGATCATGTCACCGAACAACAGCACATCTGGTTTCAGTACATGCCCGCAGCTGTCGCATTTAGGTACTTGGACTTTCATTACTTCTTCCAGTGAGAAGGAGCGGCCACAATTCGGGCAACTGGATCGATTGAGGGTGCCATGGTATTCAAGTACGTTTGAGCTTCCAGCCAATGTATGGAGCCCATCGACGTTTTGAGTGATGACAGAAACGCCGCGTTCGTGATTTTCCAGCTTTTGTATGAACTCGTGTACAACATTCGGTCGGTAATTTTTCAAAAGTTTCATTCGGAAAATGGCTTTATATTTTTTCCAGAAGTCTTCAGGATCATGGAAAAAATAATCAGTGGACATGTAAAATTCTCTCGATTGATCTTCCGCCCATAACCCTTCACTTGAGCGAAAATCAGGAATGCCGCTCGCAGTCGAGACCCCTGCTCCTGTCAGGACTGCAATATTTTCTGCGCTTTTCAGATGGAGAGCTATCGTTTCGTGGATTGAATTATATTCCATTATTGTTTGTTGAATCCTTTGTTTTTGATGATACCTGTGACGTCCATCCGCATCGGATTAGTGAAACGTCTGAGCATCTGGTCTGTCCACGAGTCATGGCGGGTGTTCGTTTTACGGGATTGATAATAAGCGGCAATCGATTCATCAAATTCGTTCAAGGTTTCTTTATGATCACGGTATTCATTTTCAAAATAAATGGCTTGCTTCGGTAAACGCGGTTTCTGGTCGGGCTGCGCGTCAGGAACGCCGAGTACCATGCCGAAGAGCGGAATCACATGCTTCGGTAAGGAGAGGATTTCATCCACACGGTCCAATTGATTACGGACACTTCCGATATAGCACATTCCAAGTCCCATGGATTCCGCTGCAATCGCTGCATTTTGAGCAGCAAGGGCAGCATCGATCGCAGAGACTAGAAAATGCTCGCTGTTTTCCAGGTTCGGTGTCATTTGTTCATATTGTTCAGGTGTGGCATTCAAGGTATGGCGGTGTAAGTCAGCACAAAAGACTAGCAGATGGCCATTGTCTTTCACATAGTTTTGGCCGGTGATTTCAGCAAGTTGGGCTTTCTTCTTTTCATCGGTTACGCCGATGATGCTGTATGCCATCATATAACTGGAAGTGGAAGCTTGTTGAGCAGAGGAAAGGATAGCGTCTAATTGTTCCTCTGTTATCGCTGTATCTTTGAATTTGCGAATGGAGCGGTGTTTAAGTATAGTTTCAATCGTTTCGTTCATCATTGATCCTCCTACTGATAATTCCACATGGAGGTTACGTAGGCCGGGTCTTCACCAGCATCCATGGGAGTACTTATGATTTTCAACTGTTCTTCATCCATAAAAGTAACATCATGAATCGTGTATTGATAATGATTCGGTTTCAATAAAAGTTGATTGTCGGCAGCTTCCAATTCGACAGGCTCTAAAGTAGATAAGTCTACAACAGTCAGTTGATGTTTTGCCCCCTCAGCAGTGGCACGTTCAAAAAGAAAAGCTGCATATTGGTTGTCGGGAGAGATTTTTGTAGTCCTCCATGCACTCAAGTCACTCAGAAGAAAGGAATTTTTTTCACCGAAGTCAAGCAGTAAATGGGAACACCTTTCTTCATGACAGGCGAACTCGACGAAGAATTGGTCTTCTTTTATTTGGACGAAGGGAAGGTTTTGCAACGTTTCTTCAGGCCGGTCGAAATTTTGAACATATTGAGACAGAATAGGAAAATCGTTGAATTGGAATGGATAAGAATTGCCCTGTACCGTCAGTTGTAGCTTTTGTTCAGCCTTCTCTGTCGCCGGTTCTTTTTCAACCTTTATTTCACCTTCTTCTACAGCGTGGACCTTCGCTGGATCTTCATCCTCTGCATCAGCATTATTATTGCAGCCGATGAGGATGAAGCAAAATGATACTATGATGAGACATGTTTTGTACATCATGATTCCCCTCACTTAGAAATTATTCTTTTCTACAGGATACCACAACAATAGAATGGTTTAGTTTTCAGAAAAACATTGAACCATGAAGGATTTTGTAAATGAATGAAGAATATATAATAAAGTATTGGTGTGTGAGGTGGTAAAAGTGGCGCAAGTGTTCAACTTCAACGATTATCAATTGAAGAAAAGCAGTGAAAAGAAGCTCCATGATGATCGGTTGGTTGTCGCTGTATATCGCAGTGTGGTCTTCTATGTTCATATGTATATTGATGAAAATTATGAAAACCCTTCTGAATATCTGACTACGGATATGGATTTGAGAAGATTGTATAAGGCTGACCGAGGGAAGTTCATGGAAACGATTAAGGCACTTGGGAAGCACTGGGATCTCATAGCGGAAGAGGATGATTTTATTGACGGGAAAGAGTTTGAACATCTCTCAACCATAGGACACCTGTGTTCATATATAGAAAAAAAGGTGAAAGCTCTATAAGCTCATGATTACTCATGACTCATAGCTTTCACCTTTTTTATATTGACGATCCCTACATAAAACTGAATCAACCCTATCCCGAAGAGAACGGGTCCGATACTGCCAGCAAACAGCGTACTTATGAGGGTTTGAACCATACCGAATCCCATCAGCATAAAATACTTCTCTGCTTTGAAGCAGAAATAGGACCCGGCCATTGCAACAAGAGTCATAAACAGTAGACTTGGCGCTATCCAAGAATTAAGTTCAATAAACTCCAAGAGCTAACCCCCCTTTTATCTGAATATTTTCTATTTTATAAATACTACCATGCCGTGAAGTGGGGTTTCAACAGTGAAAACCGTCTAGTTTTGGCGGTTTCTTGTCGTTAGCCCAATTAAGAGATTCCCGATCTATTTGATTGTAAAACGAAATGGTTCTGACTGGCAGATCCATCGAATCAAAGGGATTCATAGTGAAAAAATATCCGCAGGTGGATAATTACGGAAAAAATGAAACATAGTCAGGTTTCTTTGATATACTATATGTAACTAAAAGTTAGGAGTGATGTTTTATGACGAATTCAAACAAGCAATTTCCCATCCAACAAACAACCAATCACGGAGGACATCACTCGTAACGTCCTCCGAAATCTCAGGAGGAATGAAATGAAACGGAATGATTTTGATGTATTTTTTGAAGAACAGGTAGCAAGCGGTGAACAGGTCGGACGTATTTCTCGCCTCACCCATGGACTGTACACTGTGGTAACAGATGATAAAGAAATGAATGGGGAGGTCTCTGGTCGTTTTCACTATACAGTGGAACAGGACCGTGATTACCCGGCTGTTGGGGATTGGGTCGTATTCGCTCCTTATGAAAATGGAGAACGAGCCAAAATCCAACGCGTGCTTGAACGTAAGACGGTTTTATCGCGGAAGAAAGCGGGCGGAAGCCATAGTGAGCAAGTGATTGCTGCGAATGTCGAAGCCGTTTTCATCGTGACCGCGTTGACTCAGGAATTCAATTTACGTAGAATTGAACGCTATGTGCAGCAAATCTATGAAAGTGGAGCACGACCTGTAGTCGTCTGCACGAAAAAGGACTTGTGCGAAAACTTTGCAGAACAAATCGCTGAAGTTGAAGGGGTCGCCCCAGGTGTGCCTGTCTATGCCATCGATAATTTAACGAAAGATGGCATGAAAGAGCTGCGCCAGGAATTACGGTCTGGAGAAACCATTTCACTAGTCGGCTCTTCAGGTGTCGGAAAATCCACGCTGATCAACGGTTTGCTGGGTGAAGAGATCCAATCGACGCAAGCAGTAAGAGAAGAAGACGATCGGGGACGTCATACAACGACCCACCGGGAGCTGTTTCAACTTCCAAACGGCACTTACATCGTAGACACTCCGGGTATGCGTGAACTTCAGTTGTGGGGTGATGAGCAAGGGATTGATCAAACGTTTTCCGACATTGAATCATTGAGCGCTGCTTGTAAATTCAGAGATTGCAGACATGAACAGGAGCCCGGCTGTGCAGTACTCCATGCCATTGATGAAGGAGAGCTGGAAGCTGATCGGCTGAAAAGCTACAACAAATTAAAGCGTGAGCTAAAGCGGCTTGAACTGAAAGATCGCTACGGGACACACCGGACGAACCGGATGCTTCATGGTCCTAACGCGATTAAATAAACTTTAAGAGATGCCGGTGTCCGGTATCTCTTTTTCTTTATGGAGAGGGTGATTATATGCCGGATTGGTCCTATCATGTATTATTCAAACCCTGGCTGAAGAAGTTATCAACAAAGGCTTCTAGAGAATTCATACATAAAAACATGAACCGAATCGCTTCTTTACCAGGGGGGAGCGGGTTCATTCATTTTTTAGGAAGAGAAGAGATTTCGGACCGGCTGCACACTTCCATTAACGGTCTTCCTTTTTCAGGACCTGTTGGACTGGCCGGAAAGATGGATCCGCAGTTATCCGGAACGAAAGCTTTTAGTCAGTTAGGCTTTGGGTTCATAGAAATCGGACCCGTCACATTAGAGGAAGAACGACGTCCATTATATCCGAAAAGAAGGCTCGCGAATCGAACCATCGCTTTCCCTGCCAGGGGCGAATCGATAGGACTGCAAAAGACGCTGGATCATCTTGTGCGGGATAATATCAGCCAGCCGCTTCTTTTTCACTTGAAGGGTTCGCAAGAGGAAATCATGCACTTGGCTGGCCAATTACAGCCTTACGAGGGGTTTTATAGTATTTCTTATCAACAAATGAAAAGGGAATTGCATCCGACAGACTTGATGCTCCTGAATGAATATAAACCTCTTTATGTAAGGGTCCCAAGCCATCTGGTGGAGGATGTTCAACTTGAGGATGAGCTTAAATGGCTTTCTGGAATTATACTGGAAGAACAAGCAGGCGAAGATACCGTGATCAATAAGGAAAATCATAAGCATAGCTTAAAGAAATACCCGGGCTTACATAAAATTACGGTCGGTGGAATCCGTGAACCTGCGGATGCGATCGAATTGTTGGACGAGGGTGCTGACCTGCTCCTATTATCAGGTGAATACATCGATACAGGACCTGGTTTGCCGAAGCGGATCTATGAAGCTCTTATAGATGAAAAAGGGGAGAGGGAGGTTCCTGATACAGGGTGGAACTGGTATTTTATCTTTGGGCTGTCGATCTTGCTCGGAGGCCTCCTTGCCTTGATGTTCAGTTTGACCTCGGTCATTCTTCCATATGATGAACATTTTTTAGGAATGACAAGAGAAGAGCTGCTGCTATTTAATGAGCGAATGATCTGGTTCATGAAACACGATCGCATGACCTTGGCGGGAACAATGATTTCCGGGGGTTTTATTTATATGATGTTGGCTGGATTCGGCGTCCGTCATGGTCTAAGGTGGGCAAGGCAAGCCATTGACTTTGCAGCTATTACAGGTTTTGCAGGCATTCTATTCTTCATAGGATATGGATATTTCGATTGGCTGCATCTATTGTTTTGGCTCGTTCTCCTTCCTATGTATATGACAGGGGCGATTCAATCACGTGGATTGAAAGAAACCCCTTCCTCACCGAACCGGAAGAATAGTCGTGCATGGAAACTGGGGGTATATGGCCAATTTTGTCTCGTAGTTTTAGGGTTTGCTTTTGTACTGGGGGGAATCATTATTTCGGTAATCGGGGTATCCAGTGTGTTTATCCCGACGGATATCCAGTACCTGTGCATGCCTCCAGAAATGATCCAGGCTTTCAATGAACGGCTGATTCCCGTCGTTGCCCATGACCGGGCAGGTTTCGGTAGTGCCTTGATCAGTGTAGGATCGCTCGTGCTAATGGCTGCACTCTGGGGGTTTCATGAAGGAAAACGATGGTTATGGTGGATGTTTCTTATTGGCGGCATCCCGGCTTTTGCTGCAGGAATATTCGTCCATATCATGATTGGATATACAACGTTCACCCATTTGCTCCCTGCCTATATTGCATTAGGTTTATACGGATCTGGACTCATTTTATCCTTCTCGTATCTGACTAAAAGATAAAAGGAAGGAAAAATGAACTTCAGGAGATGGGAAAATGTTAGCAATCACCAGAATCGTTTTGGCAGTCATATGTATCGGAATTTCCACCTATGTGTTGATCCCTGGAAATGATAGTACACTTCCTTATATGCTTTTATTTCCTGGTACTTTGATGCTCGTGACAGGTGCAGCAGAACTGAAAGTAAACCGATGGCGGGCTTTTCATTTATTGCTGCTGCATCTCTATTATTAGTTCTTATTTTCTCCATTTAACAGACACTTCTAGAAAAGGATCTTGGCTCATAGTTTCATTGGTGTTACATATGAATATGGAAAATAAAGGTTGATTTAAGTGTTGCTAAGGTGTAATATTACACTTAACAATTGGGCGAAAGGGGGAGCAATGTGTCTTATTTATCAGAAGAAAAAAGACAGGCGGTTTTCAAGGAAAGACTTGTCCACTTATGGAACGAAGGTTATTTGTCCGATGATGAATATGGGAGAGTCCTAGAGGCGCACCATTCATTTATCAATGAGCAACAATCTCTGCAAGAACAGAAAAAGGCTATGAAAGCAGATAAAGCTGAACCGGTGGAGGAGACTAAGCCGGAACCAGCAAAACCTGAGAAAGTGAAAAAAGTAAAATCAGCAGAAGAAATCCGTGAACGGAACATCACCTGGTCATTGATTTTAGGTGTATCACTGTTGCTGATTACAGGGCTGATTGTCGCTACGAGTCAGTGGAATCAGATGGGAGCGGGAATGAAAGTGTTCTCGCTGGCGTTTGTGTCGTTATTTTTCTTCGGGCTTAGTTATGTGACTGGAAGATTCCTGAAGATTACACAAACGGCGTTTGCTTTCTTAACTCTTGGAAGTTTGTTAATTCCTATTGCCATTGTGGCGATCGGTTACTTTGAGTTGTTGGGAAGCTATTTATCTCTATTCGGAGAGGGCAGGTATCTGCTCGGTTTCTTAGGTGCATTTCTCCCACTGTCCTTGTATGTTCGGATTGCTTTTGTCCATCAGTCGCGTTTATATGTGTGGATTTCCCTTCTGTTTCTATCGTTATCAGTAGGTTTTGCACTTGGGGCTCTTCCATTAGCTACAGATGTTTTTTATTTATTGCTGATGGTCTTTAATGCAGGGCTGCTCGTTTTTCATGTGCGTTTCAAAGATTCAGAGAAATGGCAGTTATTCATGAAAGAATTTCCCCTGTATGCTCAGATGAACCTTGTATTATCAACCCTGCTTCTCTTGTTTTTCTTTGAGAGTGAAGTGTTCTACAGTTTCAATCTCTTATTGACGGCTGGTATATACATGGCGATGGTCTTCGTCTATAAAACGAAAGAATACCAATTTGTCTTTTCGGTGATGGTTGTTTACGCCATTTATCAATTGGTGGAACATTCTCCTCTCCAGTCGCTGGACTTGACGGTGTATGCACTGGTGGGATTGATTTATATAGGTTTTGCCTATGCCTTCAGAAACCACAAGTTTGTGGAAAAAGTCTTTAGATACACGAGTGGTGTCGTCTCATTTTTCGCTTTTGTCTATATCAGTTATGAGAGCATTTTATTAAGAGGAGAAGAAGGTTCCTGGGTATTGTTGGCAGCCTATGTCATCATCACCGCCAATTATTTGCTCCTTGCTAATTTAACTGGATACGTGGTATTCCTTTACATGACACCAGTGTTTTTCTTTATTACCCTTTGGCAGCTATGGGAGTTGACCGAAACAGGTCCACTGTTCTTTTTCTTATTTGCAGGTGCTTCACTGGTGCTTGTGTATGTCGGCTTATGGACAGAAAATACCTGGTTGAAGGTGATTCAGGAAAGTACATTTCATTTATGTCTGATGGTGATGGCTGGATCAGTCGTTTATGCGTTGTATGAGATGATTTATGGTTACAGTGCACTCATGTTACTGCTCGTCAGCATCCAATGCTATCTGGTGAAAAAGAAGCACGGCAGCCACGATATCAAAGTAACTGCTGTTTGGGGCCAGCCTATCACTTTGCTCCTGGCAGGTGCTATAATCTATGAACCTATGAGTGACAGGTTTCCAGGCTATGAAGAAAGTCTTTCCATGCCTTTTCATTATGCGGTCATTGGTGTCTTGCTTTTGATTGTTCATTTAGGCTGGAAGAAGGTTAGTGAAAAGGAGCTTTCCACAGCGACTTTTTACGTCAGCCAGGTATCCTACAGTCTTGGTATGGTCTTACTATTGAACCACACTAAAGTTGAAGGGGATGTGGTCAGACCGTTGATCCTGCTGGTTGGAATTGCCATGCTGTACAGTCTGGTCCAATTTGCAAAACAATCATTCTTATGGATGCTCGTATCCCTGGTCACCCTGGCATTTTATGCTTCCCTGATGGATACATTAGCGTTGAATTCATTCTCCGCCCATTTCATCTATCTTGTCTTTGCACCGGTGCTTCTTGTTGGCATCGGAGAGTTAGGAGAGAAGAAATGGCCGGGGATCAGGCCGTACTTTTATTGGCTTGGACATGGATTACTGCCATTGCTGATTGCTGTTTATTACTTAGATCAAATGGGTATTGGCAATGTTCAGCCATGGGTGTTGGTTATCCCGTTAGCTTTATATGTATTCAGCTCACTGGATACCAAGCATGAAAGGGTAACCAGGCTGATGTTGTACGCGGGTATGACAACATTCTTTGTCATGATACTGACAAGTAAAGACTTTTACGGATGGGGCCTATCGACACCGTCCGAATATGTCTATATCTTAACTAGTCTTTGTTTTGCAGTATTGTGGGGAGCAGTACCATTAGAATGGAGTCGCAGGATTGAATGGTACTTGATTCCATTTTCAATAATCGGGCTAATGGTGATCATAAACCAGCCAGGCCGATGGTTCTCCCTTGACTGGCTGGTTGTCCTTGGCTATGCAGTGCTGATCCTTTTCTTTTTACACCGGAGAGGGTGGACACTTGCCCGTTTCATTCCATTAATCCTGACGATCGGTTTATGGGAAAAGGTAAGCATGGATTGGGAGAGGCTCACTTTCCTTACCATCATGGTGATTTGTGTCGGCGTCCTTGTCACAGCCGGGCGTTACTTTCATAAATATTTGATCAGCCCGAAATATGAAGTGGATGCCTATTCATGGACGGCGCTTGTGTACATTGCTTACACGAACCTCACAACTATGATGGATGAGAATGTTTGGATTCAGATTACTCCGCTTCTCCTTCTCAGCTTGTGGCTCTTCATCAATGCCGGCAAATGGTCGGAGGCTATACTGCAGAAGATCTTCCATACAGCTGGTGCCGGATGTTTATATGCTAGCTATATTGTCGGACTGGTTGATCATCGCCATATGATACCGGATTTGATAGAAGCAGAGCTGCTGGTTTTACCTGTTCTCGTCGTTCTTTTCTTCTTGAAAAAAAGGACATGGAAAGAATATGCACCGATAATGAATCACGTTCAATTTGCAGTGCTATTGCTCATTGCTGCCTATTTGGTTATTGATGCTATCCGAAGTCACACCATCTGGGACGCATGGATCATCGGTGGACTGTCGCTGCTTTCAATGATTGCCGGTATGCAGTGGCGAATCAAATCTTACTTTTTTGTAGGAATGGGCGTCCTGATATTCAATGTGCTTTATCAAACGAGGCCTTATTGGGGCAATATGCCGTGGTGGGTCTACCTGCTATTGGCAGGCATTATCCTGATCGGGATCGCCAGTTACAATGAATGGCAAAAACAGCAAACAAATGCGAGCAATCCTATCGAACGGAAATTGAAAGGGTTATGGGCGGCTCTGAAAAAATGGAACTGACCTTTAACGTTGACAAGCATTTAAATGATAGGGGGAAAGGTATTGGATACCAATCAGCTGAAAAAAATATTTGAGGATTTTGCAGCAATCGAGTGCGAAGGCTCGAGTCTATTATACAAAACATTAGCATTAGAAATCGCTGAGGATGAAGAGCTATTAAATTTATGTTCTCACGCTCAAGAAGGCCAGCCGATCCCTAATCTATTATTCGGATCCGTTCATTACCTTTTATTGCAAGGGAAGCAGCATCACTTGCAGGCGTTTTATCCAAGTATTGCGGCTGAAACGGTGCAGGAGGGAGCCCCTTACCCATTCTTTCAGGATTTCTGTGAGGTATATAGAGAAGAAATAATTGCATTGTTACGGACCAAGCTTGTGCAAACAAATGAAGTGGGGAGGTGTGCATATCTCTATCCAGTCTTTTGTCATATCCATCAAAAGACTGAAAAGCCGCTTTCTTTAATCGAAATTGGTTCAAGCGCAGGGTTGCAATTGTTGTGGGATCAATACTCTTACTCATATGGAACCGGAAAAAATTATGGGAATGAAAACTCAGTTGTTCATTTGACCTCAAAGGTTCGGGAAGGAAGTGTGCCTGATTTCCTTCCGGCTCCGCCTTTGGTTAAAGACCGGATAGGGGTGGATTTACAGATTTGCGACTTAACCGATGAGGAGGAGTCTCTTTGGTTGAAAGCACTTATTTGGCCGGAACATACAGAAAGGCTGCTCACCTTCGACAAAGCGGTGGAACAGTTGAGACTCGATCCTCCAAGTTTGATTGAGGGGGACGGGGTGGCAATGCTTTCAGATTTAGCCGGCAATCCCTCTGAAGATGATGTGCTATGTATCTTCCATACCCATGTGGCCAACCAGATGCCGGAAGCAGTAAAAACAGAGTTGCTGCAAAAAGTGAGCAGGATCGGCAGTAAAAGAGATGTTTTCCATATTTACAATAATATAAGCGATCGGAAATTGCATATGGTTTCATTTATCAATGGGATAAAAGAAGAAAGAACGATTGGAGATACAGAAGGGCATGGAAGATGGTTTGATTGGAAATTGCCTAGCTTTCAATAGGAGGGGTGGATGAATTCTGCACAGTAACCTGGAGGGGAGACTCTCAAAAGTTAATAGGGGGAAGGACCAGCCCATTTTACAATTGAGGATCCAGATGGGAACCCTATTCTTGTAGACCAACACAGATAACCACATTTTAAGTGTGTGGAAGATCCCTTGCATGTTTTAGCGGAAAATTCCATATACAAGAAAACGCTCAGATCATCTGAGCGTTTTCTTGTTTGGTCGGATTTCACCTGTTTACATTTGATCTTAGATTATTTCCATTGATTCACTGACTAAGCTGGTAAGAGGAGGCCCTCTTCTTTAAGGACAGAAGCAATGGCCAGACGCGCTTCTTTTAATACCGCTTCTCTCCATGCTTCCTCCTCAGGATAAAACATGTTATTGAATTCCTCGAGAATCCATTGTCGATCTTCCTCATGCACAGCTCCTTCCCAGTACAGTTGGTTTTCTAGAATGATGGTAGTGAGTTCACGCAGCTCTGCTTTTTTATCCGCCCCAAAAGTGCCGAATTCGAACAGGGCGGAGAAGAGTTTTGTATCCGGGCTTACTTCCTTCTTTAATTTATGAAAATAATTAGTAGAATCTCCTTTTACATTTTTCGGGGTGAATTTTTTGATGTTCTTCATTCCGTATTGTGCTTTCAGTTCTTCCTCTTCCCGTTCGTCATGTTCTGACATGACCATGGTGACTTCATTTGTCGGTCCAAGTGCGGTATGCCAGTCCATATGAATGACACGGGAATAGGTGGTCAGTAATTTAAGCTGCCATTCCTTCATGTACTTTGTGGATTCTTCTTCATCAGTACCACCGTAATAAACGCCCCGTTCAAATTCGAATTGCCCCATGCCTTTCGCTGTTTTGATACCGCTGTGTCCTTCATTCATCATCCCTTTGCTTAGCTGTTCATATAAAGCTGTTTTTTCTTTTTTTATATCTTTCACTACCCCATTAGGCTGGAAAATTTCGCTCTCTTTTGCGTAGTACTGGTTTACGGTTTCAGGTACGGTGCCTTGTTCTAAAAAATAATTGCGGTTCAAATCCACATTATTTTCAGTGACACGGCGAAAATTCTTCATCCCCCACGGGTTGATCGCATGGACGAAACAAATGCCTGTCGATTGTGGATCGACTTGATTCAGATATTCTTCAACAAATAAATGAACTACCGCTGCTCCGGCATATCCTTCAATTCCATGTTCCCCTGTGGTGAAAAAGAGGACTTGCTTATTAGAAGAGTTCGCCTCAGAATAAATGACATCAATGGTAGTGTCTTCTTCTTTGCCGATCGATTGAGTGTATAATTCTGCAGACGGCCACTTTTCTTTGATGGTAGATAAATGTTTGCGGAATTCATTTCTGGAGTGCACGTAGCTTCTATTAAAATATTTTTCAGTGTCAAACATAAGTCCTGCCACCTTTCTTTCCTGCTTTTTTTGACCATTCCACTTGAGGTTGAAGTTAAACGACTTTCTTTGCAGGTGAAAACTGTCTTCAGTGTTTGAAAGTGGCATAGTTTTTGAGTGAAAACTAGTGAGGGGTATACGAAATACCAATAATCCAGGATTTTAAAAACATAAGAAGATACAAGCGTTTGGAACGGAAGTGTCATTTTTTTGGGGTACAATGAAAAAGGAAGGTCTATAAAAATTTATAGAAATCATTCGAAGTTAGAAGTGGTCAGAGAATTTGAAAGAACAACCAACCCTATGTGGGTCTCAGACTTCGGTATGGATTTTTTAGAACGAGAACGATACTGATTATTTGGAGCTGTTCAGATTATATGACTACAACACTTATTATCCTAGTAATTGCTGCAGTGTTTGTCGGAGCACTGATGCGGGCTACGTTCGGGTTTGGGGAAGCTGTCATCAGCATGCCATTACTCGCTTTACTTCCGATTGAACTACATACGGCTATTTCGCTAATCGGTTTGGCAGGATTAACGGTAGCTGTTTTTACTATTTCAACAAGCTGGCAGTACGTCGATCGAGCTATCCTTATCCGATTAGCTATTATGACACTTATTGGCATCCCTGCAGGGCTTCTCTTAGTTAAGTTCGCCTCCGGGCTGTTCATCTCTATAGGACTTGGGCTGTTTCTTATCGTCTATGGCTGTTATTCCATAGCCAAGCCGATGCTTACTGAAAAAAACCAGCGTCAGTTGTTGAATGAACCTTTTTGGGCGATCCCCTTTGGCTTCGCTGCCGGAATGCTGGGGAGCGCTTATAACTTCAATGGAGTGCCAGTGGTAGTATATGGAACCATGCGTCGATGGGAGCCTGCTCGCTTCCGTGGCATGCTTCAAGCCCATTTCTTGATTTCCGGTCTTCTTGTTGTGAGCGGCCAGGCCATTGGAGGTCTATGGACAAAGGATTTATTTCTATTATTCGGCCTTTCACTGCCTGCTATCATCATAGCAACTCTGCTCGGTTTTTTTATCCATCGTCGCATCCCTAGCCATAAGTTTGAACGCTACGTTTTTGGTTTGATCATTCTATTGGGCACAGTCCTTGTGGTCAGCTCGGTATGAGGGGAGAGGATGGTGAGTTAGTGAGCAGGTGGAAAATAGGTGGATATTGAACAAATGGCCTCACGAGATTTAAGGAGGCTACTGAAGAACTGCAACTTTCTGAGTTATCCATCAAAGAAATAAGCCGAGTAGGACGGTTTTACCGTTCAACTCGGCTTCTTTATTATGACGAGACATTTTCCACGAGCTTTAGTATTCGTTTGGTATTGACGGTGAAGATCACCGCCGGCCCTTCTACACTCAGGGTGATGTTCTTTTATAAATCAAAGAAAATCACTCTTTTTAGATGGACCTCGTTGATTCCACGATGAGCGTGCCCGCGGCAAGCATCCACTGACAAGCGATTCGTGAGAAGCAACAACAAACGTTAACTGCTCCTCTAGATTGAAGAGGTTTTTTCAGCAGCCTCGATTTAAGTAGGTCGGGGTCGATTTTATTTTTGCTCAACCCGTATCATAATACAGATTTGAAAGGATGCGATTCTGTTTGTAGCAAACTCTTGAGCAATCGCTTTTGCATCAGTCCCCCAGATATGATTAGGGCGAAAGTGATAAAAAATAAAGTCTCGCCGCCGAATGCAGATAATACGATACTGCCTAAAAATGGTCCTCCTGTGCGAGAGATATCCCAGTGCAACCCGAAAAGCGCGAAGTATCTTCCTTTGTGGGCAGAAGGGGCAAGGGTGCTGATGATCGTCTGCATATGGTTGAGTGTAAGAATAGCCCCCATACAAAAGATGAGCTGTGATACAATAAACCCAGACAAATGGTCAGAAAATCCAAACCCAAGTGATGCTGCCCCATACAAAAGGTAACCGGTTTGGATGACCCGTATTTGTGAAAAGTGACGGGTGCGTTGGACTAAAACGACTTCAAACAGAATGAAAACAACGGTACCTATAGTTTCAAGCAGCGAAAATATGAATAAATAGTGGACTAGATTTTCTTTCAGAAACACGGGCCAGTTTGTTTCCATTTGTGCGTGGAAGAAGCTGAGCGGCAGCATTCCAATGACAAGCCATCCGATCATTTTATAGTCCCGCCGATCCAGTTTATAGCAAGTAGAGGACACGGGGGTGCTTGGGTACGTTTCAGGAATGTACTTCAGTCCTATAAGGAAGTACATCAAAACCAGGAGCCCCATCGACAAAAAAAGGATTTTTTGATCGTATTGAAAAAGTAAAGCCCCTGTGACCGGGCCACCAAGTGCACCGATGCTTGAGGCAGTGTTCAATAGAGCGAATGTCTCGGCCTGATTCTTTTCGGGGACAATATCTGATATTTGCGCTCGTGCTGCAGGTGTATAAACGAAACGCCCGACACCATTCAAAAAAATAAAAAAGACAAACAACCATAGGTGATCAGCAAATGCAAGGCCTGTGAGAGCGATGAATTGAAATAATAAAGAGCTAAGCATCACTGGTCTTCGCCCGAAACGATCGATCCATCCGCCAAATAAAAATGTGAAGATGATTTCTGTGAAAGGTTGTACACCAATCACTAATGTTGTAAGCATGATGTTTTCGCCAAAATGATTATACATATAAAGCGTTAAAAAAGGTAAAAGAATGATGGAAATAAACGAAGTCAACGCATGACCGATCGTCTGGATCCAAACGGGCTGTGGGATTTGGCGCAGGTATGATTTCATAGGTTTCTTCATCTCCGAATCTGTAAAGGGATAGAAACAGTTTAGCTGAGGTCTGGGGTTAAATACTTTTCAAATCTTGCTCAATTGAAGGCGAATCTTGCGAAAGGGGGAAACCTCATGGAAATGCGTCTGGAAATGGAAGGGGCCGGGGTTTTAATGTTCGATCTGCAAGAAGGGGAAGCTGATGAATCACATACGCATGATTACTTTCAGATCAGCGTCCCCTTATCTGGTGATTTAATGACCTATCATAATTCAAAAAAGCGGAAACTGGAGTTTGAGGAGTCTTTGCTAGTCCCACCTGGTGACAGCCACCAGCATGAAGCTGCGCATGCCCGGAAGAAGGTCATGTTGATCAGCTTCAATGAAGAAATCATTTCAGAAGCCTATAGGACCTATACAGGATTTGAGCTCGATTCTATTGATTTTTCACCTGTCCAGTCCAATTCACAGCTGCTTTTAAATAAAGCGATATCCCTGTTTCAAATCGCTTCGGATGAAGGAATGGAAGCGGCCTTAGCTAGAGAGGGAGAGCTGGCTTCTGTCTTATTAGATCAAATGAGAGGTTCGCATTCAGAGCATTGGGAGAAAAGTGGAAAAAAGCGGCCATTTAGTTCGGAATCATCTATAAAAGCAATCAAGGACTATATTCTGGAAAGGTATCAAGATGATGTGACTTTAGATCATTTAGCTGCCCATCTAAACATAAGTAAATATCATCTTCATCGCTCTTTTACTAATGCGGTGGGGATGACCCCTAGGGAGTTCCTGCATCATGTCCGCTTAAGAAAGGCGGCTTGTCTTCTGAAGGGTAAAGACATGGAAATTACGGAAGTGGCATTCAAGGTAGGTTTTCAATCGATCAGTACATTCAACCGTTCCTTTAAGAAGATGTATGGCGCAACACCGAGTCAGTTTGTGAAAGAGTTTCAATGGTAAATTGATAGGCGAGAATAAAATTAATGTGTAGGAGTGAATCATATGCAGACTAAAAAAGAAAAAGCTGTAGAAGAGGTATATAATGATCTGATAGCAGCTTGGAACAACCGCGATGCTGAAAAAATGGCCGAACTTTTTACGGAAAATGGGGAAAGTATCGGATTTGACGGAAGTCAGTCTATCGGCCGGGAGGAAATTTTTTCTCATTTACATCCCATTTTCAAGGACCACCCAACGGCTCCGTTCATAAGTAAAGTGAAAGATATCCGCTTTCTTACTGAAGAGACAGTTATCTTAAGGGCGATCGCTGGGATGATTCCGCCGGAGGAAGAGGATATCAAATCTGAAATGAACACACATCATACTCTCGTTATGGTTGAACAGGATGATGAATGGAAGATTGAACTATTTCAAAACACACCTGCACAATTTCATGGCAGACCTGAACTGGTTCATGAAATGACTAATGAGTTGCGAGCGCTCCTTTAGAAACAGGACGGGAATAGTGATTTAGGATATCACCATAAAATATCTCACGTAAAAAGCAGCGTTTTCCATATAGGAAAACGCTGCTTTTTTATGGAGTAAGGTCTTTCACCTTACTTGTTCATATACTTGTCGATTTCCCATTTGCTGACTTGTAGGGAATACTCTGTCCATTCAGCTTCTTTGTCCTGGATGTACGCTTGGGATGTGTGATCACCAAGTGCATTAAGGAGCAGTTCGTCTTTCTTCAGAGATGATAGTGCTTCTTTTAAGTTTGTCGGCAGTGTCGGTACACTATCGTCATCCACTTCGTAAAGGTTACGTGCTTCTGCTTCACCAGCATCCATTTCTTTACGGATTCCTTCAAGACCAGCCTGGATCAATACTGAAAGTGTCAAATAAGGGTTTGCAGTAGGATCCGGATTACGGACTTCGAAACGAGTCCCTTTCCCGCGGGTTGTCGGTACACGCATCATGCAACTACGGTTAGAGTGGGACCAGGCGATGCTGACAGGTGCTTCATACCCAGGTACAAGACGCTTATAAGAGTTTACGTTCGGGTTCGTAATAGCAGCGATACCACGTGCGTGATGCAGAATTCCTGCAATAAATTGTTTCATTGTCTTAGATACGCCATCTTCTGCATCTTCATCGTAGAAGGCGCTATCGCCATTCTGGAATAAAGAAAGGTGGCAGTGCATGCCTGAACCGTTCTCGCCGGAAATCGGTTTCGGCATGAAAGTAGCGTGATATTCATGATTCGTCGCGATATCTTTAACAACATTTTTGAATGTTTGAATATTGTCAGCTGTTTTCAACATGTTATCAAAGCGGAAGTTGATTTCGTGCTGCCCCATAGCAACTTCGTGGTGGGAAGCTTCCATTTCAAAACCGAATTTCTTCAGTGTACGGACGATGTCACGACGGACTTTATCCCCTTTATCTTTCGGTGAAGCATCGAAGTAACCACCGCGGTCATTCATTTGGCGGATCGGGTAGCCGTCTTTGTCCAATTTGAATAGGAAGAATTCTGGTTCTGGACCGACATTTACTGTATAGCCCATATCTTCCGCTTCTTTCATAGCACGTTTCAGGATGTAACGAGGGTCTCCTTCGAATGGAGTGCCATCTGGCTTGTAGATATCACAAATGAAGCGCGCGCTGCGATCTTCATCGACCAATGAAGGAAGAAGCAAGAATGTATCCAAATCTGGTACCAGATACATATCACTTTCTTGGATATCGGAGAAACCGGAAATAGAAGAACTGTCGAACATCGCTTCTTCATTCAAAACCATTTCCAATTCTTCAACCGGCAATTCGACATTTTTTGTATCCCCTAGCATATCTGTGAACTCCAATAAAAGGAATTCTACGTTGTTCTCTTTTACTTCCTGCTTGATCTGTTCTTTTGTGTAAGTCATACATTACCCTCTCTTTAAATATTATTTGTGAGTTTTGTATCCGAATGGATTCAGGATATGGAGCTCACTTTTTCTTATGTTAGGAATTCTAACACATAATGTAGCGAAATCTCAAATACCTTTTTATTAGATTCCCTTATTTTTTTCGGATAAACCTATTTTTCACAGGAACTATGTAAAATCCTGTCGTAGTATGCAATTCCATAAATGATGCTGCCTATGTGGTTTGTGGTATGTAACGTCTCACCAAAATTAACGATAAGATTCTAGGGATTTGTGGAACGTCGCAAAAAAAGTTCCTGCTTACATAGGATATGGTATGTACAGGAAAGGAGAGGGAAATGTTTAGGCAACGTTTGGTTTTCATACAGTCAGTAAGTATTTTTCTTTATTTGCTGGTCATCTCTTATGTTAATGTGAAGTTTCAAGAGCATGCGGTTGCAACTTTCAGCCCTTATCCTTATTTTGTTTTTGGGCAACTGGCTTATGTCCCTGTAGGAATGGTGCTGGCGCTGCAACAATTTTTCCATTTCTTGAGAGGGGAAGGGAAAGTCCGATTGAGAAAAAGCGTCTGGATACTAATGATTCTTCCAGCCCTGTATCTGTTATTGGTTCCATTCTTTCTACCTATTAATACATTTCTCCCTATGTTTCTGGTTACAAACATAGCGGTCGCTCCGGTTTTGCAGGTGGTGCTCGGCTATGGACTGATCATAAGTTTTTACAAAAAATAATTCCTAGTATTTTAGAGGGTTTTATTGTCTTGCGATGGACTCAAGAGCTATTCTATTTTATAATCAAAACGGACACGCTTTAATACATACCCTCTATAAGAAAGGAAGATTTTCGTGAGTAAAACATTGATTTTCGGTCATAAAAACCCGGATACAGATACGATTTGTTCTGCCCTTGTTTATGCAGATTTGAAGAAAGCGATCGGTGAAGATGTAGAGCCCGTACGCCTTGGTGAAGTAAGTGGGGAAACACAATTTGCACTGGATCAGTTCAATGTTGATGCTCCTCGTTTAGTCGAGCGCGTAGCAACAGAAGTGGAACAGGTCATATTAGTCGATCACAATGAGCGGCAACAAAGTGTGGATGATATCGATGAAGTACAAGTGCTTGAGGTAATCGATCACCACCGTATTGCGAATTTCGAAACTAAAAGTCCCCTTTATTATCGTGCAGAGCCAGTGGGTTGTACAGCGACAATCTTGTGTAAGCTTTATAAGGAAAAAGGACAGGAAATATCCAAGCCGATGGCTGGTTTGATGCTTTCTGCCATTATTTCCGACTCTTTATTGTTCAAATCGCCGACATGCACGGATGAGGATCGTAAAGCAGCTGAAGAACTGGCATCCATCGCCGGGGTAGATGCTCAAGATTATGGCTTGCAAATGTTGAAAGCTGGGGCAGACATCAGTGATAAAACAGCAGAGCAACTGATTTCTCTTGATGCAAAAGAATTTTCGATGGGTGATCAGAAAGTTGAAATCGCCCAGGTCAATACAGTGGACACGAATGATGTCCTTTCCCGTAAAGGTGAGCTGGAACAAGCGATGAACAAAGTCGTCGGAGAGAAAGAATTGGATCTCTTCTTGCTTGTTGTTACAGATATATTGGAAAGCGACTCCACAGTGGTAGCTGTCGGTGAACAGTCTGCAGCTGTTGCAGAAGCATTTAATATTGATTTAGACGATAACCAGGCGGTTCTTGCCGGAGTAGTTTCGCGTAAGAAACAAATTGTTCCTCCGTTGAACAGTCACTTTGCGTAAAAAACCTCATTACTACTTAAAACTGAAATGGTGGGGAAAATAGAACGAGGCTGGGACAAAAGAATTTTACCGCTAGAAAACCCGAACGAATCTAATTCGTTCGGGTTTTCTTTATGAAGCCATAAATGCATACGCCGCTCCGGCAACATACTTCGCTCCATTTGATCCATTCCACCCTATTGTTCGTCTTTTCCTGTGGCAGTTAGTGTTTTGTCCCAGCCCCGTTCTATTTTTTCCTGGTAAGCTTAAAGAATAGAAGCAGGAATGATTACTATTAATGTCTCAAGTTGCTTACGGTTCACAGCTGTTTCAGTCCTTCCCAACTACCCCGCTACCCGCTTATTTAATGTTGACGGCTTTTGAACACAACTATTCCAAATCCAATCCATCCCCCGAATAGTAAGCCGGGGAGGTTCCCTTTTTCGGTTGGAATTTCAGCAAATCATTTTGTTCTTCCCCTCATTTCAGTTACTATTAAGTTATCTCGCGCCATTTCGACAGAATCTATTAAACTAGTGATATCCATAATTGAAATGCATTTTTTTATTCATAGTAAAGGGGAAGACCCATGTCTGGAAAAAAGACCAAAACTAAATTAAAAAAAGCTGGGACCAAGGCCCTTATCAAGATCGTTCTTCCTATTCTACTTATCGTCGGCGTTCTCCATTTACTTTCCGATAGCAATTTGGGAGAGGGGATGACGAGTAGCATTACAAATGATCGTGAGCGAAACCTTTCGCAGCAAGTACTGCAATATGAGGATGAAGTGGAAAAGTATGCGGAAGAAGAAGGCATCGGTGACTACACTGGTATTCTGCTGGCCTTAATGATGCAGGAATCCGGTGGGAGAGGTGACGATCCTATGCAGGCATCTGAATCATTATGTGGTTTTGTCGGATGCATCAATGACCCTTCTCGTTCAATTGAACAAGGGGTGGGTTATTTTGCGCATACATTGGAAAAGGCCGATCAGGATGTGAAATTAGCTCTCCAATCGTATAACTTTGGCGCGGGTTTCATCGATTACGTGATGGCCAATGGAGGAGAATACACCCAGGAGTTAGCGATTGAGTTTTCGGCAAAAAAGTATGAAGAGCTGAAGCATACAGGTGATTATAGTTGTATCCGGCCAGAAGCGGAGGAGTTTGAGGCGTGTTATGGGGATATATACTATGTGGATGCAGTATTAGGCTATTACGACACGGATGGAAATGAGGATGTACTAAACACGTAAATAGTACATGCTAGCCTATGCAGAACGACCTTATTTCGATAGACATAGAGGAAGATACATCGCAGGGGATTTCCATACTCCAAAACTTGTTTCAGAATCCCGTATTAAACTTTTCGGCGCCAAAACTCCCTGCAACGCTGAGCTGAGAAACGGTAATATATCCATCCATCAAGAAAAGGTTGGGACAAAACGTAACGGCCCCCTGGAAAAAAGAACAATAGAGTAGAATGGATCAAATGGAGCGTAGGCATTTGTTGCTTCATAAAAGAGAACCCGAACGATTCGTTCGGGTCCTCTAGTGGGAAAATTCTTTTATCCAGCCTCTTTTTGGAATTTTTAAGAGAAGGTCTGATTAAATTTTTCAATCATTTCTGTTATGGACTGTAAGTCTTTTCTATTCTTAGTGGAAAATGACTCTTCGGTTACGGTCTCTTCTATAGAAGATTGCAGTGTTTCAAGCTCTTGATTGATCCTTTTTACTTCTTTAGAATTTTTATTTTCAAACGAGTGGGTGGTAAGGATCGAGCGCATTGTGAAAAGGGCATCGGAGTACTCTCTGAACCAGCCTTTCTCCAAAACTTTCGATTGTTCCGCTGCTGAAATCAACCTTTGATTGTCATTCAGATTTTGTAAGCTTCTGGCTAATAAAGTTCTTGTGTAAAATTGTTCTTTTTCTGTCGACTCTTCTTCATGATAATTTTGAAACGAGAGTTGGACACCTTCCATGGTGTAGGGTAATTCCTTGATCGATGAGGTGACTGCTGCAACAGCAAATTCATCCAAAGGCTGGGGGCCTTCGGAATCATACCATAGGTACGCAAAAAGAATGGTTGTCAGAATGAAGAAGGAAGTGGAGATCTTGTAGAGATTCATGAACGCTTGCTCCATTCCTCACGAAGAACTCCCATCCGGATAGCATCATAGTATTCACCTTCATAAATGCGGCATTTCCTCATACGTCCTTCGATTTTCATGCCGAGTTTTTCTCCCACTCTCATCATCCGTTCATTTCTTGACCATGTGGTTAACCCTACACGGGCAAGGGGGAGAACTAGAAAAAGGTGGTCGATCCAAAGGGTCAGTGCTTCTGATCCATATCCCCCGTTCCAATAATCCGGATCATAAATGCCGATGCCGACTTCAAGCCAGAGAGAAGGTTTGTGCTCCCAATAATAAGTAACCGTCCCGATGATCTTCCCGTCGACTTCGATTATCAAGCGCGAATCAGGTTCGCTGTCTCTGAGGCGATCTTTTCTTGCTCGTTCATGACTTCTGTAACTGTCTAACGTATGTGGTTCGAGAGGATAATAAGGGGCGTCCCATTTTTTCCATTCTGGGTCACCATCACCATAAATCAATTGGTATAAACTCGGAATGTCCTCCTCTTCAATGCTTCTGAGAAGAATAAGGTTTCCCTTCAGGCGCAGGGGTTTAGTCGTTTTCTGCATCAGTGCTTTCCTCCGTTCAGCAATTTCTTCTATCGTATCACAACGAGGAGGGGTTGTTTGAAAAACAATGATTTGGGAATAAAAAAGAAAGAACCTACATAAATGGCAGGTGAACTGGATGATAGAAATTATGGCTTTTTCAAAAGATAAAGGGTTCCAAGAAGCTCTTTCCATGAAACAACTCTCTGAAGAGGAGTGGGACTGGTACTGGGTGGATTTCGAGGCACCGACAGAGGGAGAAGTCGAATTACTCGAATCCCATTTCAATTTTCACCCGCTGGCAGTGGAGGACTGTTTGCACGGCCTGCAGAGACCGAAGCTCGACTATTATGATGATCACACCTTTTTTGTCATTCATTCGGTCAACCGTAAAAATCTCGAAAGGGAAGAGGTCGATATTTTTCTCGGGAAATGTGCGATCGTTACTTATCATAAGGAAAAAAACGAAGCTCTAGAGCAAGCGAAGGGCATCGTGAAGCGGACGAAAGACTTTTCCACCGTTGATGAATACTACGTCTTTCATCAAATCCTTGATAAAGTGGTCGACAACTATTTTCCGATCATATATAACATTGAAGACCATATTAATGAAATCGAAGACAATACGAAGAAACTCTCGATGGAAAACCTGCTGGAGGCACTGTTCGACCGGAGGAGTGAGTTACTGACATTGAGGCAAACGGTTCATCCTATGAGGGATTTGCTATACAGAATCCTGAACACCCACCATTTAGATGGTGTGTTTGAACGAAGGGAATATTTCGCAGATATCCATGATCACTTGATCAAAGTCGCTGATATGATTGCATCGAACAGAGAGATGACTCAGGATATCAGGGACAGTTACCTATCACTCAACTCCCATCAGACGAACCGGACGATGCAGATTCTAACTGTCATTTCTGTCATATTCATGCCGCTCACATTCATCGTTGGTGTTTATGGAATGAATTTTGTCAACATGCCGGAGCTCGAGACCCAATATGGTTATTTCGTCGTTTGGGGAATCATGCTTGCAGTAGCTGTCGGTATGTTCGTCTGGTTCAGGAGTAAAGGCTGGTTCGAGTGATTTTGAGGCTGAAGACGGAGAAGGGATGGTGATTCCTCCTCCGTCTTTTTTCGGTCCGAAGAAGGATGGAAAATCACTCCACCGGCCGTTAAGAAAAATCGTGTGGCGGACTATACTTTAAGTAACAAGAAAACAAAGGAGATGAACAGAAATGAACATCTTTGAAATTTCTATTGAAGTTGCGGAACGCCGCCCACGATAACGCCTGAACCAGCCTTTTGTAAAACGCATTATTCAAAAAAATGAACGGTCAGGACAGTTTATGAAGTCACTATAAATGCCGGAGAATGTCTCTTAAGATGCAGGAATACTTGTTTTAAAGAGATGAATGGAAATTAAAGTGAGGATTAAAACCGGGATGATTTCTTATGCCCGGTTTTATGCTGTGAGGGATTCTTCTTATTTCCTCCCTATGTTAAAGTAGTAGTTCAACTTACATAAAAGGGAGCTCATTTGAATGAATGGTTTGCTTGTGAAATCACCATGGATCGATTTGTTATTAACCGGGAAAAAGAGATGGGAAATCAGAGGGGTGAACACGAAAAAACGAGGACGCGTCGGCTTGATCAAAAGTGGTTCAGGCATGGTGTTTGGCACGATCGACATTGTAGACTGTAAAAAGTTAAGTCTGTTTGATTACCAACAGAGCCAAAAGCATCATTTTGCCTGGAACTTCCTTATAAGAATACGCATGCGTGGGTGATGGAAAATCCAATAATATTTGATGAACCTGTTCCTTATCAACATCCGCAGGGAGCGGTCATTTGGGTAGATTTGAAGAAGGCTGGTGCCTGGGAGCTTCGTTTGGAAAAATCAGGGCAGGAATAAAGTCGGATCTTCTCGTGATAATCTATCCAATGGATCCTTATTCAACAGAAAGGTCCTGATTAGAAAGACCGCCATTTGAATGACCAAGCAAAAACGCCCGGAGAATTATTCTCCGGGCGTTTTTTAATTCGATCATTCTTTTTCATCTTCTTGGTCGAACCAAAGGAGTTCCTGTTCATCAACGAAACCGTTATAGTTGATGAAAACTTCCTCGCCTGCTTTTATATCGGTAAAAGCGTAAAAATCAAACGTATGGTGTTCAAAGTTGATGACATAATTAGCATTTGGCTCGTAAGAATGGTTGAACATCATGCCATAGCCTAATACGAACGCGGTATGGTTTTCTCCATATTCGAACGCGTAATCTGCTAAACGTGTCTTTTCAATGTGAACATGTTCGCTGTTTGGATAAGGTATCACGGGCGCTTGATGAATAAGTTCATTTTTGGCGATATCGCGTGTAGCGAACATGCCTCTATTCAATTCTTCATTTTCAAGTGTAGACGTGCGTACTTCAATCATAATCTATTCACCTGCACTTTCTAGCATTGTTAACTTAACAAGTGTGACAGGTATGACGGAGGAAAGCAACTTTTTCAACATCCCAAGGAGCAAAACGGGTTTCCCTTCAAAAGAATAAGAAATGCGGTTACTAAGATAATAAAGGTGAGTCTTCGAATAGGAAGGGGAACGCCCTGTTGAAAAATTTCACAATGGTTTTTAAAATCTCTGCCGGAATCATGCTTGTTCTCGTCGTTATTGGAGTGGTTTGGCCAGATGGCTTAGAAAGTGTGACCACGAATGTGAAGGATTTCATTGCACAAAAATTAGGTTGGTATTATTTGATAGTCGTTACATTATTCACGATAGTTTGTTTAACCTTCTTGATAACACCTTTAGGTAGAATTAAGCTTGGGAAAAAAGGGGAAGAGCCCGAATTTTCCCGTCCGACGTGGATTGCGATGCTTTTCAGTGCTGGGATGGGGATAGGGATTGTTTTTTGGGGAACGGCTGAACCCATCAGCCACTACGCGATCAGTTCACCTACGGGAGAAATCGGGACAGACCAGGCGATTAAAGACGCGATGCGCTTCACCTATTTTCACTGGGGAATCCATGCCTGGGCGATTTATGGAATTGTGGCATTGGTTTTAGCTTATTTTAATTTTCGGCACGGCCACGCAGGTTTGATCAGCGCGACATTGCGACCGATTATAGGGGCTAAAGCGGCGGAGGGAACTGTGGGGAAAGTAATCGACATATTGGCAGTTATTGCTACTGTTATCGGGGTGGCAACGACACTTGGCTTCGGAGCTGTACAAATTAATGGGGGCTTGTCTTATTTATTCGATATTCCGACGGGAATCCTGGTTCAGTTCATTATCGTAGCAGTTGTAACGGTACTCTTTATGATTTCGGCGTGGACAGGGTTAGGTAAAGGGATTAAAATCCTCAGTAATGCCAATATGGTATTAGCCGGCTTGTTATTTTTACTCGTATTCATCATGGGGCCGACGATGTTCATCCTGAATTTGTTCACAAACTCAATTGGCTCCTATGTGCAAAACCTTCCGATCATGAGCTTTCGGATTGCACCTTTAGACCAGGAGACACGAGCATGGATCAATGATTGGACCATTTTCTATTGGGCTTGGTGGATCGCGTGGTCCCCGTTCGTGGGAGTATTTATTGCCAGAGTCTCAAGAGGGAGGAGCATTCGTGAATTCGTTTTTACCGTATTGATCGTCCCTTCTGTCATCGGTTTTCTGTGGTTTTCAACGTTCGGCGGGACAGCCATTTCCCTCGAACACCATGCAGTGGATACAATTTCATCTTTAGCGACAGAAGAATCGCTTTTCGGCGTCTTTTCAAACATCCCGCTTGGCTGGATTGCTTCTATAGTCGCAATGATGTTGATTGCAACTTTTTTCATCACTTCAGCTGACTCTGGTACATTCGTGTTAGGAATGATGACGACAGGAGGTTCAGAAACTCCTGGGACCTCCATTAAACTGACGTGGGGCGTCCTGCTTTCCGCCACTGCTTTAGCTCTTCTTTATACAGGTGGACTGCAAGCATTGCAAAATACGATGATTATCGCAGCGTTGCCTTTTTCAATCATCATGTTGTTAATGGTCATAAGCTTCATAAAAGCCATCTACAAAGAGGGAAGAGAATTAGGTGTAGGGCGCTTCCATCCTCCAAATAAAAAATCGTGAAAACAAAAGCGTATGCGCCTTGGTCAGTCCCGACAAGCATAAGCGAATCTTTGAGGTGGCGCTATTTGCCACAGCAAAAAGTTGCTTATGACCTCGAGGGGCTAGGCGCAGAAGTTGGAGATTACCCACAATCGAATAGTTAATCATTGGCTGGAAGGCAGAGAAAATCCCCGTTCTCCTTAATGGAGCGGGGATTTTTGTGGATCCTGATAGTCGCAGAGGAAGATTTACAGTATCTTCGTCATTTTCCTAAGACATCATGATCGACATATCTTGAGCCGTTCAGCTCACTGATCACATTGATGGCTACATTGGCACCATCTCCAGATGTGATGATCGTGTGTACACTGACGCCAGCGACTGTCCCTGCTGCCCAGACTTTTGGTAAGGACGCATGGCCGTGAGCATCGACTTTGATGGTTTTGGCAACACGGGGTTCGGTGCCTTCGATGATTTCTAAGCCGAGTGACTCAGCTGTTTTGACGGACATGCCTGTAGCAAATATGATATGGTCCGCTTCATAACTGCCTTCCTGAGTTTCAATCGTATAAAGGGCACCGTTTTCTTTGATTGTTGCAACCTCTTCTTTAACTATGGATGCCCCGAACTTTTCTGCTTGTTTTTGACCATTTTCAAGAAGTTTCGGTCCTTCGATTGCGTCTACTCCGTAATGGTTTTCGACCCATGCTTTAGCGGTGATGCTTTTGCCGCTATCAAATAGAATCGTTTTCTTTCCGGCTTTGGCTGTGAATAGACCTGCGCTTGCACCCGCTGGCCCAGCTCCGATAATAGCTACATCATACATGAACACTCACTCCTTATAAAGTTTCTCCTTTCATTATATCTGAATTCTCGGTGTATTTAAATTTTTCCTTTATGCTTTCATTTCATTGCTTTATTGAGAGAAGTACTGTAAGATTCATTTCGTGTAACGAAATAAAAGGAGGGAGATCATGAACAAAGAACAAGCGGTTAAGAATCCTAAAGGGTTATTGATCTCTCTTTGTGCGGTCATGATGATGTCCGTAATGAATGGAACGATGTTCAATATCGCTGTGCCAGATATAGCAAAAACGTATCAGCTGCTTCCCTCTGAGGTGAGCTGGGTCATGACAGGGTACATCATGGTTTATGCTGTCGGGGCGCTTACTTATGGGAAATTAGCTGATTATTATCCATACAGGACATTGATTACATTTGGATTGACTATTTTTTGCTTGGGTTCACTGTTCGGATTTTTTGCGCAAAATTATGGAATGGTATTACTTGCGAGAGTCATTCAGGCTGTCGGTGGGGCGATGATTCCTGCCCTCGTATTTTTAGCACCAATAAAATATTTCCCTAATGAACGGGGGAGAGTCCTCGGAATTGTCTCATCGGTTATGGCTTTCGCTTCAGGTATCGGCCCGATTGCCGGCGGGTTCATCGCTGGTTTTTTAGATTGGCGTTATTTATTTTTGACTTCGGCTTTGATCATTGTCACATTGCCATTCCTAAGAAGGAATTTACCACAGGAAGCTGTGAAGAAAGGGTATATTGATTTTGTCGGAGCCGCTTTGATTGCCGGATTCATTTCTTCTTTATTATTGGGGATTACACTTGGGGTTTCCTGGTTGTTTATCGTGTCCGTTGCATTTTTCCTTTTGAATATTTGGCGGATGAAGACGATTGAGGAACCATTCATACCGGCGCACCTATTCAAGAATATCAAGTACCGTACGACAATCATTACGAGCTTTCTCAGCATCGTTTGTCTTTTCGGAATGATGTTCATGCTGCCGATCATGTTCCGTGATGCCTATGAAATGGGTACGATGACGATTGGCCTCGTACTGTTCCCTGGAGCTTTGAGTGCAGCGTTAATGGGACAAAAAGGTGGGAAATTAGTGGATACGAAAGGCAACACTTTCGTTCTTTATCTTGCGCTTACATTGCTTGCCGTAGGATTTCTGCTTTTATCAACCCTTGTCGGTGCCCACCCATATGTGGTGAGTGCCGCAATTATCGTCGCATATATGAGCTTTCCGCTTGTCCAGGCATCTTCAGCTGATATTTTGGCAAACATTCTTCATAAGAATGAAACGGGCGTTGGTATGGGCGTGTTCAATCTCTTGAATTTTGTTTCGGGTGCATTGAGCGGGGCGATTATCGGAAAATCGCTTGATATTTTCAACCCTGGTCAGCCATTCAACTGGTTCGGCTTTGAAGGAACGACAGCTGTTTACAGTAATGTCTTTCTTGCTTTTTCGCTGATCATCATTATCGGTTTTGTCCAGTTCCGCATGAACTATGAAAAAAATAATCAAACTTACAGTCAAAAGAAACCCGCTTCCTTATAAAAGGAGCGGGTTTCCTAATGATTATCAATAATAGCAGGAATCCTTATTTTTCGAAAAGTATGAACCCAACAAATCTGTAATTTCCGAATGAAATTATACGGATATAGAAGTGTCGCTGTTGACCATGGAATCACAATACTTTCTTCGGCAGCTGCTTTCTACAATGCTGTCCATCCATTCTGCTTCAATTTCATCATAGACCTCATCGACATGCTCCCCGTCAATGATGATGACGAATGGGGTGTCTATATCCATAAAAAGAAAGAACGATAGCAGTTTAGGAAGATGACCGGCATCAGCAATCAAGTGCTTTTGGTTTAAGTATAGGTCGCAATTGTTTTTCGTTACTGATTTATACAATTTCATAATCTGATTTGTTTTTAGTGGTTTTTGTAATTGTACTTGGTAAGAAGACAGCTCCTTCACTGTCGTCACCTCCGTAATGTTTTGTTAATATATCTCTACCCCCGGTCAACAACCACTAAACATCTGGTCTTCTTCAGTTTATCTTCATCACTTTCTTGAATGGATGGTAATAGAAGTCTCTTTTATGTGAAATCCTCAATCGTTGTCCACTTCCTTTATATGGCTGCTCGCGATATATCACTATATCACCTTGATATTCATAGAATAGAGATATTCCACGCGCAGTTCCTTTGTTTGCAATGAAATGCATAGAACCTTCCCTGGGAGGAGCGTTTCCTTTCAAAGGAATAAGGGTAAACTTTTGGTAACCTTGTCCCCTCGGGGAGAACGTGGTATTATCTTAAAAAATCGGAGGTGATCGTATGAAAAGAGTGACACTTGTCGATGTATTCAAACATCGTGTCACCCAAAAATATTTACAACGATCCGGCATCAATCACGCGGTCACCGTGACAGGCTATGCTTTTGAAATGGCGTTGGAAGAAGGGGTCGATCCTGATTTGGCAACTAAATCGGCTCTCCTTCATGATATGGGACATTATGAATGGTATCGTGATGGGAAATGGGATTATGAGGAATACAGGAAACATGATATTCATGCTATCAAAGGGGCAGAACGTGCCCATAAACTCCTGGTCCGTTTGGGAGAAGACCGCCTCGCCGCGAAAGAAGTATCGCTAGCGGTGCTGCTTCATACCGACAGTTACCTGCCATTTGGACTTGATGACAAACGCACTACCTTACAAGATGTCGTCACAAGAGCGGATGAAAAAGATGAACAGCCCTTGGGAATGCACCATTATAAAAAAATGGACAAAAGTGAAGCGGTCCAGCTTCTCCATGCTCTGGATCAGCGAATTGAACAAGTGTTGGAACAAAAAGAAAAGCTGTCTGGGTAACTGATATTCAGGGGTTTTACAAGTTTGTCAAGCTTTTTTTGAATAAAGGCTTTACTTTTGGAAAAAGATTCTATATAATTTCCAGTGTAAGTAAATTTCTATGAAAGCGAGGTCGAATCCAATGGAAAACTACATGGTACAAAATCCAATCAACTCAATAAGATCGGCCTGCGGTCAGAAACAAATCTGAGAACTACGACTATTTTCAAAAAAAGTAATCATAACAGCCGCAGGTGATGCATATTGTATTCCTGTGGCTTTTTTTATGGGAGGAATTTCTCTAAAAAAAGCTGCAGATCACCTGCGGTTTTTTGTTGTGCTATCTTAGGGTAAAATTACCCTTTTGATATAAAATTATACTAAAGGGGAGGTTTATAATGACAATTCAATTTTTAATTTTTAAGATTACAGTCATAAGAAAAAAACGTCAAAAGTTTCAAGAGTTGCCGGGTTATCGACTCACAGCACAAGATCAATGGCTTGACCGTAAGTCTGCATTTAACCGTTATATCTAAACTAAGGAGGAGATTATTATGGTAGGTATGTTGAGAATTGCTTTTATGAACTGGTTGAATGACGAGAAGGATACGGCTTAGCCTCAGGACAGAGGAGGATTGGAAAATGAGAATCAATTTCCTTATATTTGTGATTTCGATTCAACGTTTGGACGCATTATTGATTGATCGATCCATTATGCGAAAACGTTCAATTGAAAATAAGATTAACGAAATGAAATCTAAACATATGTATATTTAATTCCAGAAAACCTTCCTGCAAAAAGTGGGGAGGTTTTCTTTCCATTTCAGGCAATAAATATCCCCTCATTTGACGCCCTATGGATGAAAGGTGTGAAAGTGATGGCGCAAGGAAATAAAACAATCACCAAACTAAATGAGAAAAAGCATGAAAAGAAGGATTCGAAAATTAAGTGAAAGCAGGTGGCAATCCTGTGAGGTCCAACCGCAATTCAATCAGGATCAGCGTAAAGAGAGGCTGCCATTATGGCAGTCTCGACTTTAATTTCTCCCGCTTTGTTAAAGAGTATTTTGAATGAATTAGTTGCAGGATTTTTTATTTGTAATTTACTTTTAGACAGTTAAGGTTTTGGAAGTATGTTAAATGGAGAAACCCGTCTTCTTTCTGGAGTCTCAATCGGTTCAATCCTTCGATTACTTATAGACTATGGCCATTAATTTATTCAAATCTGCTTAAATCAATATATTAAGGGTGCTCTGAAGTATTAAGGTCTAGGGGAATTCATCAATCATTATCTTTTGCTTATCTGCCTATGCAACAACTTGATTAATATCATACTTTAAATATAAGAAAAGGAGTTGAAAAAATTGGGAAATAGAAATTCACTCAATCGATGCTGTCCTCCTCTACCTAGAAGTGTGAATCCAGACTGCGACTGCCCCCCTGGTCCACGAGGTCCTAGAGGTCTCCCTGGACCAGAAGGAGACACAGGACCCCAGGGACCTGCTGGCCCCCAAGGAGAGACAGGAGCAACAGGACCTGCTGGCCCCCAAGGAGAGACGGGAGCAACAGGACCTGCTGGCCCTCAAGGAGAGACGGGAGCAACAGGACCTGCTGGCCCTCAAGGAGAAACGGGAGCAACAGGACCCGAAGGGCCGGCTGGACCGACGGGAGGAGTATTAGCTTTTGCAGACTTTTTTGCTTTGATGCCGGGAGATAATGCTGCGACGGTAGCTGCCGGTGGAGATGTAGATTTTCCGCAAGATGGGCCAATCAGTGCCGGGGGATTAATCGCCCGTACGAGTGCTGATACCTTTAACTTGGCTGAAATTGGCACTTATCAGGTGTTATTTCAAGTAAGTGTCACCGAACCGGGGCAATTGGTCTTGACTATCAATGGCGACGAACAAGCTTATACAGTAGTCGGGCGAGCAACTGGTACTTCTCAGATAGTTGGAATGGCTCTTGTTACTACGACCAGTGTCAATTCAATACTCACTGTCCGAAATCCTGCTGACAACGCCACTGCACTAACCATTACTCCTCTTGCTGGAGGAACAGAGCCTGTTTCAGCACACCTTGTTATCACACGACTCGCATAGAGAGCGAAGTCAGGATAGGATAAGATATAAATGTAGATACGATAAGTGTTAAAAAGGGTCCTCATAAACGAGGAATCTTTTTGGTGTTTATTAAAATAACTCATCCATGACATTGAGTAAATCAGTTCATTGTTATTTTATAGTGGGCTTTAGTGTAATAGTGGGAACTTCCGTAATTGGACAGTTCCCTTTTGTATAACCTTGGAGAATTACATATGAAGGTTTTATTCAGCCATGATAGAATCTATTCTAACTTCAGAAATATCATAAGGAGACAAACTTTTCTTCGATATATTTTGGTTAAGCAGACCTTGAGAGAACAATTAATCTTTTGCTTATTACTTATGGGGAGGTTAATCTTTGTTGGACAAAGTATCGGAATAAAGGAAGAATGCTTGATTAAACGAATTGAAAGAGGGAGGGAGTTCTATTAAGTCATTCCTGTTAAGTATATCTATTGTGGTCACTCTTGCTATTCTGGGAAATGCTTTTGTAGGGGACGGTTTAACTGTTTGGTATGCAGAACTGGACAAGCCTTGGTATTTAGTACCACTATGGTTTTTTATTATTGTAGGAATTCTTTATTACATGATGGTATTAGTCATTTTATACAGGCAAATCAGCAATATTGCTGGATCAATGTTACGAAAGATTGCGCTGATTCTTACGCTGAGTATGCTGGTGGGGAATGAATTATGGAACTACTTATTTTTTGGTCTGAAAAGTACTTTTTTAGGTTTTATCAGTTTAATCCCTTTTATCATGATTGTTGGTTTATTAGCATTCACCCTCAAAAAAATGGATGTATTTTCTTTTAGAATTCTATTACCTTATGTTTTGTGGTTAGTATATGATTTGATATGGACATTCGGTTTATATATGCAAAATTTGTAATTCAATATCATTATAAGCTTATTGACTAATGAAGATTATTGATTGCTCTCCCTCTTTTCCTGATTGTCAATATATGTTTATTTGTTCCTTTCCAGGGTATTCGTTCAAAAAGCCTAGGAGGGAGCCCATGAGTCACAAAGCGAAAGTGATTCTAATGACAATCATCGGATTAGGTTTTATAGGGTATGTAATATACGAATTCATAGCCGGTGATGTAACCTATCGCACTTATAAGTTAATAGGTGTAGTGGCAGTCATAGGTTATATTCTTTACACAGCCTTTTCAAGTAAAGAAGAAAGCGAATTGTGATAAGGGTTTAGGTGAATAGCTATCTATCATTTTCTAATACTCCCGCAAGTGGCCACTCTCCTTGAAGAGGCTTTGCTTGGCAGATTTCTTACAATTCGTGACTGACCCCACTCACCCATGCTTTTTAGGAGGATGTTTATGCATGAACTAGATACTGATGTGCTAATTGTCGGTGCTGGACCTACGGGACTAATGATGGCGAATCAATTGAATAAGTATGGTATACGGTACCGAATCATTGATCAGAAAGACCGGCGATCCATATATTCTAAAGCTTTAGTTGTTCATGCGCGTACGATCGAAATGCTGGATTTATTAGGGGTTGAGGATAAATGGATCAATGAAAGCTTTATTAGTAAACAATTGAACTTTTATTATAACAATGAATCCTTGTTTACTATCGATTTTTCAATCTTGAGAAAGAAAACGGATTTTCCTTTTTTGAGTATCCTGCCTCAAAGTGAGACGGAAAAGCTCTTAGAAAATAATCTTCCTGCTGAGACTGTACAGTGGAGTACTAAACTGATTGATATACAACATCATGAAGATTCCGCCCGTGCTACTGTGATGAAAGGAGGGGAAGAGTACGATATTTGCGCTAGATATGTAATTGGGTGCGATGGGGCTCATAGTACGACAAGGAAGTTAGCTCAGATGCCATTCGAGGGAGAATCAGAGAACATTAATGTGATGCTTGGGGACGTGGAAATCAATGAGCCTTCGTTAAAGAATAAATTATCACTCATTTCTACACAACATGGCTTGCTTTTCTTTGCTCCTTTCCAGAATAATTACACAAGAGTCATTGCCATTGATTTTGACAAACAGGGCAGCAATTTCCCTGAAGAGGTTACTCTCGACGCGATTCAAGCGTCGGTTACAAAGTTGTATCCGGAGTCCTTACAGTTGGAGAATCCTTTTTGGCTGTCCAGTTTTACAGCTTCCCATCGGCAGGTTCCTTCTTATAAGGATAAGCGGGTATTCTTTGCAGGTGATGCTGCTCACATTCATAATCCGTTAGGCGGACAAGGAATGAATGTAGGGATCCAGGATGCTGTAAATCTATCCTGGAAACTAGCTTATGTTTTAAAATATCATCTATCTCCAAATCTGCTCGATACTTATCAGGAAGAAAGAAAACCGGTAGCACAAGATGTCATTAAAGCTACAGACCGTTTAATCCAGGTGATGAGTATCCAAAATAAATATGCTATAAAGGGAAGAAATAAAGCATTGCAGGTGTTCTTAAACAATCATACGATTCAGAAAAAAATCGCTTCCCGCTTATCACAAATAGAAGTGGATTATACATTTACTTCGTTCTCGAAACAAATGAGGAAAAGGACCGAAGCTAAAAAAAGTACAACCGGAGAAAGGATTCCGAATATATGTCTTCACACGTTCCGAAAAGAGGAAAGTGACTTGTATGACTTACTAAGATCCGGTGAATGTTTATTACTCGTTTATACCGATGAAAGTGGTTTGCCAAAAGTGAAGAAGAAGGTCATGAAAGCACTTCAAACCTTTTATCAAAAGGTAGGATATTTCTTGACACCTGTTTTTATTATTCAAAATGATGTACAAGGAAAGATTGATAATGATGAAGCGATTTACTTCGATATTAAAGGGGAAGTAAAAGATCGAATAGGTTTATCTAAGGGGGATGTCATGATTATTCGGCCAGATGCCTATTCTCTAGTCCACACTTCGTTTAATCATGCTGCAAATTTAAAAGAAGCTTTGGTCGATTATTTTGGATAATCTTCAGACATAAGTCACCGATTTTTTTATCTCTTCGGTGGCTTTTTCTCTATTTAAAAGGTTTCCTTCACAATAGCTGACTTGAAAGGCTTCCTCCTTGTTGTTCTGCAATGAGAAAATATATAAGTTGGTTTTTGTTCAATGTGCAATTTAAAAGTTACATGTTATTGACAGCAACCTAAAAGTTGCTTATAGTTAAAATATGAATTGGGACAAAGACAAAATATTCAAAGCTCTTAGCGACTCAACAAGAAGGCTCATTCTAGACGAACTAACTGAACGTAATGAGCTGACGTTGTATGAACTTACGGCACGTCTCATTATGAAGCACGACCTCTCTATTTCCCGTCAGGCGATCGCAAAACATTTGGCCGCATTGGAAGGTGCCGGTCTCCTTAAATCAAAGCGAAAGGGAAAATATAGAGTGCTGATATTTACCAACGAGCCACTTAAAAACTTATTGAAAGGATGGATAGAATAATAGTATCGAATGTGTGTTGCGTGCATGCAGATGGTAAGTGCCCACCGGGCAGCAAAAAATAAAAGGAGGCAAAACATTATGAAAATCGTTGTTACCAGTATTTTCGTAGAAGATCAGGATAAGGCACTGGAGTTTTATACAGACAAGCTGGGTTTTATAAAAAAGGATGATATTCCCGTCGGAAAATTCAGATGGATAACACTAGTTTCACCTGAAGATCAGGAGGGCACCGAGCTTTTACTTGAACCGAATGACCACCCGGCTGCGAAAGAGTATCAACAGAAGATATATGCTGAGGGTATCCCTGCAACCATGTTTGGTGTCGAGGATATTAAGCAGGAGTACGAACGTTTATCAGAAAAAGGCGTGGAGTTTACTATGGAGCCGACAAAAATGGGAGAAATCACCATGGCTGTTTTCGATGATACTTGCGGCAACCTGTTGCAGATTGCGCAAAAGTAAACGGTACTCAACGATTTTATGTTCATCAATCTCCTGTTAACCCTGTGCAGGCAGCAGATTATACATTTAGAAAAACAATAGAAAAGGAAAGGTTATAGATATGTTTACTTCAGCTGGCGATTATCCATCCAAAGATAATCGCTTCTTTTATTGGTATATTCGATATGGGGAGCAAAAATCAATCAACCGTATATAGTATTTACCATCACAAACAAAATCCAGATTATGTTAAAATCCTCTTGTCACTAGAAATAGAAAAGAGGTTATAACTTGGAATTTCTTACGGAAAAAGTCATTTATATTTCTTTATTCATTTTAGTAATACATACAATAGAAACGCTCGCCTATGCTGTGCGACTCTCCGGGGCGAGAGTAGGTTTAATAGCCTCTGCCTTATCCTTGTTTAATTTGATGGTTATTGTTTCAAGAATGGCCAATATGATGCAGCAGCCCTTTACAGGAAGCTTGGTAGATACTGCACCGACCACGAATACTTTGAGTTTTGTCGAGGATCAATACAGAGTCATAATAGGGGCGTCTACAGTAGGCACATTAATAGGTATGATCCTTTTGCCGACTTTTGTAGCGTTATTTTCACGGTCCATCATTCACCTCTCTAAACAAGGTGGCTCCATACCTTCCTTATTTAAAATGGTATTTTCCCTCGAATATATCAAACGAGGTTTGAATCAAATGCATTTTCCGAGTAAAGCCTATCTAACCGGGTTTTCATTAGCTTACATACCGAAGAGGTTATTTTTAATAAATATGGTGGTCACTTCTATTTACACCATCGGGGTTTTATCGGCTTTGTATGCAGCGCTGTTAACACCGGATCGCGCTTCCACAGCTATTATGGCTTCAGGGTTGATTAATGGTATTGCCACTATATTACTGGTAGTGTTTGTAGATCCTAAAATCTCAGTAATGGCTGATGATGTGATCAATAAACGGGGGGACTACCGTAAACTCAAGTATGTCTCACTTATGATGGTAACTTCCAGATTTTTTGGAACTTTAATGGCTCAACTCCTGTTTATACCAGGTGCTGAATACATTGCCTGGTTCACTAAGTTTATCGTTTGAACATTCTATAGCAGCTATCGATCCTGGGTGTTCGGGGAAACTCTATATGCCGGTTGATAGCTTCTCAAGAGTTATTCATAGGAAATTTGTGAGCGTGAACCAGCAAATTTATTTTAAACAGGAGGGAGACTCTTTATCAGACAAACTATAATTCATGCAATTAATATAACAGTACTCCTTCTATTATTATTTGTAGGCGCACTTATGATATTCGGACTTCATTTTGTGCATCAACCCGATCCTTATACAGCTGAACATGTTGCTTTGAGTGTCATTTATATTCTATGGGGGGTAAGTTACTGGATTCAATTTAAGTTAAGCAATTATAAAAGTATTCTCTTAATTAATACAGCACTTATAATCCTTGTTGCCCTGTATGTATTTTTCATCTATTATCCAGTAACCTTTCTTGAATATTTTTTAGAGTAAATAAACGCTTCGACATACGGCATATGATTCATTCCTCTTCATGTAGAAGCATTTTGCTATCTGGTGTTTAATAGAGGGCAGGCTGCACTCTTACTCATAGTAATATAAAATTTGATTCATTTATTAAACCTCCGGGAACTATCAGAATAATAGCCTTATATGAAGGAAATGAATCACAATCACATTATGACCACCTTTGAAAAAATATGAAGATTCAGGTATGTTCAAGGAAGATGAATTAATAGGTAAGTAGAAAGGAAGGTCCCGATGAGTCTCCATAGGAAACCACTCCTCGTTTCTGAAGCCGTCCACAAAGTGATAGCACATCGGAAAAATGGACGAACGGAAACGGTAAAGTTGAGCGAAGCAGATGGTAGGATTTTAGCAGAAGATTTACGAGCCACTCATCCAGTCCCTCCTTTCGACAAATCACCTTATGATGGATTTGCTTTAAGGTCGGAAGATACAAACGGGCTATCAAAAGAAAATGTGGGTACATTTCGCGTTATTGAAACGATTGGTGCTGGTGAGCAGGCGAGTGGGCCTTTACAAGCAGGCGAAGCTGTCCGCATTATGACAGGAGCTGAGATTCCAGAAAAGGCTGACTGTGTGGCTATGTTTGAAATCACCCAGTCCTTTGAAGAGAATGACCAAGCGTACATAACTTTGAAGCGTACGCTCGAAGAAGATCAGAACATCATTAAAGAAGGATCAGAAACTAAAGAAGGGGATTCCCTGGTTGGGGCTGGCACTCGTATTAATCCAGGAGTCAAAGCACTCCTTGCGACGTTCGGTTATGCTGAAATTCAGGTTTATCAGCGACCTGCAATCGGTGTGTTTGCTACAGGCACCGAGCTTTTAGAAGTGGATGAACCGCTAGAGCCAGGGAAAATTCGCAACTCGAACGCCTATATGATTTTGTCCCAAATCGAACGGGCAGGAGGGCAAGGGTTTTACTTAGGTAAACTGGATGACGATTTTGATACTTGCTTTGATGCTGTTTCCCGCTCCCTTACGGATTATGATTTTTTGATTACGACAGGTGGCGTATCTGTCGGTGATTATGATTTAATGCCGGATATATATGAAAAGCTTGGAGCGGAAGTTTTATTTAATAAGGTAGGAATGAGGCCGGGGAGTGTAACAACAGTCGCTGAAAAAGACGGACAGCTTCTTTACGGATTAAGTGGTAATCCTTCAGCCTGTTATGTCGGGTTTGAATTATTTGTCCATCCGATCCTTCAGAACTTTATGGGGAACCCTGAACCACATCACCGCCGGATAGAGGCGACACTCGGCGAAGATTTCAAAAAGCCGAATCCGTTCACGAGGTTCGTCAGGGGATATCTCGACTTTAACAAAGGGCGAGTGTTCGTCTATCCAGCAGGCATTGATAAATCTGCGGTGGTTAGTTCGCTGGCTCACACTAATGTATTGATCGTCCTTAAAGGTGGCACACGCGGATACCAAAAAGGAGATCAGGTAGAAGCGATTTTATTAGACGGCTTCCAGGGCCAGGATCAATTTGAAAAGGAGTGATCGTATAGAACCATATGTTGCGGATCAATTAGGCCGACCAATCAAGGATTTGCGTATTTCCGTCATCGACCAATGCAATTTTCGTTGTACGTATTGCATGCCTGCAGAAATCTTTGGACCTGACTATGCTTTTTTACCAGAAGACCAATTGTTAAGTTTCGACGAAATTATCCGTCTTGTTAAGATCTTTGCAAAGTTTGGCGTAGAGAAAATCAGATTGACTGGCGGCGAACCTTTGATGAGAAAAAAACTGGATGATTTAATCCGCCGCATCCGGGAAGTGGACGGCATCCAAGATATTGCAGTAACCACGAATGCTGTTTTCTTAGTCAAACAAGCAAAGAAATTAAAAGAAGCAGGTTTGGACCGTGTCAATATCAGTCTCGATGCCATTGAAGATGAAGTCTTTCAAGAAACCAATGGAAGAGGCGTCAAAATAAAGCCGGTTTTAAAGGGAATTGAAGCTGCCAGAGATGCCGGGCTGCCGATCAAAGTCAATATGGTCGTCAAAAAAGGAATGAATGAAAGTCAAATTCTTCCTATGGCCCGTTATTTCAAAGATACAGGAGATACGTTGAGATTCATCGAATTCATGGAGGTAGGAAACCATAATGGATGGAATATGGATGCAGTCGTACCGAAGAAAAAAATCATCGATCATATCCATAAAGAAATACCGCTTATCCCGTTAGATGCAAATTACTATGGTGAAGTTGCTTCCCGTTATCGTTATAAAGACGGGGATGGGGAAATCGGTGTCATATCTTCTGTGACGGAAGCATTTTGTTCGAGTTGTACCCGAGCACGGCTCTCTGCAGATGGACAGTTGTTCACATGTTTATTCGCTTCTTCGGGTTACGATCTTCGTGAATGCCTGCGGAGCGATTACTCGGATGAACAGATAACCGAATATTTGATTGCAATATGGGCAGGAAGAAAAGATCAATACTCAATTGATCGAGCAAAAGGGAAACCTATGAAAGAGAATAAAATCGAAATGTCCTATATTGGAGGATGAATTATCAAAATCAGTCGATCTATCTTTGCTCAGAGAGGCCGTGTCCTCTATAATATAGATAACATTCATTCTCGGAGGTCATTTGATGAAAACCTTTAAGCTGATTTCAATGGATATCGTGGAAGAAAAAAATGAAGATATCACTCAAAGACGGATCAAGTTGCAGGATGGCTTAATCATCAACCGTGAAGATGACCATGGCCGCTGGGTCATTGAAGCCTTCGTTGATGAGAGTTATACAGACTTCTTCCGTGCTATGCACGAGAACGAAGAAGAAATTATTGTCCAAGTCAAAATTACGAAGCCGAGCAACCGGCCCGCTACTTTCATGGTCAAACCGATTGATATCAATATGATCGGGGAAGCGATGAACGTCATCTTCATGGGAACGATTGTCGATCGTCAGCAGGAGCAAGTGGAAAGAGTGCTCAAACAGCTGCTTGATGAAGGTTTTCAAGGGGAAGACCTGTTAGAAGAGTTTAAAAAAAGGGGCAACGAGTCTAAAGCATAAGTTTACACATTGGAGGCGTCCATTTCCAGGCGCCTCCCTACATATGTTAGTAAAAAAGTCATGGGGAGTTATGATTAATAGAAGAAATTTGTCGATTATACTGCTATAATATGAATGGTGCTCCATCATCGATCAGAAATAGCAACATCAAAGGAGATTTACTATGTGGGTGAGAAGAAAAGGCCTGCGTTGGCTTAATGACTTATCGCCATTCCAGCTAATTGCGATTTATTATTTAGTCGCTGTCACTATTTCATCGATTTTAATCGCACTGCCTGTCGGTCATCGCGATGGAGTACAACTTAATTTCATTGATATTTTATTTACAGCTGTCAGCGCGGTCAGTGTCACAGGTTTAACAACCGTCCCGACTGCGGAAACTTTTAATACGACTGGTGTGTTTATATTAGCACTTGTCCTCCAGTTCGGCGGTATCGGTGTCATGACACTGGGTACCTTGATTTGGTTAGTCTTAGGGAAAAAGATCGGTTTGAAAGAGAGACGGCTGATCATGACCGATCAGAACCAGACGTCCTTCCAGGGGATGGTACGTCTCGTTAAGGAGATCGTCATCGTCGTATTGATTATCGAGTTGATCGGTTTTCTCATTTTAGGCACTTATTATTTACAATATTTTGATCCTGGAGAAGCTTACCTGCAAGGGTTTTTTGGAGCTATCAGTGCTATGACGAATGGAGGCTTCGATATTACAGGAGAATCCTTGAGGCTCTTCAAAGATGATTATTTTGTCCAATTCATCAATATGATCTTAATTATTTCTGGAGCGATTGGTTTTCCAGTGTTGATTGAGGTCAAACAATATTTAATGCATAACAGTGAAGAAAAGACCATCAGGTTTTCATTATTCGCCAAGTTGACCAGCTTTACATTTATCGCACTCGTCATTTTTGGTGCGGTTATGATTTCCATCTTAGAGTTCAATCATTTCTTTTCAGATAAATCCTGGCATGAAGTCTTCTTCTATGCCTTGTTTCAATCCGTTACGACACGGAGCGGCGGGTTAGCGACGGTGGATATCAACCAATTCACTGAACAGACCCAAATCTTTATGTCTTCCCTGATGTTTATCGGAGCTTCACCCAGCAGTGTCGGGGGAGGAATACGGACGACAACCTTCGCTTTAGTAGTCATCTTTGTATTAACATTTGCCCGCGGTGGAAATCACATCCGGATCTTTCGCAGAGAAATACATCCGGAAGATTTGAACAAAGCGGTAGTTGTCACAATGGTGGCCTTATTTGTATGCTTCAGTGCTGTCATGGCTTTGTCGATTACAGAGCCCTTCACATTGAATGAAATCTTATTTGAGGTCTGCTCAGCCTTCGGAACTGTCGGGCTATCACTGGGAATCACTCCTGGTCTCAGCAGTTTCGGAAAATGTGTACTCATGCTGTTGATGTTTTTAGGAAGAATCGGCCTGCTGACGTTCTTGTTTTCCTTTAAGAAGCAGGATAAAGCACAAGGCAAGTACCATTTTCCAAAAGAGAGAATCATTATTGGTTAGTACAATCGTTGCTTAGGGGGCAGTATGATGCCGGACCGAAACGGGAATACCAACATACCTATTCATGAATGGATTTTCCAGCAAATTCAAGATCCGCTTTTGTTCACAAATGAAGCGGGCGACATCATCCGTTGTAATCAAGCAGCTCTAGAGGTGATCGGACCTGAACGACAGACGGTAAGGGACCTGTTGGACTTTAAAAAGTTGAAGGACCATGAGGGAATCAAGAAGATAATTGATTTCCAAACAGAAGGGGATCGTTTATATTTCGTCCATTGCATGAGAGTAAGGAAAGAGGAGGGGCTTTATGCCCTTTTATTCCGCCCTCTTTCTATTTCCGATCAAACCTTGGAAGTGAAAAGGGAAATGGACCGGTTAATGGATGCCAGTTTAGAAGGGGTGGTCATGCACGACCATGGAAGAATCATTGATTGTGATTCAACCTTTGCTCGTATGTTCGGGTACAAAAGGGAGGAAATACGAAATGCAGATGTGTTTTCTCTTGTTGATGAGGACAGTAAAGAAAACCTGAAGCGATTGCTCCATACATATCCTGAAGAGCCTTACCAATTAAAAGGGAAGAAAAAAGACGGAACCACTTTTTTCCTGGAAATACTTGCCCACCCTTATCCACAGGAAGACCGTGTCTTAAGAGTTGCCATCATCCGTGATGTTACGGAACGAGTACATAATGAAAAGAAAATTGAATTCATGTCCTATTATGATGAACTGACGGATTTGCCGAACCGGCATTACTTCCATGACATGCTGAATGAAGCTTTAATGGAAGCTGCGGGACAGGGAGAGGGGTTAGCCGTACATTTCATTGACTTGGATTATTTCAAACAGATCAATGATACCCTTGGATATGCGTTCGGAGATAAACTGCTGAAGGCATGTGCGGAGCGATTGAAAAGTATACAAAAGCAGGACACCTTTACAGCACGTATGGGAGGCGACGAATTTTTAGTCCTTCAAAGATATGTTACATCAAAAGAGAAGGCAGAAGATTATGCTGAAAAGATGATCGGTATATTCCAAAGACCTGTGACTATTGATGATTATGAGTTGTACACTTCAGTCAGTATAGGGATCAGTTTATTTCCTGATCATGGGCGTTCCGCTGATGATTTGATAAAAAAATCGGACAGTGCCATGTTCACAGTCAAAGGGAAGCATCGGAACAATTATTTGTGCTACAACGCATCGATAAGTGAGAAGTTTGAGAAAATGCTCTCAATGGATTCGGAGTTAAGAAAAGCACTGAAACAAGACCAATTGGAGCTTCATTATCAGCCTCAAAAAAGTATCGGCACCGGCAAGATCGTCGGATTAGAAGCATTGATTCGGTGGAATCACCCGGATAAAGGGATGATTTCTCCTGCAACGTTCATTCCCATCGCCGAAAAAAATGGCCAGATCATAGAAATCGGAGAATGGGTGATGAAGGAAGCATGTAAACAGAATAAACAGTGGCAGGATGAAGGTTTTGCCCCCGTTATCGTAGGTGTGAACCTCTCTGCATTGCAATTTCTCCAAAAGGATCTGGTTTTCAGGGTGAAGCAGATTTTGGAAGAAACCGGTCTCGCGCCGGAATACCTGGAACTTGAAATTACCGAGTCAATGGCTATGACGAATGAAGAATACATCATACATACATTGAAAGAGCTTCGGGATCTGGGTGTCCATGTTTCCATAGACGATTTCGGTACAGGGTATTCTTCCTTGAAGTATTTAAGCCGTTTCCCTGTCAGTAAGTTGAAAATTGATAAAGTATATATCAGTGAGAACCAGAAACAAAACCAGGCAATCGTCAAATCCATCATCCATATGTCTCACTCTCTTAATATGAAAGTGATTGCAGAAGGGGTAGAGACGGCGGAGCAATGGAATTTTCTCAAAGATGAAAAATGTGATGAAATCCAGGGGTATTTCTACAGTAAGCCCTTGCCCCCGGAACAATTGAGTGATGTTTTCAATTCATCAATCGTTCATTAATGAAGAACACAAGGTCGCTGTTCCCGCAGGCGTCATCACCGAACGCTCATCGTGGAATCAACGAGGTCCATCTGAAAAGAGTGAAGTTCGGTAAAAGAACATCACTCTGTGTGTACAAGGGCTGGTGGCGATATTCACCACATACTAAAGCTCATGGACCAAAATGTCTCGAAAATACGCATTTCAGGTAACAAGACAAGGTGAATATAGTGGAACAAGAAAGCGCCATGGGATTTTTGAAAAATTCCCATGGCGTTTTTCTTTTTGTTGCTGTTCCTTTATAGAGAGACCAGCGTAACATAACCTAAAGAAACATGCTTTACGGCGTTGCTGCTTATGGGTAGATAACTTCCAGCCTCTCCTCATTTAACCCCTTATAGTCTTAATTCTAAAACTGTCTTTACCACATGATTATCTTAAAACTGCAAAGGGGTTGCCGCTTTTAATCTCAACAATAAAATGCTGCTCCTACAATGATCAATAGAATGAACAATACGACGATCAAGGCGAAGTTATTGCCATAACCTCTTGGTCTGCCGCAACGTCTTCCTCCGTAAGGATTGCCTCCGTACATAAGCTCACCTCCTGTTGTTACATTCGTAGCCTATGCAACGGAGGTCGGCGGTGTATGGTCATTCACCCAGTTAAATTAATTCATGAAAGTAGGTGGGGCAAGTTTAGTTATTTTACTTTTCTGATGCATTTCATTTCGGCGCTGCTCTTCATGGTGTTCACACTGATCGATCTCTTCACACCAATGGTTTAGCTGCTCATTGCTGAACTGGTTATGGGGTGGTGAATGTGTAGAATGGGAAGGGAAATAGGGCCCTGAAACTCTTTGGTTTGAATACATAACCTAGCCTCCTTAGCCTATATTGTCCCCTTTCTTTGCCGGTTTATCCTTGCTTGTTGAGGGATCCATTTGAAAAGAGGAATCAAACTTCTTATGTAGAAGTAATTAAGCTAATCACTAATTAGAATGCGTAAATAGATCAGGGAAGTCTAAGATGACATAAGTATCTAAAGCGCTTGTTTCTTCAGTAACGTTCTCCAGGCGTTTTTTTATCAGGAATAATTATTCACAACTTTCCCCCCAGCCTAGTTGTTTAACATGGAGCATATCGGGTAAGTGTATTGAATAGCTACAAATATTTAAGTTTTGTATAATGTTTGTATAATGTAAAAACAGGTAAAGAAGGTGAGCTTATTGAAAAAGATTGCCATAATCGGAGCAGGCCCAGGTGGATTAGCTTCAGCCATGATTCTAGCTTCTAATGGATATGATGTCCATGTATATGAAAAACAACCGTATGTGGGGGGCAGAAATGGGCATTTCACCATCGGTGATTATACATTCGATATCGGTCCAACTTTTTTGAGCATGCCGCAAATCATGGAGGAGATTTTCGAAATGTCCGGAAGAAATGCTCTTGATTATATGGATTTAAAGGAATTGTCACCAATGTATGAGCTGCAATTTGATGGTGTACGGGTTCCGATGTATCGGGACCGGAAAAAAATGTTGACCACCATCACTGAACATTTCCCTGGAAATGAACTTGGTTATGAGCGGTTCATGGAGGATACGAGGGAGAAGATGGAGGCTTTAATGCCCCTCTTGCAAACCCGCCATCATAGGCTCACCGACTATGTAAGCAAACGAGCTCTAAAGGCCTTGCCTAAACTATCAATTGGTAAATCCGTGTATGATGTGCTTTCTGACTATTTTACTGATGAAAAACTGAAAATTGCCTTCACCTTCCAAGCTAAATATCTAGGTATGTCCCCATGGGAATGCCCGGGAGCTTTTTCGATTCTCTCTTACATGGAACACGAATGGGGGGTGTTTCATCCCATTGGTGGTGTAAACCGACTTTCTAAAGCGATGGCGGCGGTGACAAGAGAGAGTGGCGGAAATATTCACCTTGAAAATGGTGTAAAACGAATAGCTGTTGACGGCAAAAAAATCACTGGTCTGGAGCTCGAATCAGGAGAGCATGTGAGAGCAGATGAATACATCATCAATGCCGATTTTGCTGAAGCGATGAATCATTTAGTTGATGAAGGCGTGTTGAAGAGTCATTCAAAAGCAAAATTGGAAAAGAAGAAATACTCCTGTTCCACTTTCATGATTTATGTTGGTCTGGATAAAAAGTATGACATGCCCCATCATACGATTTTATTTGCTGATGATTATCAGAAAAATGTCAATGAAATGACTAAGGACCTTGTTTTGTCTGATGAACCGTCCATTTATATCCATAATGCGAGTGTGACAGATCCGACACTTGCCCCGGAAGGGCACTCAGCTGTCTATATCCTTGCTCCTGTACCGAATAATTATTCGGAAATCGACTGGGATGAAAAACAGGAAACGTTTAAGAAACTGATTTACAATGAGATAGAAGAAAAAACTGGATTTTCGGATATTCGTAATCATGTAGTCGAAGAGAAGATACTGACACCTAAACAGTGGCAGTCGGACCATTTTATACACAAGGGGGCGACGTTCAGCATGGGACACCAGCTTTCTCAAATGATGTATTTTCGCCCGCATAACCGCTTCCAGGAGTTGGAGCATTGCTGGCTCGTCGGCGGAGGCACCCATCCGGGGAGTGGTTTACCGACGATTTTAGAATCTGCCCGTATTACGACGAGCTGGATAAGAGAGAAGGAGGTGCAGCCTTCATGACCCATACGGCAATAGTTGGTGGTGGTATCGGTGGATTGGTGACAGCCCTGCTTCTTTCTAAAGAGGATGGCCGGGAAATCACAATTTTCGAGAAAAATGATCATCTTGGAGGGCGCTTGACATATGAGCGCCATGGGGATTTTAAAATCGACCAAGGTCCGACCATTGTTCTTTTACCGGATATGCTGCTGGACATCTTGGAAGAAGGGGGGATGGCTAAGGAAAGCATTCCCCTCATTCCGTGCGACCCTCTCTACGATGTACATTTTCATGACGGAACTTCCTTTACCAAGTATGCTGATGCTGAAAAACAAAAAGCTGAACTGAAACACAGGTTCCCAGGAAATGAAATAAACTTCGATCGCTTCTTGCGGGATATGAAAGTGCGGTTTTTACGGGGAAAAGCTCAATTTCTTGAGCGGTCATTTGTCGATAAGCGGACTTTTTTCTCCAGAAAGAACTTAAGAACATTGATCAAGTTGAAAGCATACCAAAATGTAAAGAAAATGATGCGCAGTTATTTCGATGATGAAAGACTGGTTGAGGCGTACACACTACAAACTTTATACATCGGAGGGCACCCCGAGCAGTCGCCGGCGATGTATTCCCTTGTCTCCTACAGTGAACATGAGCATGGCATTTGGTATATGAAGGGAGGGTATGCCCATCTTGTAGAAATGCTGGAAACGGAATTGAAAAGAAGAGGAGTAACGGTACGAGTGGGTTCTGCTGTAGAGAAAGTGATGACTGCAGGTGAAAAAGCAACATCCCTCCTTGTTGAGGGGGAGGTATATTCATGCGGTGAAGTGGTTTTAAATGGTGATTTCCCGATCATGGACCGTTTGCTGCCGGCCGAACAGAGGCTGAACCGAAAATACACCCCTTCTTCAGGCTGCTTGCTCCTCTATTTAGGACTTGATAAGAATTACGATCATCATTCCATCCATCAATTTTTCATGAGTGCCGATTTTGACAAACATATGAAACAGATATTCGCAGAAAAACGATTACCTGATGATCCATCCTTTTATACTTTCCATCCTTCCTTGATTGATGACTCATTGGCACCAGAAGGGAAAGGGGTGCTTTATACGCTCATACCCGTCCCGGTCGGCGAAGAGGTGAATTGGGAAAATAAAGAGGCCCTGATTGATATGGTGCTCGATCAATTAGAAAGACAAGGCTTTCCTAACCTGAGGGACCATATGGAATGGATGCATGTTCGTACACCAGAAGAAGCAGAGAGAGAAGGTCTCTATGCCGGTGGGAGCTTTGGAATCGCTCCGACTCTTTTTCAATCAGGAGTTTTCCGACCACAACTTCAGCCGTACCCCTTAACAAATGTTTATGCTGTAGGAGCGTCCGTCCACCCGGGAGGAGGCGTTCCGATCGTCATGCAAGGGGCGAAATTACTGGCGGATCGTTTGCAAAAAGAGGAGGAAGAAAGGCATAATTACAGGCGAGGTGTTTAGTGATGACGGACTTGAATGAAGCGTACCATCATTGTCGTGAATTAATCGAAAAGCATTCCAAGACGTTCTCTAAAGCTTTTGCCATGCTTCCAAAAAAGCAAAAAAGAGCGGTTTGGGCGATTTATGCTTTTTGTCGCCGCGTTGATGATATTGTGGATGAAGGAGAAAATCCGAAGTCGGAGCTTGAATCGTTTGCAGTGGATTTCGAGGCATTCATGGATGGAACACTGGAACTTGACCATCCTTGCTGGATCGCACTTGATGACGTATTCAACAATTTCCCCATTGATGCGCAACCTTATTACGATATGATAAAAGGCCAGCGAATGGATCTTTATCCAAGAACGATCCATTCAAAAGACGACTTGCTTGATTACTGCTACCACGTTGCCAGCACGGTTGGTTTAATGTTATTACCTGTCATCGCTCCAGGACGGGTGGACATGTTAAGAAATGGAGCAATTGAACTTGGATATGCCATGCAGTTGACAAATATTCTTCGAGACATCGGAGAAGACTTGGAAATCGACCGTATCTATTTACCGGGAGACTTGATGAAACAGCATGGTTACACATTTGTGGAATTGCAAGAGCAGAAAGTGAACCAAGCGTTCATCCGATTGTGGGAAGATTTAGCGAGCGATGCTGAAACTTACTATGAGCAGGGTTTGGCGACGCTTGAAGCTTATCCTGTTTATTCAAGAGCTCCCGTCGGTGGTGCAGCGAGAATGTACCGTGCGATTCTTTCAGAAGTACGGAAAAATGACTATCAGGTTTTCGAGAAACGTAATTTCGTCTCTGATCAGAAAAAGAAGCAGATTATTGCAGAGATGCAGTAATTCTGCTTCTTTTTTAGAGTGAGATTTATATCATCTGATACTACCTTCAGCTGATGAGACACACCTCAATGCTCTCATCAGTATAATTCCTGTGATTTATGTGCATACTTTAATCAACTATTTTGCGAGGGAGAAAGGAAGGTAAAGATGGCTGAAAAATATTTGATTTACTACCAGGCAAAATCCGGACTTGTGAAACAAGTGCCTGTGATTGCCTCTCATAAGGAACAGGCACGTGCCACACATTTGCTCTCAGACCCGAAAGCCAAAATCACCCATATCCGACTCTTGTAAAACTGAGGCAGTTGATCGCTTCAGTTTTTTTGTTGTCCAGGATGTCATAAAGTCACAGTCTGTGGAGATCTTGTACGCTATCCCACGAATAGATGAAAAAATCTTATCTCGTTATTCTATGTGAATGATTTTTCCTAATATCTGATTGGCCACATTCTGACCGCTCAAGACGACCATTGGTGAGCCACCGCCGGGATGTGTGCTGCCACCGCAAAACCATAGATGTTCAATGTCCTGTGACTTATTGAACGGTCTCATGAAGGCTTGCATGCGATTATTGGAGGAGGGTCCGTACAATGCTCCGCGGTATGCTCCGAACTTTTTTTGAATATCGGCAGGATCCAGCACTTTTTCATAGCGAATATGATTCTTGACCGGAACTCCCGCTTCTTCCAGTCTTTCATAGATGCGATCTTTGTAAGCATCTTTATCTATCGCAGCATTGTCCGCCAATGGAGGAGCGTTCACGAGGATAAAACAGTTATCTCCATCAGGCGAGACAGCTGGGTCTGATTTCGACGATGTACAAATATAAATTGTCGGATCATCAGCATATAGTCCTTCTTTCAAAATTTTGAACTCTCTTTCATAGTCTGAAGAGAAAAACAGGTGATGATGCTTCAAGCGGCCGATGCGTGTATTCAACCCTGCCATAATAACAAAGGCCGAAATCGAAGGGTCATAAGAACGCAGCTTGCGGTCTGATAGAAAGCGCCGTTCTTTATTATCAACCAGCTCAGGTAAAGCATGAAGAAGATCTCCGTTTAGAATGACGTAATCCGCTGCAAAAAATTCTCCTTCGATCGTTTCAATGCCTGTCACACTTTTATCCTCTGTGCGAATTTCTTTCACTTTTGTACCACTGTAAAGCTTCACCCCGACATTTTCTGCTGCCTTGATGAAACTGTCAGCGATCTTTGTATTACCTCCGGGTACATAATAGACGCCATCATTCCATTCCAGATGAGCAATCAAACTGAATGTGGCCGGTGCTTTATAAGGGTCAGACCCTATGTAAGTGGAATAGCGGTTGAGTGCATGGACGAGGTTCGGGTTTGTGAAATATTGCCTGAAAAAGTGATTCATCGACTGAAGAGCCCGGACTTGCGCCATGCTTTTCGCTAGGGCAGGGGAAAAGTAATCTTTCCATCCTGTAAAAGTCCTGTGCAGGAAATGTTTTCGGGATAAGTCATACAGCCGCTCTATTTCCAATAAAAAACGCTCATATTCACGGTAGCCTTTACGATCGAAGTGGCGAAGTTGTTCTTTCATATAAGAGCGGTCTGTTGAAAAATCGAACACCGATCCGTCTTTGAATTCATTTCTCGTATGATTAGTGATTTTTTCAAAAGGGAGCTCCTCTGCGGGATCCAGACCTCCTTGTTGGACCACATGACGGAATACTTCTGGCATCGTGATCGTATTCGGACCGAAATCGAAGTGATAGCCACCTTCATTAACGGCCATCATTTTGCCGCCAAAGTGAGTGTTCTGTTCAAAAACTGTAACGTCAGAGCCGTTTTTAGCAAGGGTGATCGCGGAAGAAAGTCCACCAAGACCACCACCGACAATAGCTACTTTCATTGATATTGCCTTCCTTTCCAGTGGTAGGATTTCCCTTTTTTATGAACGGACATGGAAGCGACCATGATACTGATCAGCAAAAGTGCAGCCACCGGAATGAAAAAAGCAAGCCATAATGGATGGCCGGTTCTTGCATCTACATACATTTTGAATGTAACTGTCAGCAAATAAGGGAGGAGAAGCGCTATGTTCCCTGTTCCGAGTGCAAAGCAAGCCAGTAATGCTGGTAACACGAATACAATTGTGTAAAAAAGGGTGAGGAAAGTGACCATCATCGCCGATCGTCCGATTCCTGTGTAAATGTTTTTCTTGAACCCTTCCCACGTTTCGCTTGATGAGTCATACATGTAAGAAAGGGCGGATCCAGTAATATTGGCAAGCACCATTTTATAGCCATGCCTTTTCACTTCACGGGCAATGTGAACATCTTCAACTAAGGAATCCATAACTGATCGGTGGCCACCGATTCCCTCATAAACTTCTTTCTCAATCACGATGAAAATGCCGCAAGCCGCTGTGAACATCGGCTTTGTCGTCTTGTTCGCCATGAAAAGAGGCAGGTGGAGAAGGACCACCATATGCTGCAGCGGGACGAGCATATGACTCAGAAAGTTATTATTCGGATAGTTTGGAAATCCACTCAGCATGGCTGCCTGTCTCTTTTTCATCGTTCCGAGTGTCAGTTCAATGATTGAAGGGGCAACTCTGGCATCGGCATCAAGAAAAAAGTAATAGTCGCCAGCTGCTTTTTCGGAGAGTTGATGACAGGCATGAACTTTTCCGTTCCAACCTTCCGGGAGATCTTTCCCTTTCATTACCGACATTCTTGAATCTTGTTCTGTATATTCGATCAATCGTTCATAAGTCCCATCGTCAGAGTGATCATCGAGAAGGATGATTTCCAGGTTTTCATAGGTAAGTGAACGAAGTGAATCAATCAATCCTGTAACATTTTCCGCTTCATTCCTTAATGGGACAAGGAGTGAAACCATCGGAAACTTTTGCAAATCGGTCAAAGGAGAAAGGGGGTATAAAAAAAGACTATTGAAAATCGTCCATATGTTAAGGAGGATCGTAACCGTCAAAAGAATGGTGAACAAAGACATGTGTTTATCCCCGGCCTTTCTTTTAAATCTTGATAAATGCATCATGCTGTTCATTAATGACTTTCTTTTTCAGCTCATCCATCTGGTCGGTCATTTTCATTTCGAAGTGTTCCGTAATTGATTTACGATCCAGGTGAGCATAGCTATCTTTATCCAGAGGGTCGCCGATTTTGATGTATGCATTCGGTTTCCTTGTATGCTCCAATGAGTAATAAAGCGAAACAGGCACGACATCAATACTAGGACATTTCTCAGCAAGGTAGGAGACTCCTGAGAAAAATTGCAGCGGCCTTTTTTCGAGATGTTGTTCTTCCCCTTGAGGAAAAATCCATACTGTACTTCCTCTTTGAAGAAGTTCGAGGCTATACCTTAGTGATTTCAGCAAGTGCCGTCTGTCGCTGGCATTGACAGAATAAGCCCCAATGCTGCGGAAGAAGGGGAAGCGGCGAATGCCTTCTTCATGCATCATCCCATAGCCATCAGAGCGTACAAACTTATCATTCAAATGAAAAATGATAAGCGAATCCCACCATGTAGAATGATTGATCAAGAACAAGGTCCTTTTACTTGGAATGGAGGAAGGGCCTTCCACTTGAATATTTGCAAAATGGGCCTTAAGGAATAGACGGTTAAAGCGGGTGAACCCCCACTCTACCATTGGTCTTTTACGAGCTTGTTGAAACATGTTTTTTCCTCCAAAAATACAAAACATACCAACCTGCAGTCAATAGACTGACAAGGATGATGGCAAAGTACAACTGTCCTGTAAACGCAATGATGATGAACATACCGATAATCAAACCGAATACCAGACTCATCCGTCTTGGCCATTGTCCAGCCTCCGCGGGCTTTTTTGGACCCCATAGTAGAAAAATGATATGGAAAAAAGCCGCTAAAATAAACCATCCGAAAAAGTTGGAAAAAGGAATATCATAATACACACCAGGGTCTAGCCAAATCCAATATTCTTTCACTTTATAAGACACGGGATCAAGAATAAGGTCCATGGTTACAGCGCTCAACGCTCCTGTAAATAAAAAAACAATGGCTTTATTTATTCCGTGAAGTCCCGAAGAAATCATGCGTGCAAGCTCATGTGAACAGCCGATGATCAACAGCCATGCGAACCCGATCGTAAAGGGGGTATCCCCGATTTTAAGCCCGAAATTCTCTGTGTAAGCGTAAGATCCGAATAAGAAATTGTATTTTACACCGAGATGCTCCACATAAATGCTGAAGAAAATGATGAATAGACTGTAGCTGGTCCCCTTCCAGGTTCCGTACATTTTAGAAAAATAGATGCAGGCAATGATTCCAGCGGTGATTAAAAACACGCTGTTCGCCCACTCCAGCCATGGGGGGAGGAGGTCGAATGATATAAGGAAAAGACCACATACATACCAAAAGATGAAGAAACGAAAAATGTAGGTTGTCATAGAGTACCTCTTTCTTTCACTGGTGGCTCGGCTTATGTAAAAGGCTTTGTTAAAGGTTGTTGTCTTTTTCATATGAGAGTTATTCAGTTATAACAGTATTATGGAAGACTCGATTCCGAGACATTTTGGGAGAGGATCGGGGTCGGCGGGGAATGCTTCGCTTTCCGCGGGAGCGCGTTGAGCCTCCTCGGACGCTGTCCTGTGGGGTCTTAACATGCCCTCTCTTCCCGCAGGAGTCTTCGCATTCCCCGCCGCCCCTTGCTTTATGTTTTTCTCGGAATTCGTTCAGAAAAATACTGTCATATTTGAGTGAGAATCAAACATTTTACGCTTAATTACAGAATGTCCTCGATGAATGCTCCCCTTGAGATGAAATTTCGAGAGTCTTCCTAATCGTATGGTTGGCTGGGAACGAGATTCCCGCGAGAATGGATTGGCTGGCAAGACCCCACAGCGCTTTCGAGGAGGCTTGCCGTCCTCCCCGCAGGAAAGTGAGCCGTTTCCCAGCCAACCATAACCTTATACAAAGCCTCGCAACTGAGTTAGGGAGCTTATATCAATAAATCAACATTGAAATTTAACAGAGCCATGTAAAAAAATTTTTTATTCTATTTCATCATACCTCATTGAAGAAAAAAATAAACGAAAAACGCCCTATGCAGGCACATAGAGTGTTGATTTATGGTCTGGGTCTCCAGATTCATGTTATAAAATCTCTCTCACCGATTAATCGAATAAGCACATTCAATTCATTGCAGCATAAGCTTTTTTTTATGAAAGCTGAGTGTACGTTTTTGTAAAAGGGGGAGTAACCAGCGATCCACTCCGTAGCGTCCGGCATTGGCGCCTGCCACAAGCAGGAAAATGGTCAATAAAACCATTTGCGGATTGGTGCTCGTAGTCCCGCTGAATAAGAAAGCGAAGTTCATGAGAATTCCACTGAGAGAGGCTAAGTTCGTGAATAACCCGAGGATCAGGGCGGTTCCTGCAATAACTTCCCCCCACATTACCAGGTAAGCAAACAGTTCGTGATTAGGCAGAGCGAATTGTTCTAAGAATACTGCCCACCACCCTTGAACAGCGGGATGAGCTCCGTCGGCCTTGCTTATCGCCCCGTTCAAGAAACCGATGATTTCAAATCCGCCTGTGAGCTTGCCAATTCCAGAAGTCAGCCAAGCATATCCTAAGTACACACGGAAAACGGTCAAAATAACAGCGAATACTTTGTTGTTTCTTAACATTTGGTTGATCATGAACCTCACTCCTTATTAAAGTTTGTTCAACATTTCACATGATGGAGGTAAGAAGACCTTCCTTACAATTTAAATATACAGGAAAAAGAACAGAAAATTTCTATTATGCTCATCATTTCACAATCTGTTCGAAAAGTTATGTCATTGTTATGAATCTTTTGTTTGCTTTTCATTTATACAGGGAATTTTTATAATGAATAAAGAAGGGACATCACTCTGAAAATATACAAAGCAGAATTTCTCGTTTTTTGCTAAAATAGAAAGTAGAAAGAGGGGTGGATGAAGTATGGAAATGGTTATGTTCGTTATCAGTATAATTGTCATGTTAGGTTTGATCGGTTTGACTATTTTTGATAATGGCTGATACTTAATGAAAAATAATAGGCACATAAGCAGAAGGTTCGAGAAACCGGCTCAAGCAGAGAGCCCGTGACTCGAACCTTATTTCATATTTACACTTCCCGCAGGTAATCAGCGCGGTTGCTTATTTGCTCTCCCACACAGCGTACTTTTCCCCGAACGAAATGTCGTTAATAACCCTCGATCCATAGGTGAGTACTCATATGATGTACAACAAATCAGGCAATTTCAATAATGAATGACACTTTTCCACCCCTTTCTTTCGATTATAGAAGTGAGGGGAGGTGAAAGACATGGCTGTTATTTCCCAAAAAACAGATGCACGGTTGCAACTCGTTTTTGACAAAGGTATAGACGCAGACGGGAACATGGTTTTAACTCGTAAGTCCTTCAACAATGTGAAGATTGCTGCGACAAATGAACAATTGTATGAAGTATCAAACGCCCTGGCTACTCTTCAAGAGCGCATCCTATTCAAAGTCGAACGAAACGACCAGTCCCTATTACTAGAGGAATCATAATCGAGGAGGAGAATGAATGAAAAAGCTGGAATTGAAATTTCTGAATGAGGATGACAAGGTTGTTACCATTTCTCTTGATGAGCCGACTGAACCTGCTGATCCTGCATTGGTTAATGCCGCCATGGATGCGATCATTGCACAGAACTGCTTTTATTCAAGCGGTGGAGATTTAGTGAAGAAAAAAGAAGCACGGATTGTTGAACGTAATATTTTCACAGTAGAAATTTAATGGGAGAGGGAGAGCCGCTATGGATTTAGCGGCTCTCTCATTTTAAGAAGGGGGTGCTTTGGAAATGGAACCGTGGATCTCTATTATTGCTGATGTCGGTTTCCCTGTGGCCGTGACATTCTATTTATTGCACCGGGTCGAAGGGAAGCTGGATCAGCTCATTGATACGCTTCACCAATTGCCTGAAAAAATCATTTCCTCCTAAAGGAAACCGTCTAGTCATCATTCGACTAGACGGTTGTTTAACATAAATTGTGTTTGGGCTGTTATTTGGTCAAACCCCATTCATTGAACGGATAAATGATGAGTTCAGTACGACCGATAATTTCCTCTTCTTTAACGAATCCGAGACCATTACGGCTATCTTTACTGATGGAACGATTATCACCCATAACGAAATATTCGCCCTCTGGGACTTTTACAGGACCGAAGTCTCTCGTGGCGGATTCCGCCCCTTCAGTCAAATAGCTCTGGGTTTCTTTTTCTCCATTTACATATAACTGATGATTGCGGATTTCAACTGTATCTCCAGGCTGACCGATGATCCGTTTCACATAACTTTTCACCGGACGTTCGATAATGACAATATCGCCTTGGTCGGGCTCATCTATATAGTATATGATTTTATTGAACATGACTCGTTCACCGTTCTGTAGTGTCGGATCCATGCTGGCACCTTCGACGATCGAAGTTGCAAAGAAAAACGTTCTCAGGATAAAGGCCAGCGTTATGGCGACGGCGATGGCTTTCAACCACTCCAACCATTCTTTTTTTGAGCGCTCTGACAATCTCATCTTCCTTTCTCGATGAACTCATAATCATCTTCATTTTACCATATTCCATACAAAAAGGAAGAAGGAGACTTTGATTTTACAATGCTGTAACATGGAACTGTTTTTATTGGGAGAAAAAGGTAAGCTTGTCGAAAGATAAGAAGTTTTATCATTCTTATTTACAAACAGATGGAAAATTGAGATAATTCTGTTCGTGCAAGAAATGCATGCGAACACACATTCTTTCCTTTTTACCAAAATAAAGATAAAATAGAGTGTGAACAGTCAGGAGGTAGGCGGGGTGCAGATGACCGAAAAAGACCCTCTCTTAACCGAAGTGGAAGTTTTAAGAAAACGGATGACAAAAGTTGCACTTGAGAAAGGACTGGCAAGTGCAGAATCTGTCAAAATAAGTCAAGAATTAGATGCGCTTTTAAATGAAATACAGAAACAAAGGACGAATTGAGTGAACTTATGGAACGGATATTTCCATAAGTTCTTTGTTTTTTGGAATTCATTAAATGAAACGGTTTGTGGATCTCTTTCTCCATTGAACAGATAGAACCGGCCTGTTCGGCCGGCGGTATTCTCATCGAATGGGGGAACGGCGATGTTTCAGCTTTTTTCCTGCTGAAACATCGCCGTTTATTTATTACATTTCGCTCTTTCCCTCCATTACCTTGGAAGCGTTTATCATATTTCTTTAGCAGGATTCCTCCTCTGCAATTTTCAAGAGGTCTGGTGGAATTTTTCAAGCCGGTCCAAGCCTTTTTCCAAGGTCTCCATGCTATAGGCATAGGATAGTCTCATATAGCCTTTCCCATACTCAGAAAAGGCGTCTCCGGGTACGAGCGCGATACCCGCTTCTTCAACGAGTTGAATCGCTCGATCCATGGTTGATTTTCCTTTTAAGGGGAAGCGGAGGAAAATGTAAAAGGCACCATCAGGCTGGGCAAACTCCAGCCCCATCTCTTGCAGGCGTCTCGTTACATAAGAACGACGTTGTTTATAGGCTTCCCTCATTTTCTTACTACCTTCAGATCCTTTGGTCAGTGCTTCTAAAGCGGCATATTGGCTGATGGATGTCGCACAGGAGACATTATATTGATGGACTTTCAGAATATGACGACTGAGCCAGGCAGGCGCAAGGAGATAGCCGATCCGCCATCCTGTCATGCTGTGGGATTTCGAAACCCCATTGATGACGATTACCTGGTCGCGGATTTCCGGAAACGTGGCAATGGATGTGTGTTTTTGCTCATATACAAGTTCACTGTATATTTCATCGGCCAGGAGAAAAAGCTGATGTTTTTTCAGAGTTTCAGCAATGTCCTTTAATTCATCTTCTGTCATGGATACACCGGTAGGGTTCGAGGGATATGGTAAAATGATTGCTTTTGTTCTGTTTGTCAAGTGGGCTTCAATCAGGTCGCTTGTCAGTTTGAATTGATTTTCACTTGTATCAACAAATACAGGAGTCGCACCTGCTAAACGAATCAAAGGCTCATATCCTGGGTAGACGGGGCCCGGCAGTAATACTTCATCCCCAGGCTGGAGTATGGTCCTTAGTGTAATATCAAGCGCCTGGGAAGCCCCGACCGTTACGATAATTTCCTCTTCAGCGCGATAGGATAAATGATAGGTCGTAGACACATGGTTTTCAATCGCTTTTCGTAGTGATAACAGCCCGGCATTGTGAGTGTAGCTTGTCTGATTGTCTTGAATGGCCAGTATACCAGCCTGTTTGATGTGGTCCGGTGTAGGAAAATCCGGCTGGCCGATTGTTAATGAAATGACATCCTCATAATGGCTGACCATGTTGAAAAAGCGGCGGATCCCTGAAATTTCAATATCTTTTACTTTGGAATTAATTAAATTCTCCATAATATTCTCTCCTTTTACAAAAAGTTAACAAAATGTTCAAACAATTCAAACGCAAAACATGTAGAATTTTGTTATAATTCAAAATAAGCCAACGAAAGGAGCTTGATGATGAGACCTAATCGTATTTCGTTTGAAGACTTAGTCGATCGTAATAAACAACAACTTTTGCAAGATCAAGAAGCTATCGAAAAAATCGAGCAGGAAATAGATGAAAAACATTCTAAAAGAATCGACTTCGATGAATATGTAAGCTGATGATACCACACACCAAAGCAACCGCCGTATAGGGGTTGCTTTTTTTTACTTTTGTTAAAGGAAGTGGCAAAATGTAGATAGGTAACATATTATCGAATGATAGAAGGTGTTTGCAATGAATAATGTCGGATTAGTTCTCGAAGGCGGAGGGATGAGAGGTGCCTATACGGCAGGTGTTTTAGACTTTTTCCTCGATGAAGGAATCCATCTCCCTTATGTTGTCGGTGCTTCTGCCGGTGCATGCAATGGCTGTTCTTACGTTGCCAGGCAGCGGGGGAGGAATTATGAAGTCATTGTCGAATATGGGAATCATCCAGAATACTTATCATACAAACGAATGTTCACCCAGCGACAGCTCTTCGGAATGGATTTTATTTTTGATAAACTGCCGAACCAGCTTGTCCCCTTCGATTATGAAACATTCCATCAGCAAACTACAAAATTCGTCGTCGGAACCACAGACATGCAGACAGGTGACCCGGTTTTTTATGACCATTTTCCTGATAGGGACAGTTTGCTGAAAATCATCCGTGCCTCCAGTTCTCTGCCAATGGTGGCGCCAAGTATTCAGTATGAGGGGAAACATTTGATGGACGGAGGAATATCTGATCCAATTCCACTTCAGCCCTCTCTTGATCACGGCAATGAAAAGCACGTCGTAGTGTTGACTCGAAATGACGGTTATATTAAAAGAAAGATGAAAGCAGGCTGGTATTTCAACCGTAAATATAAACAATTTCCATTATTTGCAAAAGCTATGCTCAATCGTCACTTCCGCTATAATGAGCAATTGGAGAAGGTGAAACAGGCAGAGGAAGATGGATCGGCCTTCGTGATTCGTCCTATTCAGCCGCTGCGGGTGAGCAGAATTGAAAGGAATCGGGATCGTCTGCATCAGCTTTACATACAAGGGTATGAAGAAGCACAAGACCAGGCAGAGCGCCTGGAACAATTTTTACAAAGTTAAGGGGAATGGTGTTTGCGTTCAGGAAATTGGATATGAGCCATGAAAATGTTCGGATGCCTATCAATGGGTTCCTTCCGATTAGTAAGATAGTCAGTATGATGCCATAGAGTGGAAATGGTTTTTGAAACATGCTCACATAGGAGGAGGCAGTGGGATGAACCGGAACAGCACTTTTGCGAATGAAGTTTATGAAGCGTTAAGCGCACATAGAAATGACGAAAATAGAGGACCGATGGAGGCTTATATGAAGCACCACTTTTCTTTTTTTGGAATCAAGTCGCCCGAGCGGAAACAAATACTCCAACCGATGTTAAAAGAGTATAGGAATGTCTCTGATACGGAACGTGTGGAAGCGGCTTTGCTACTGTTTCAAAAACCAGAACGGGAATGCCAATATGCGGGACTGGCCTTTTTGGAAAAAGGAGTGAAAAAAGCACCGCTTTCCGCTATTGCTGTCTATAAAGAATTACTCATGACTAAGCCATGGTGGGATACGGTAGATATGATTTCAACCCATTTATGCGGCGGTTATTTCAAGCGATATCCTGAGCTGCTCACCCCTCTTACAAAAGAATGGAGTCGTTCCCCTCATATGTGGGTAAGGCGCTCGAGTTTGCTGCACCAGTTAAAGTTCAAGGAGCAGACAGATGAACAACTGTTGTTCGAAACGATCGATTCGCTGAAACATGAGAAAGAGTTCTTCATAGAAAAAGCTATCGGATGGGCCTTGCGTGAATATAGCAAAACGAACCCAGACGCCGTAGTACGTTTCTTGGAGAAAACAGAATGTCGGCCATTAAGCCGGCGGGAAGGTTTGAAATGGCTGAAGAATAAACACCCGGAACGAATCCTGTCCTGACGTTTACCCTGAGCTTCTGTTGTTCATAATGGTGATAGATTGAACAAGGAGCTGAGGATTGAATGAATTTGGGTGAATGGGTCGACCTATCATTTCTTGAGGATACAATAAGGTTATTAGACGATGATCTATTAAACGTATTTGGACTAGAACCGGTCCATGTGCAATTTTCTCTCGTTTTCCTTTTTATGATGGCCTTGATGTGGGTGGTGAAGCCGGTGATTGAGTGGATGATACTGAATCATTGGAAATCACTATCGAGTTATGTAGCAAGCGCACTGTTAGCTCTGGTGTTCCTGCAGCTCATCGATCGTTACGCTATGAGTGATACGACATCTACTTTACCTGGATATTACTGGTCGATCTGCCTTCTCGCTATCAGCAGTTATGGACTTGTTTATGTAGGCGCAAAGGCGACGCGTAAAGCATGGATGAAATTTTCGAAACGGAACAAAAGAAAAGTGGCTTGAGAATGAAACTGAGAGCCCCCTTCCTCGTATAATAAGGTGAAACAAGAAAACTGAGGGGGTTCATCATGGAAATCGGCATCATGTTTTTTATGTTTTTCTTATTCGGGTTGGGTTTGCTTATCTTGAATATCGTCACGAGCGTCTGGGCGTACCGTGATTCGTTGCGAAAAGGCCAAAACAGCACATACAGCCTTGTCGTTTTAATCGGAACGCTTTTTTTCCCTATCGTCGGACTGATCGTTTATATAATCATAAGGAATGATTAGAGTAGAGCAAAAAGCTCTGCTCTTTTTTAATGTTCAGTTTCGATGCTTTTGCATGGAGCGATGGTGGGCGGGAAAACGGATCGCTTTCCGCGGGGATGGCGGCTAGCCTCCTCGAGCTAAAGCTCTGTGGGGTCTAGCCTGCCCATCCATTCCCGCAGGAGTCTCACCGTTTTCCCATCCTCCATAATTAGGGACGTGCTCGAAACTCCCTATATGGTCAGGAACATTTTTGCTAAAAATGCCCTACACACGACTGGAAAGATAAATGCTCCACAATGAATAGCGGCTTATATCTCATGTTTTCGAGGAGATTTTATAGCAAGGGGCGGCGGGGAATGGCGACCTTGCGCTATACGTTTCTCGAAATCGATATAGGAAGTATGTGCCCTTTACTTGGTGGATGGGAAATGGTAAGACTCCTGTAGGCTATTTCCGAGTCCCTTTTCCCGTGAGAGTATTCCTATTTGTATTATGAAGAACCCCGGCCCCTCAGTCACGGAAACCTTTTAAATGTCTCGAAACTGAATCTTTGGTCATGGCTTAACCTTCTCCTCTATATGACGATATATAAAGTGGATTATATAACAGGAAGGGCGATGGCCATGCAGAAAGATCAAGGGATTTTACTAGAAACAGGGACGAACGAACTGGAAATCGTCGAATTCGGTATCGGAAACAATCGATTCGGCATTAATGTCATAAAAGTTAAAGAAATTTTGAATCCTCAGGCAGTAACGAAGATACCTCATTCCCATCCGTCAGTAGAGGGGATCATTGAGATTCGCGGTGAAGTAGTGCCAGTAGTAGATGTCGCGCACGCGCTCGGATTTTCTCCATCAGAAAATCCAAAACAAGACAAATTCATTTTGGCTGAATTCAACAAAACCAAAATCGTTTTTCACGTACATACGGTTACACAAATCCATCGCATTTCCTGGGAGCAGATTGAAAAGCCGAGCAAAATGTACCAGGGTTTGGAAACGCAAATCACAGGTGTTATCAAAATGGGAGAAGAAATGCTGCTGCTCCTCGATTTCGAAAAAGTGGTTGCAGATATTAATCCGGAATCAAGCATTCATACAGAACAGCTTCGCGAACTTGGAGAGCGTGAACGTTCTCAGAAAAAGATCCTCATAGCTGAAGATTCAGGAATGCTTCGAGCGATGCTTCAAGAAACATTAGGCGAAGCTGGCTACGAAAATACCATCAGCTTTGAAGATGGAAAAGAAGCATATGAACACTTAGAGAGCTTAGTAGCAGAAGGGAAGTCTGTGGAAGAGGAATACCAATTGATGATCACAGACATTGAAATGCCGCGCATGGATGGACACCATCTGACCCGGCTGATTAAAGAAGAACCTCAGTTCAACGCATTGCCAGTCATTATTTTTTCCTCTTTAATTACTGACGATCTGAGACACAAAGGGGAAGTAGTCGGAGCTGATGCTCAAGTTTCCAAGCCGGAGATTGTGGAACTGGTCAAAATCATCGACCACCATATTTTATAATTGAATACTTAAAGAGCATGCTCAGAAAAAAAGCCGCTGTGAATCAGCGGCTCTTTTCATGCGTCATTGATATTTGTGCGCTTGTACAATTCATCGTGCCAAGCATAAGCTTGTTGAGATAGGGTTTCGGGACCCTGTTTCGTTGGAGAGGCTTCGACGACCAAACTCTTACCGTGTTCAGAGAGATGTTCATACGCCGCTCTCATTTCAGTCGTGTATTCCATGTACTTCTTCAAATGATATAGGAAATCTTCCATTTCATTTGGTGGCATCTCTATCAACCTCCTCTACAAGCCTCATTCCTTCTTTCGCTAGAAATGAAACCTGTGAATAGGTGCTCGGCTATGGTCTTCTTCTCGGCCGTTGATTCCACGGTGTTCCGGTAGGTTGTCCAAGTAGGCTCGACTGCGCGGAGGTTTGTAGGGTGTGTGCCGGTTTTTTCGGCTGTTTCCAATTCAGAAATTGATATAGCGTCCGCTTTGCTCTCGACAAAGATAGTTTAGGTTTCGGATTACGATAGGACTGATCGACCTTGCCTAAGTGCTTCAATTGCTGGAAGTCCTGTTTGTCTGCAGGGATATGAAAATAATAGCCACCGATTTCAATAAGGAGGGTCGAGTGTTGTTGACTATATTTAGGGTGGTCAGAAAAATGAAGTCCGACTTTTTTTGCTCGCTTCTCGGTTAGCAGCTTATCGATGGTGTGCTTTTTAATGTCGTACAGGTGTTTAGGCTCAGGGGCCGTTTTTGCGTGGCGATTGACGATGAATAAAGATTCGGCTAATTCGCGGTTTGATAGTTGGTTCTCTTTCATCTGAAATCTCCTTTCCATCCAAGTATAGCGGTACTCTTGTGTGATTACAATATTTTACATAAGCTTTGTCACTTTTTTAGTGTTTTCAAATCTTCGACGATTTTTGTCACGCTGTCAGCATCGGTTCCGCTATAGCTTTTGATGACTTCTCCTTCAGGTGTAACCAGATAAAAGCTTGTCCCATGGGCGACTTGATTAGAATCAGGTAATTTTTTCAGGGGAGATTGAAAGGATTTGATTGACCATTCTTTCACTTCTTGGAACGTGTACCCCGTCAAGAAATCCCACTGCTCATAATCCGGCTGATAGTCTTTGGAAAATGCCACCAGTTCCTCTGGGGTGTCATTTTTTGGATCGACACTGACCGAAACGAGAGGGACCTCGAGGTTTTCTTCCTTCAATTGATTTTGTAAGCGAGACATATTACCTGTCATCGGTGGGCAAACCGTATCACAATTAGTAAAAATGAAATCCGCTATCCAGTAATCCCCTTTGAAATCCTCCGGCAGATTCACTTCATTTCTGTGTTGATTGACCGTTGTCATTTGATCGACATTTCTAGACATATTCTCTTCAATCGGTGAACCGCACGCGCTCACGATCAGGAGCAGTATAACCATTCCGAACCAAATTCTTAACTTCATGCTCTGCCTCCATTTTTTTGAACTTTCTTTAGTGTATCACTTTGAATAAACTCATCCCAGTGTTCGTGAGGTTCTGTCACAAAAATGTTGACGTTCTCTCAGGATTCCTTCATTTTTAATTGAAAAACTGAAATTTCCGGCTTACATAAAAAACGATAGGGAAGACGTGTGGTTCCAATCCCACGACTCACATAGAGATGAAGTCCCTGGTTTAAGTGATAATAGCCTTCGACGAACCGTTCAGCATATGGAGGGGTGACTAAATAACCGAAAAAGGGGAGCTGTACTTGTCCGCCATGGCTATGGCCGGATAGCTGCACATCAATCGGGTAGTGCTGATACTCTGAAGCGACGTCGGGTTCATGAACCATTAAGATTGTAAAAGGATCCCCCCCGACACGACTCAGCGTTTTCTTAATGTCAGGTCTGCCAAGCATCACATCATCGATGCCTACTAAGGTGAAAGATTCTTTCCCATTTCGAATCACTGTGTGTTGATTTTGTAACAATTCAAATCCTGCCTGTTCCATCACTTCGCGAATTTTATCAGTGCCATAGCCGCCATGGTCGTGGTTTCCGTAAATCCAAAACTTTCCGAGTGGTGCGTCCAGCCGCTGCAGTATCTTCGGCAGCTGCGGAGGAAAATCATACGTATGTGGTTCATCAACGAGGTCCCCGGTAAAAAGGATCAAACCTGGTTTTTGCTCATTGATGGTCTCGACAAGTTCTTCGAGTTGGGAAAGGTTGTAGTGGAACCCGATATGGGTATCAGAAAATTGTAGGATTTTGAGGTTATGAAAGTTTTGGGAGATCTTTTCATTTTCGATCGTATAGTTTTGAACTGTGAGCATATGTGGTTCGAAAAAGCGCGCATAAGAGTAACCGAATGCGCTGAATCCGAGGATTCCAGCTACACTCGCCAATGTTTGCTTGATGAATTTGCGACGGGTTATTTTCATAACAGCTCTCCTCCGAATTCTCACGTAATTATATCATGAATTTCTTAAGCAAAATGTCGGAATTTAACACTACTTTTAAAAATGAACAGGAATTCATTTTGTGTATGTGGAATGTAACAAAGAGAAGAGGAGGAATTACATATGGAGAATCAAGTGGTGATCGTTACAGGTGGTTCCAGTGGTATGGGACTCTATATGGCCAAACGCTTTGTAGCAGAAGGGGCGAAAGTGGCTATTACCGGAAGGAATATTGAGCGGTTAGAAGAAGCGAAAAAGCAGATTGCAGGCGGCAAAGAAGATTTTGTACTGCCTATTCAAATGGATGTACGCAAAGTGGAAGATGCTGAGCGGATGGTAAAAGAGACAGTGGAAGCATTCGGGCGCATCGACCATTTAGTGAACAATGCAGCAGGAAACTTCATAGCTCCAGCTGAAAAATTGTCAACGAATGGCTGGAACTCTGTCATCAATATTGTTTTGAACGGAACCTTTTATTGCAGCCAGGCAGTCGGAAACTATTGGATTGAAAACAAGATCAAAGGATCGATTTTGAATATGGTAGCTACTTATGCCTGGAATGCCGGAGCGGGAGTCATTCATTCCGCTTCAGCGAAGGCAGGGGTGCTGGCTATGACCCGGACATTGGCAGTGGAGTGGGGTGCTAAATATGGTATTCGGGCCAATGCGATTGCCCCTGGTCCGATTGAACGGACAGGAGGAGCAGACAAACTGTTCGAATCTGAGAAAGCCGCCAAGCGTACACTGGCTTCCGTTCCACTAGGGCGCTTGGGCACACCTGAGGAAATTGCTGGTCTTGCTAAGTTCATTCTATCCGATGAAGCTTCCTATATGAATGGTGAAGTGGTGACACTGGACGGCGGACAGTGGTTGAACCAGTTTCCCTTTTGATTGATATGCCATAGGAGTTTCCAGCGTAGAAATTGATAGTACCAGATTGGTGGATGGTGAAGGAATAAATAAAAGAAGCAGGAACCCTTATTGAGGGATCTCTGCTTCTTTTCATTGTATTTAAAAATATTGTCTTATTCGAACCAGAACCACTTGCGCCTTTGAATCGTCCAGCTCCAGCGCCTAGCCTCTCGAGGTCTTGGTCCCATACGATGTGGGGTCGCTCGGCGTGCAACAGGATGTTGTGATTTTAGCCGAACTTCCTCTGTATCTTTACTGTGAAGAAAAACCGCTTCACAGGTCGGATGTTCTTAAGCTTGTCGGGGGTGAACAAGGCGCTTGCGCTTTTGAATTCACATTTCTTCTTTTATTCCTTTTCTGACAAGGATCCAGTTGGCGGGGTAGCTTGTGATGAATCCTAACAGCATGGCTATTTGCATCATGAACCAGTAGGTGGGTTCGGTTGGTTTTGGTGGTTCTTGGAACAATACAAAATGGACGATGGCCATCCAGCCGAACATTCCTACTTCAAAGGCTATGAGCGAAATTGAATCTGCTTTTACCGCTGCCCATATGGATCTTCTAACGCCAAGATCCTTGTTCATCGGGTAAATCGCATAAAACTGAAAAATGATACCGAAAATATAAGCAAGGATGAATTCGACGGTATAATGGGCAAAGAGTGTCGAACCTGCGATCATTAAGCCGGTCAGTGCCACAATTGGAACCCCGACGGCATCTCCGAATGTACAACCTGCTGAACAGTGACTTGTCGAAACGAAAACTTTAGCAGGTCTTCCACGGTGATCTTCATGTGATAGGTCCTTCGCTTTTAATCTTCCCCACTTAAAATAGGTCCAAAGGGCAATGGGGCCGAAAAACCATCCATTGATCGGCCAGACGAAATTCATAACCTTCATCATTTGAGGATGTCGGCTGATATCCACAATAATGATGAAAGATGATAAAAAACCAATCGTCAGGGCAATCCAGGATATAAGAACTAACATGCTATCACCTCAACTAATAATTTCACTATTCATTAATCTATACCCCATATATGTAAAATAATAAACTACATGATTTTTGTTAAATCATCAATCATTTTTGTTGATTTAAATACCTATACCCGGTATATTATAATTAGAAAGGAAGATGACGATGAGCAATGAAACATTACCTGAAAACAGTGGTAAGCAGCCTGTAGAGCCAAGAACAGAAGATGAGAAGCAGGCCCTGCTGAACCGGTTGAAACGTATAGAAGGTCAAGTGAGAGGGATACAAAAGATGGTGGAAAACGATCGGTATTGTGTAGATATTCTTGTCCAAATCTCCGCCATTAACAATGCTTTGAATAAAGTAGGGTATTCGTTATTAGAACGCCATACCCATCATTGTGTTGCAGATGCGATTAAAAAAGGAGAAGGCGAAGAGGCGATTGATGAGCTGATGACAGTTGTGCAGCAATTCTCCAAGTAAGGAGGTTTTGATAGTGTCAGAACTAAAGAACATGAATGTCGGTATTACCGGTATGACGTGCTCCGCATGTTCCACTCGTATTGAAAAGGTGTTGAACAAAATGGAGGGCGTCGAAGCAAATGTGAACCTGGCGATGGAGAAGGCTAATGTCCGTTACGATGAGCATCTTGTCGATCCTGAACATATTAAGAGCAGAATCGAAAAGCTTGGGTATGGAGTGCAAAAAGAACGAGTGGAATTGGACATTCAAGGCATGACTTGTTCGGCGTGCTCAAGCCGCATTCAAAAGGTATTGAATAAAACGGAAGGTGTTGGCCACGCGACCGTAAACCTGGCAACAGAAGCCGGAGTAGTGGAATACGATCCCGAAAAGTTAAGCGTGGAAGATATCATCAGTAAAGTGAAAAAATTAGGGTACGATGCGGTGACCAAACAAGATCGTGAGGAACAGAAAGAACAAAAAGAAGAGGAGCTATCTAAGAAGAAGCGGAAGCTATTGTTGTCTGCCATTCTGTCTCTTCCGCTCCTTTATACAATGTTTGCGCACTTGCCGTGGGATATCGGTGTTCCTGTGCCGGACCTGTTGATGAACCCATGGTTTCAGTTCATTTTAGCGACACCTGTCCAATTTTATATTGGTGCTTCTTTTTATAATGGAGCTTATCGGGCATTATCTAATAAAAGTGCCAATATGGATGTGCTCGTGGCCCTCGGTACATCGGCGGCATATTTTTACAGTGTGGTGGAAGCGATCCGCTGGCAGCTGAATCCTGAAATTATGCCCGAGTTGTATTTTGAAACGAGTGCTGTACTGATCACCTTGATTCTTGTCGGGAAGCTTTTTGAAGCGCTGGCGAAAGGCCGGACGACCGCGGCATTGACGAAGTTATTGAATTTACAGGCTAAAGAAGCAACTGTCATACGAGAGGGCAAAGAAGAGGAAATACCTGTCGACCAGGTGCAAGTGGGTGATGAAATTCTCGTCAAACCAGGAGAGAAAATTCCTGTTGACGGTTCGATTTTAAGCGGAAAAACCTCTGTAGATGAATCAATGATCACAGGTGAGTCGATTCCGGTAGAGAAACAAGCAGGCGAGCCGGTCATTGGTGCTACCCTTAATAAGAACGGAACCATTCGGATGGAAGCAGAACGCGTCGGTAAAGATACCGCACTTTCCGGAATAGTGAAAATCGTTGAAGAGGCGCAAGGTTCCAAAGCACCGATTCAGAGGACTGCTGATACTATTTCAGGAATCTTTGTTCCTATTGTGGTAGGGATCGCGGTGGTGACATTTCTTATCTGGTATATCTTTGTGGCACCAGGTGAGCTCCCCCCTGCACTTGAGGCAGCAATTGCGGTTCTTGTCATCGCTTGTCCTTGTGCCCTCGGTCTCGCTACTCCGACATCGATTATGGTCGGTACAGGCAAAGGAGCAGAGCAGGGGATTTTATTCAAAGGCGGCGAATATTTAGAAGGCACCCATCGATTGACGACGATACTATTAGACAAAACGGGAACTGTGACGAAAGGAAAACCCGAAGTCACGGATTTCGTTGCGGTAAACGGGCAGGAAAAAGAGCTCCTTGCTAAGGTAGTAGCTGCCGAGAAACCTTCTGAGCACCCTTTAGCAGAAGCGATTGTACAGTACGGAGACAGCCAGGGTGTTCAGGTGGAAGGGACCACTGATTTTGAAGCAATTCCAGGGTATGGCATTAAAGCAGCTATAGATGGAAAACGTATAGATATCGGCACAAGAAAATTGATGGACCGTGAAAAAATCACCTGGGAAGATTATGAGGAAGTCATCTCAGGGCTTGAAGAAGAAGGAAAAACAGCGATGTATATAGCTGTTGAAGGTCAGCTTGAAGGGTATATAGCTGTTGCGGATACAGTGAAAGAAACATCCAAGCAAGCCATTCGTCATTTGAAAGATCTTGGCTTACAAGTTTTCATGGTCACTGGTGATAATAAACGGACCGCAGAAGCAATTGCCAGCCAAGTAGGCATTGATGGTGTATTTGCAGAAGTGTTACCTGAAGAAAAAGCGGAAAGAGTAAAGGAGTTACAAAAACAAGGTCAGAAAGTCGCCATGGTCGGAGATGGAATCAATGATGCCCCGTCCCTGGCTACAGCTGATATAGGTATTGCGATTGGAACAGGGTCAGATGTGGCCATCGAAACGGCAGATATTACCTTAGTCGGCGGCGACTTAGCTCATTTAAGCAAGGCGATCGGTTTAAGCCGTAAAACAATGCAGAATATCCGTCAAAACTTGTTCTGGGCACTTGCATATAACACAGCAGGAATCCCGGTAGCTGCTATCGGTTTACTCGCACCATGGGTTGCAGGCGCCGCGATGGCTTTCAGTTCTGTAAGTGTCGTCACGAACTCGCTACGTTTGAAGAGAGCGAAAATATAAAAAAAAGGAAAGGAAGTTTTTCATGAAGACGGTTTTGAATGTAGAAGGAATGACTTGTGAACATTGTAAGAGTGCTGTCAATGGGGCATTGATAGAAGTGGATGGTGTCGAACAAGTCGATGTCGATTTGGAGACAGGAAAAGTAGAAGTTACTCACTCAGAAACGGCGAATAAAGTGGAGATGAGAGAAGTTGTAGAAGAACAGGGCTATGATGTTATTTGAACAACAACCAGCTATATGTTCACTTCCCATTCTGTAAACATGCCTTTGTCTCCGATGAAAGGGCTGTGTAAAAAGTATTTTCCAATAGCAAGGAGCAGAAAAAAATCGTCTTGAATAATTTCGAGGTGGCTGAAGAACTGCATCTATTTGAGTTAGGCATCAAATAAAGAAGCCGAGTTGGGCGATTTTATCGTCCGACTCGGCTTCTTTTAATGGACAAAAAAATCACTCTTTTTTAGGTGGGCCACTGTTGATTCCACGATGAGCGTTCGGTGGTGACGCCTGCGGGAACAGCGCGAGCCGAAGATCCACTTGGTCAAGTGATCTTCTTGGCCAAGTTAGCTGAGGCCGTGCCCGCGGCAAGCATCCACCGCCAAGCGATTCGTGAGAAGCAACAACAAACATTAACAGCTCCTCTGGATTGAAAGGGGTTTTTCAGTGGCCTCGAATAATTTCAGGACAGCTTTTTCGATTCAATTGAGACTCTCGAGATCTTGAGCTGACTAATTATAAGGGTCAATACCCGACAATATAAAAGAAGATGGAGAAAAAATGGAGAATTGAACCGCCAAGCACGAACAAGTGCCAAACCATATGATGGTACTTGAAGCTGCGCCACACATAAAAGATCGCCCCGATGGAATACATGACTCCTCCAATGACGAGATAAGTGATACCGGCTGCAGGTACCTGTGCTGTCAAAGGCCCCCATGCAAGCACGATCAACCAGCCCATTAATACATAAAAAACGGTCGACATGACGACGAATTTCTTTACGAAAAACATTTTGAAGAGAATACCTAGGACAGCTATGCCCCAAACTGTCCCGAAAAGCGTCCAACCAAGGGTGCCGCGTAATGGAACCAGCAGAATGGGTGTATAGGTTCCTGCAATGAACAAGTAAATCGCCGAATGGTCGAAGATTTCGAAGAGGTCTTTCGCCTTCCCGGCAGGAAAACTATGGACGAGTGTCGAAGAAACATAGAGTATCAGCATCGTAATACCGTAGATCGTCACACTTGTAATGTGCCATGCGTTTCCACCGAAACTGGCGAAAACGATAAGCAGGACAAGCATGGCGATACTGAGGATTGCCCCGATCCCATGAGTGATGGCATTGGCTATTTCCTCGCGCTTCGAGAAGGTGTGTGTCATCAATTTTTTCAACCCCAATACTTACTGATAAGTTCATTATACGCCCCTGCAGAATAATTATAAAGTTAAGTGCAAATTAATGGTTTGGGTTGCACTGGAACAGGGGTATAAGTATTTCGTCTGAAAGCGCCAGAGAGAGAAATGTCGGGAAATGCGATTCGAGATTCCTGAAAATGTATGATAGAATAAGTAGTGTTTCCAAATAGCGTCTCTTTCTGTTCCTTCAGATGTGTTTGGAAAAAGGAGTGAACATGAAAATGGTAAGTTTAGAAAAAGAAGCATTAAGGATTCCTCTCGTTTCAGAACTTATGATCCCTTCGGAGAAAGTCGCCCATGTGCAAGTCGGTAATCCATTGGAACATGCTCTGTTAGTCCTTGTTAAGTCAGGTTATTCAGCAGTGCCAGTTCTTGATCCCAGATTTAAATTCCAGGGTGTCATAAGCAAGACGAAGATTTTGGAAGAAACGTTAGGTATCGAGGAGTTTGAATTAAATCGGTTGTCAGAGATTACAGTCAGTGAAGTGATGGACAATGAAGTCCCTTGTCTACAGTTGGATGACAACATGATTGACGCGATGCACAAGTTGATCGATTATCCTTTTGTTTGCGTGACGAACACTGAGGGTGAGTTTGACGGCATTGTGACACGTCGTACAATTCTTAAACAGTTCAGTAAGCACTATCACGAAACGTTAAAACATACAATGACTGAAACGACTCTATAATATTATGTAGAATAGATGGCATCTCTAAGGTGTCATCTATTTTTGTATTGAAGGTGAACATACATATGCAATCATACAAACACAGACGATGGCTTGTTTTAAGCTCGATCATGCTCGCCATGTTTTTGGCAGCTATTGAAGCGACAATCGTTTCTACAGCCATGCCGAGTATCGTCTCTGACTTAGGTGGGTTCAGCCTGTATAGCTGGGTCTTCTCTGCGTACTTATTGACAAATGCTGCAACTGTATTAATGTTCGGCAGGTTGTCAGATGTGTTCGGGCGGAAGCCGATTTTCATGATTGGAATCAGCTTGTTCCTCGCAGGTGCAATGCTATGTGCTTTAGCTCCATCGATGGAAGTATTGATTGGGGCAAGGCTAATCCAGGGACTCGGCGCCGGGGCTCTCATGCCTATTGCAACGACGATTGTCGGTGATTTATATACAAAGGAAGAACGAGCGAAAATTCAAGGTTATTTATCTAGTGTTTGGGGAATTTCTGCAGTCACTGGTCCGGCATTAGGCGGTTTTTTCGTAGATGTTCTGAGCTGGCCTTATGTCTTCTGGATGAATGTTCCCTTGGGACTGCTAGCCTTAACGGGTATTCTCCTTTTTTTCAAAGAGGACATATCCAAGGAAAAACGTTCCGTCGATATTGCTGGTTCTTTATGGGTAGTCACAACGGTAAGTACAATGATGATCATTCTTGTCGAAGGTGGTGTCGGTATCCCTTGGGCATCCTGGACAATGGCTTCAATGATCACAGTCAGCTTGGCAGGGGCGATCATCTTCTTTTTCCATGAGCGTCAGGCAGCTGATCCGATGATGCCGATGGACTTATGGAATATCCGTTCAATCCGATTTGCTAATTTGACATCTTTAACCACAGGGATGATCTTGATTGGTGTGAGCAGTTATTTGCCCGCTTTTGTACAAGGGGTGATGGAGGAATCTGCGACAGTGGCAGGCTTTACCCTTACAACGATGTCGATCGGCTGGCCCATCGCAGCAACGGTAGCCGGCCGTCTTATTTTGAAAATCGGCTATCGACCGACTGCATTGTCAGGTGGGATTTCCCTCATGATCGGAAGTGGTCTTTTTTCTATATTAACTCCGGAAAAAGGACCTTGGTTTGCGGCTCTCGGTTCGTTGTTCATCGGAATCGGCATGGGGCTTTCGACGACATCCTTCATCGTTTCCATCCAGAATAGTGTGACATGGAAAAAACGTGGCATCGCAACGGCGACGAATATGTTCATGCGTACAATTGGTAGTGCCATCGGAGCGGCTTTGCTCGGGGGTCTCCTCAATAGTCAAATCGCAAGAGCAATCGAAAACTCAAGCCTTCCAGCATCTTTTGATGTCGACTCCACCAACGCCCTGTTAAGAGCAGAAAGCAGGGAGGCATTAGGCCCGCAAGCATTGCAGGTGCTTCAAAACGGCCTCACCAGTGGCTTGCAGCTTGTCTATATTGGATTATTCACTTTAGCTGTCCTGAGTTTTCTGCTAATTCTGCAACTTCCTAAAAAAGAAGATTGATAAACCTATCCTTGCTTTGATAAAGTAAAGGAGGAAAGATATACATAAAGGAGGAGAACGCAATGAAGCAAATGGACGCAAATGAAATCATTTCATTTATTTCAAATAGTGAAAAATCGACCCCGGTCAAAGTTTATCTCAAAGGGGAAAACTTGGAGAACCTTGATTTCGGTGAACAAGTACAAGATTTCTTATCCGGAAATTCTGGTGTGATCTTCGGAGAGTGGAAAGTGATCCAGCCTCTTTTAGAAAAATATCAGAACGAGATCGAGGATTACGTGCTTGAAAATGACCGTCGTAATTCAGCGATTCCTTTGCTTGACTTGAAGAAAGTGAATGCCCGCATTGAACCAGGTGCAATCATCCGTGATCAGGTTGAAATCGGAGATGGCGCGGTCATTATGCTAGGTGCGATGATCAATATCGGTTCTGTTGTCGGCGAAGGTACGATGATTGATATGAACGTCGTCCTTGGTGGCCGCGCAACTGTAGGGAAGAACTGCCACATAGGTGCTGGTGCCGTATTAGCAGGTGTGATTGAACCACCTTCTGCCAGCCCAGTCGTGATTGAAGACGGGGTCGTAATCGGAGCGAATGCGGTCGTATTGGAAGGCGTGACTGTCGGCGAAGGATCTGTAGTCGCTGCAGGCTCCATCGTTACAGCAGACGTACCAGCGAACACCCTGGTAGCAGGAACCCCAGCGAAAGTGATCAAAAAGATCGACGACCAAACAAAATCAAAAACAGAAATCAAACAAGAATTACGAAAATTGGATAATTAAGAAAAGCGTATGCGCCTTGAAAGCTCCGACAAGCATAAGCAAACGCTTGAAGTGATCGCTTTCAATAAATAGCACCATTAAAAGAAACGTAAGACACGGGAATAAATGCCGAAAGGGCCTTGCTGCAGACAGCAAGGCCCTTCTTCTAAGGAGGAATCATGATGCAGCAGGAAAAATTGACTTCCATCAGGCGGGATCTGCACAAAATCCCTGAACTTGGTTTCGAGGAATTCAAAACGCAACAATATCTATTAGACTATATCGCAGCATTGCCTCAGGAAGCTTTGACTGTAGAGACATGGAAAACAGGGATTTTTGTTCGTGTGAAAGGAGAGACAGGGGACAAGACTGTGGGGTATCGCGCAGATATCGACGGACTGCCATTAAAAGAAGAAACGGGTTTTCCTTTTTCCTCTACACATGAAGGGCGGATGCATGCTTGCGGTCATGATTTTCACATGACGATCGCACTGGGCGCCCTAACGCGTTTAGCTGAGGATCCGGCAGATGATGATGTTGTATTTATTTTCCAACCGGCAGAAGAAGGGCCAGGTGGAGCAGAACCTATGCTGGAGTCTGAAATGATGGAACATTTCCGCCCGGATGTCATTTTCGGTCTTCATATTGCGCCAGACTTACCCGTTGGTACGGTTTCATCAAAACCGGGTTTGCTCTTTGCCAATACGAGCGAATTGTTCATCGATTTTACAGGTGTCGGCGGGCATGCAGCTTTTCCTCATTTGACACATGATATGGTCGTAACGGCAAGTGCATTCGTTACGCACCTGCAGCAAATCATAGCGCGCAGAGTCGACCCGCTCGACAGTGCTGTTATCACTGTAGGGAAAATAGAAGCGGGTACTGTGCAGAACATCATTTCTCAAAATGCCAGGCTAGAAGGGACAGTGCGTACCCTTTCTCCTGATGCAATGGATAAAGTGAAGAAGGAAATAGAAAAGATTGCAAGAGGTTTTGAAATCGCCGATGATTGCAAAATCGCCATTGATTATGGTTCGAATTATCATCAAGTGTTCAATGAAGAGACACATGTCCAGCTTTTTAAAAAAATCATGGAAAGGACACCCTACAATTTTCAAGAGGCGAAGATGGCGATGACAGGAGAGGACTTCGGGTATATGCTGAGGGAAATCCCTGGTTTCATGTTTTGGCTAGGGGTTGATTCCGAAGCGGGACTGCACCAATCAACATTAAAACCAGATGAAGAGGCCCTTGTCGTAGGCGTGGATATTGTGGAACAGACGTTGCGCGAACTCTGAACAGGTTGTATATGATCGAGATTCCTGCAAACACTATCCCATGGATGTGATCTGACGGTGTTTGGAATGAAGAAAATAGGGATCGAAGCTGATTTTAAATATACTTACGCTGCACTTCAAGCGAAAGTTATTAAGTTCAACAAATTGAATAACCAGGATGGGTGCAGCAAGCTTATTTGTTGTGCCATATCAGGACAAGACCGTGATGGTGTGGGATTCAATGTCCGCTGGCTTTGGGGCCGATTGGAAAAACAGCAGATCAAGTGTGCCATGAAGTAGACATGCGATTCCTGATTTTCCTGGCTGTGCCGGGGATTGCTGGCCTGGCATTTACATAATTGAAGGGGTTGTCTTTGATGGAAACAACAATCAAACTTTTCGCTGTGGCTTTCCTGATCATTTTGACAGCTTTTTTCGTCGCCAGCGAGTTCGCCATTGTCAAAGTCAGGAAGACGAGACTAGAATCGAGGGCTTCCGAAGGGGATTCGAAAGCGAATAATGCTATGACAGTGCTGAATGATCTGGATTATTATCTGTCCGCGTGCCAACTAGGAATTACGATCACCGCTCTCGGACTCGGCTGGTTAGGAGAGCCGACACTGGAGGTGCTCTTAAGACCGGTCCTGGATCAGTTCGCGCTCCCCGAGGGCGTGACACATACGATATCTTTTGCAGTTGCATTCTTTGTCATCACATTTTTACACGTGGTTCTCGGGGAACTGGCACCAAAGACAATGGCCATTCAGAAGGCAGAGAGCATCACCTTGTTCCTTTCTAAACCGCTGATGTTATATAGCAAGCTTATGTATCCATTGATTTGGCTCTTGAACGGATCTGCTAATATTTTGGTGCGGATGTTCGGTTTTCAGACCGCTAGAGAAGCAGATGAAGTCCATTCCGAAGACGAATTACGCCACATTCTGACGAAAAGTTATCAAAAAGGCGAAATAAACCGATCTGAATATACGTATGTGGATAGGATATTCGAGTTTGATAATAGGACTGCGAAAGAAATCATGATTCCGAGAACAGAAATGGCAGTCATCGATGTCCATCAATCAGTGACTAACGCCATACGGGAAGTCAAACACAACCGGTACACAAGGTACCCGATTGTCGAAGGAGATAAAGACCAGGTGGTCGGAGTTATTCATATGAAGGAATTGCTCTATGACGATGCTGAAAATCAGGGAAGCCTGCGTCCATTCCTCCGCCCTGTCATGAAAGTATTTGAAAATGTACCTATCCAGGATTTGCTTGTGAAAATGCAGAAAGAGCATACACACTTAGCCATATTAATTGATGAATACGGGGGTACAGCAGGTATGGTGACCGTTGAGGATATTCTGGAGGAGATTGTCGGTGAGATCAGGGACGAATTTGACTCGGAAGAGGAGCGTGACATTAAACGTTTGAAAAATGGCCACTTCCTTTTAGAAGGAAAGACAGCTATCCAGGATGTTAATGACTATTTTGATATTCAGTTGAATCATCATGAAATTGATACCATCTCTGGCTGGCTTTACACAAAAGATTATGAAGCAAAAGAAGGGACATTGGTGACAGAAGAAGATCATCATTTCAAAATAGTTGATATGGTCAAAGGCAAGATCAAAAAAGTAGAAGTGTGGAAAGAGACCGATTAGTCAAGACACCGTTTACAGAAGATGGGCTCGTATCCTTTCATTCAAACTAAAAAAGGGGGGGACTCCCACATTTGGAAGTCCTCCCTTTCATCTTCAATGTCCATTCACTATAGACGGACCCAGCATTGACTTAAGACTCTTTTTGTACAAAAACCTGGTGTGGATACGGAATTTCGATTCCAGCTGCATCAAGTGCTTCTTTCATAGCTTTTCTTAAGTCACGCTCCACAGCCCATTGCTGCATGTTTTCCGTTTTACCTAAAATACGGATGACAACGTCAGAGGAACCGAGACTTTGTACGCCAAGGACACTTGGACCTTCCTTGAAGCGTTCATCTTCAGCGAAGTCTTCAGCTACCTTATGCAGGACATCCATCGCCTGGTCGATGTTTTCATCATACCCGATGCCGATGTCCACGAGTGCACGCATGTTGCCACGGGAATGGTTGGCTACCCCGGCAATGTTCCGGTTGGGAATAAAGTTGAGCGTACCGTCAAAGCTGCGTACTTTCGTTGTACGTATGCCGACTTCCTCAACGACACCATCATAGCCGCCTGCTGTAACATAATCATCGACTTCAATTTGCCGCTCCAGCAACAGGAAGAAACCTGTAACGATATCAGAGACAAGTCCCTGTGCACCAAATCCGATGGCAAGTCCGACAATTCCAGCCCCGGCAAGAAGTGGGCCGATTTCTATACCTACTGTGCTCAATAGCATCATGACAAGTATAAAAAATAGGACATAGGAGAAAATGTTTACAGTAAGCTTCTGGAGTGTTTGGTTTCGCCTTTCTGATATTTTTCGCTGTGTGCTCATTCGGTTGATGGCAGCTTCAATTGCTTTACTGCCAATCGGCTTAATAATGGCAAAAGCGATTAATAAGACGAGAACCTTTAAGCCGCCAGTAATCAACCATTCGACGACTACTGTCGGATTGAATTTAAATCCTTCTTCAAATAAGTTCATGATAGGTGTGACTCCTTTCTTACAGTCCATTCTCTTACTATAATAGGATAGCTGAAATGATAGGGAAGTTTCAACGATTAGTAGGTTGAAATGCAATGAATTTTGTCGAGATACATTAGCAGGGCAAATAATTTTACTTTCCTTAAGAGTTTGTGTTTAATAAAAAAGTGAAGGTTAAGAATAGCGGATAGGCGGATGTCCATTCCTTTTGTCAGTAGATTAAAGTAATTATTACTTAAAATTGACTATAAATAAACTTTTCGTTATACTGACAATTGTGTAGAAAAAAGAGTAATATATTTCGGAGGGATTCTAATGGCAGAACGTATGGTAGCTAAGCAGGCACCACGATTTGAAATGGATGCGGTGCTTCCAAACAAAGAATTTGGTAAAGTATCACTTGAAGAAAACATGAAAAATGACAAATGGACGGTTCTCTATTTTTATCCAATGGACTTTACCTTTGTCTGTCCAACAGAAATTACAGCGCTTTCTGACCGTTTCGACGAGTTTGAAGATCTGGATGCAGAAGTTGTGGGCGTGTCTACAGATACTATCCACACACACCTGGCATGGATCAATACATCTCGTGATGAAAATGGACTTGGAGATTTACAATATTCCTTGGCAGCAGACACGAATCATCAAGTGTCCCGTGACTATGGTGTCCTTCTTGAAGAAGAAGGTGTAGCCCTTCGTGGTCTATTTATCATCAGCCCTGAGGGAGAGCTGCAGTACCAGGTGGTTAACCATAACAATATCGGTCGCGACGTTGATGAAACGCTTCGTGTCCTACAAGCTCTTCAAACCGGAGGGCTTTGCCCGGCAAACTGGAAACCAGGTCAAGAAACCCTATAAGTTTCCGTAACATTAGAGAATTAGGGTCTAACATTTATTTGTTAGACCCTTTTCTTTCTTATTTAACAGCATGTAAGGAGGATGTTAACGATGCGTTTACGCACACCGATACCAGAATTACCAGAAGCTACAGAGTGGTTGAATAGTGAACCATTATCTAAAGAAGATTTGGTTGGAGGCAAACCTACGTTGATCCATTTCTGGTCCGTCAGCTGTGGCCTCTGTAAAGAAGCAATGCCGAATGTCAATGAATTTCGTGATGAATACAGTGACGATTTAAATGTCATTGCCGTGCACATGCCACGTTCAGAGAAGGACTTGGACCTGGAACAAATCAAGCAAGTCGCTGAAGAGCACGGCATTACGCAGCCGATTTATGTAGACAATCAACACGCGTTGACTGACGCTTTCGAAAATCAATACGTTCCTGCTTATTATGTATTTGATGAAGAAGGCAATTTGCGTCACTTCCAAGCGGGCGGCGGAGGCATGAAAATGCTTCGCAAACGCGTGAACCGTGTATTAGGTGTCAATCAAAAATAAAGTATAGGATGTCAGCAGCCCCCATAGAAATGGAAGGGCTGCTTTTTTATCTTGTAGCGGCTGATCAAGAAGCTTTACCATTTGGCTCCTCCAGCACCCAGCCTTTCCGAAGTTTAGCCCCGCAGGATGATGTGAAGCTAAGACTTCGGTCTGAAGACCGGGATCATATCCACTTCAGGTCGGAAAATTTAAAAAATTATTACAAATGGGTGGAAATTTATTTCGATACCCGATATATTTATAGTTACGTTGAAATTCTTAAAAGGAGGGACACCTATGGATACATTTAAAAAATTAAAGGAATTTTACTGGCCATATAGGAAGTTTTTCTTCTGGTCGCTTTTTTCGCTCTTGTTCGTGACAGGGATCACTGTAGCCTATCCGATCATTCTGAAAATCACCATTGATGATGTAGTGGGTCAGGAACGATACAATCTTATTCCATATCTTTGTGCAGCATTTATTATCCTAATGATCATTAAGGGAATCGCTACATACTTCCATCAGTATTTAGGTGATTTTTTTGGTATTCGCTCCGTTTATACACTAAGGGATGCACTTTATCAAAAGCTGCAGCGTCTTCCATTCCGCTACTATGACAATGCTAAGACGGGAGACTTGATGTCGCGGTTGACTGCAGATGTAGAAGGGTTCCGCTTCTTTCTTTCCATGGGATTCTCAGAACTGGTCCGTATCGTTTTGTTGATCGTCATCAGTTTGAGTGTCATGTTCTACTTTTCGATTCCACTTGCACTAGTGACTATGGCAGCTATGCCATTTTTGGCAATTGTCGTCTATCGTTTCGATCGTAAAGTGCACCCGGCATTCAGAAAAATCCGTAAATCTTTCGGTAAACTGAATACGAGAGTCCAGGAAAATATCAGTGGGATGAATACAGTCAAATCATTGTCCCGTGAAGATTTTGAGATCGGCCGCTTTTCTAATAGAAGTGACGATTACCGAACCAAATTCATTACGACTTCAAACATTTGGTCGAAGTACTTTCCTTTGATGGAATTCATCGGAAATGTCTCGGTTGTCGCTTTACTGGCATACGGCGGTTATTTGGTCATGAATAATGCCTTGCAACTAGGCGAACTTGTTGCGTTCTTCAGCCTTGTTTGGTACATTCTCGGTCCATTGATGAACTTAGGCTTCGTCATCAACTTGTTTTCACAGGCGAAGGCCTCAGGAGAGCGGTTGTTGGAAATTTTAGAGGCTGAAGAAGAAATCACCGAGAAAGAAGAAGCTATTGTCACAGATCGTCTGCAAGGTCACGTATCCTTTAATGATGTGACATTGACATACGTAGAAGACGATGACTCTGCGCTTAAAAATATCACATTTGATGCGCCGCCTGGAAAAACAATAGGCTTGATCGGAGCCACAGGCGCCGGAAAAACGAGTATCACCCAGTTGATCACTCGTTTCTATGAGCCTGAAAAAGGAGAAGTCCTCGTGGACGGTAAACCTGTCCAGGATTACGGACTCAAAACATTGCGCAAGAATATCGGCTTTGTTTTACAAGAATCTTTTTTATTTTCCACATCAATTAAGGAAAACATTGCCTATGGAAATCCTGATGCGGACCTTGATGACGTGATGGATGCTGCCAAACGGGCGCAAGCGCATGACTTCATTATGGAAATGCCTGAGGGTTATGATACGTTGCTGGGAGAACGCGGCATGGGCCTTTCGGGTGGTCAGAAACAACGGATTGCGATTGCCCGTGCGATTTTGATCGACCCTGCCATTTTGGTTCTTGATGATGCGACATCAGCAGTTGATATGGAAACAGAGTTCAAGATTCAAAAAGCGCTGCAAGACGTAATGAAAGGGCGCACGACGTTTATCATCGCGCACCGTATTTCTTCATTGAAACATGCTGATGAAATATTAGTCCTTGAGGATGGAGCTGTTAAAGAGCGGGGCGTCCATAACGAGCTGCTTAATAATGGCGGGCCATATCAAAGAATCTACGATATCCAGTATCAAGATAAAGAGAAAATCATTAACACGTCGAGTGTTTCCTGAAGGAGGGGTGACCGTGGCTAAAAAACCGAAACATGAACCAGAAACGAATAAACACTTGAACCGTTTCAAGTACACACAAGACCAGGCAGTAGAAAAACCATTCAACTGGTCCCAAATGTGGCGTCTGTTGACATATATTAAACCTTATGCTAAAAAATTGCTGCCGATCTCTATCATTGCCATGCTCGTTTCGACGATCGTCCGCCTCGTCGTACCGATTTTGATTGGTAAAGTGGCCATTGATGTCGCTATTGCAGATGCCAATGCGAATCTCTTGATTCAACTGGTTGTCGGTATTGCCGTTTTATATTTATTGAGTTATATAGGAAACGCACTCAGGATCAAGTATGTAAACATTCTTGGTCAAAATGTCATCTATGATTTAAGACAGCATTTGTTTTCACATGTCCAAAGGTTATCCCATCGATTTTTTGATTCTAAATCCGCTGGTTCGATTCTCGTCCGGATCATGAACGATATCAATTCACTGCAAGAGCTGTTTACGAATGGAATCATCAATTTGTTGATGGATGTCGTCATGCTGACAGGAATTATCGTTATATTGTTTGCGCTCAGTCCAAAACTGGCGCTGGCGATTTTGATCATCATGCCGATCATGTTCTACATTTCTACCAAACTGCGAAGAAACATTCGCAGATCTTGGCAGGATGTACGTATCCAACAGTCCCGCTTGAATTCGCATTTGAATGAAAGTCTGCAAGGGATCCGCATCACTCAATCATTTTCTCAAGAGAGAGAAAACACAGAATATTTTGATGGAGTGAACACAGATACCTTCCAATCCTGGAATAGAGCGACAAGGAAAAGTGCGATGTTCCGGCCATTCGTTGAGATGAGTAATGCGGTTGGTACCGTGATACTTGTTGCTTTTGGTGCCTATATGATTATACAAGGTGATATTACTACAGGTACATTTGTATCATTCGCCTTCTTTCTCGGCATGTTCTGGGAGCCGATTTCAAGACTTGGAATGATGTATAATCAGCTACTCATGGCGATGGCGGCATCTGAACGCATTTTCGAATTTCTTGATGAGCAGCCGAATGTGAAAGAGAAGGACGACGCCAAGCAATTGAAAGATATGAAGGGACATATTGAGTTCGATCATGTACAGTTCGCCTATGATGATAAACGCATCGCCCTTCACGACATCAATCTTGAGATGAAACAAGGGGAAACAGTTGCCCTTGTCGGTCATACGGGCTCAGGAAAATCGACGATTGCAAACTTGATCAGCCGTTTTTACGACCCTACCAAAGGATCTGTAAAAATTGACGGTGTCGACCTTCAAGATGCCACGATAGATAGTGTACGTCAGCAAATCAGTGTCGTACTTCAGGATACTTTCATTTTCTCAGGTATGATTATGGAAAATATCCGTTTCGGTCGCCCCGATGCATCCGATGAAGATGTCATAGAGGCAGCTAAAGTTGTAGGAGCGGATGATTTCATTCAGCGGTTGAATAATGGCTATGAAACAGAAGTAGAGGAACGGGGGAACATTTTGTCAGCAGGTGAACGACAACTGCTGTCCTTCGCTCGCGCTTTGCTTGCCAATCCGCGAATTCTCATCCTGGATGAGGCAACCGCAAGTATTGATACAGAAACAGAACTCAAAATCCAGAAAGCATTACAGAAATTGTTGAAGGGCCGGACAGCGATTATGATTGCCCACCGCCTTTCGACCATTCGGGAAGCGGATAACATCTTCGTATTAGAAAATGGCCGCATCCTCGAGCAGGGGTCACACGATGAATTGATGGATCAGCAAGGTGAATATTATGAATTAGTCAAATCACAATTCCAAATGCTTGATGCGATTTAGGAATGACGAAAAGGCACCGGACCCCCGGTGCCTTTTTTAATTGGCTTTGTTAAAGGTTGTTGTTGATTTTTCATATGAGAGTCATTCAGTTATATGGTAGGATTCATGAAGACTCAATTTCGAGACATTTTAGGAGAGGATCGGGTCGGCGGGGAATGCTTTCGCTTTCCGCGGGAGCGCGTTGAGCCTCCTCGGACGCTCTCCTGTGGGGTCTCAACATGCCCTCTCTTCCCGCAGGAGTCTTCGCATTCCCCGCCGCCCCTTGCTATATGTTTTTCTCGAAATTCGTTCAGAAAAAAACTGTCATATTTGAGTGAGAATCAAACACCTTACGCTTAATTACAGGGTGTCCTCAGTGAAAATATAACACTTGAAGAAAGTGAAAACAATTACAACTTCACTGTGGAAGTGACCTATACGAACAATGAAAGTAATGAAAGTAAAACGATGTATGTTAATGGTAACGCACAAACGAATGAAGAGGATGAAGTCACGAGTGTTCATTATATGAAGCTTGAAGAACTTCGCACTGCCTTAAACTAAGAAAAATGGAGAATTACAAACACCCTCTGGCTGTTATATGGCAGCAAGGGGGGGTTTATTTTATATCTACTTTAGCTTTAATAGAACTTTTTTATAAAATCCATCTGGGGGATGGGGTGTCCAAATCCAGTCACGTACAGCTATGCAGCTTATATTTTGTACGAGGGAAGGAGGGAGTGCTTTCTGTTGGTATATTCCTATCGTTTATTTCATCAATGCTCAAGCCACAGAGTCGATTAGGAGCAGCAAAGTAGAAACCCCGGCCTTAATTTTTACATGAAAACTCATAAAGACATATTGTTAATGGAAAAGAGAAAAAGGGTACAGAATTGGTGATAGGCAGAATGGTCGACAAAGTAAGCTTATTTATATAAAATAAATATCAAATGAAAGTTTGTGAAGGATGTCACAAAATCGTCAACAACGATGTGCCCATAAGCTGTTTATAAGTTTTATACTATTATTAAACGACTTGTTATGACCATTTGTAGTTAGGGGGAGAAAGATGTTTGAATTTGATACGGTCACGATGAGCCGAGCGCTCACGGCCATGACGCTGATCTTCCACGCGATATTTGCCACTATCGGCGTAGGCGTGCCGGTTCTGGTTTCTACCGCTGAATTAATAGGAATTAAGAAAAAGGATTCACACTATACATTACTAGCCAGGCGCTGGACACGCGGGTACACCATAACGGTTGCCGTCGGGGTTGTGACAGGGACGGCGATCGGTTTGCAGCTTTCTCTGATTTGGCCGAGTTTCATGCGAATCGCAGGGAATGTGATTGCACTGCCATTGTTCATGGAAACTTTCGCCTTCTTCTTTGAAGCGATCTTTTTAGGTATTTACCTTTATACTTGGGACCGGTTCAAAAAGCCGATCTATCATTGGCTGCTCTCCATTCCTGTCGTGATCGGAGGCACGATGTCGGCCTTTTTCATTACGACAGTGAATTCATTCATGAACACACCGCAAGGGTTCGACCTTGAAGGAGGTCGGTTTACGTCTGTCGATCCTCTGAAAGCGATGTTCAATCCGGCTACACCGACAAAAGTCTTTCATGTCATCTCTTCATCTTATTTGACAGCAGCTGCGATCCTTGCTGGAATTGCTGCCTTCATCATTTTGATGAAAAAAGGAACGGCATACCATAAAAAAGCATTGAAGCTTACGGTTTCTATGATGTTCCTGTTTGCTATTTTGACTGCTGTCGCTGGTGATATGTCAGCGAAATTCTTAGCTGAGCACCAACCTGAGAAATTGGCAGCAGGAGAGTGGCACTTTGAAACAGAAGAGGGCGCAGACCTTGTTGTTTTCGGTACGTTGAACGAAAATAATCAAGTAGAAAACGCCATACGGATTCCGAATGCACTGAGCTTCCTTGCACACGGAGACTTTAACGCAGAAGTTGAGGGACTTGACGAAACACCGGTTGATGAACAACCGCCACTTTGGATTCACTATATGTTTGATTTAATGGTCAGCATCGGTTTTTATTTACTGGGCATTTCATTTCTCTTCCTATTGTTCTGGAAGGTGAAGAAATGGAACCCATTTCACCCGATTTTATTATGGGCTATAGCTTTGGCAGGACCGTTATCCATGCTTGCCGTCGAGTTTGGTTGGGTTTTTGCTGAAGTCGGACGTCAACCATGGATCTTACGGGGTTTCATGACTGTAGCAGAAGGAGCGACTACATCTCCTTATGTGTTTGAAATGTTCGTATTATTTGCTGCGCTCTACGTAGTCCTGGCGATCGGATGTATCATCGCCCTTAGAAAGATATTCAAAAACAAACCGGCTGAGCTTGAACTGGAACACCGTTATCCTCATACAGCCGCTGCAACTAAGGAGGATGAGCGCACATGAGTTATGAATTAATTGGAATTACAGTGCTTTGGTTATTCCTTTATGGATATTTGATTGTAGCCTCTGTAGATTTCGGTGCTGGTTTTTTTGCCTATTATGCAAAACTCACCAAGAAAGATCACTTGATCAACCAGCTGATCTCAAGATATTTATCACCGGTGTGGGAAGTGACGAATGTCTTCTTCGTCTTTTTCTTCGTCGGATTGATCGGTTTCTTTCCGGATATGGCTTACTATTTTGGTCAAGCTTTACTCATTCCAGGTAGTATTGCAATCGTACTCCTTGCCATCCGTGGTTCCTTTTATGCGTTTGAAAACTATGGATCGAAGAATAACCATTTTTACATGTTCCTCTATGGAGCAACAGGACTTCTGATTCCTGCTTCATTATCGACTGCGCTGACGATTTCAGAAGGCGGGTATATTGAAGAAACAGCCAATGGAGTACAGTTGTTATTCGGAGAATTATTAACGAGCCCCTATTCCTGGAGTGTTGTCTTTCTCGCGATAGTCTCGGTACTTTATATAAGTTCCATGTTTCTCACTTATTACGCCGATCGGGCAGGAGATGAACCAGCTCTTGAAATCGTTCGGAAATATGCGTTGTTCTGGAGTTCACCAACGATTATCGCCAGTTTGACGACGTTCATCGCATTAAGCCAGCAAAATATGGATCATTTCCAACGCGCCATCGAGCTATGGTGGGTATTCGGAATTTCCGTCGGCTTCTTCATGATCGCTGTCTTTCTCGTCTATACAGGGAAATATTACGGATGGGCTTTCATTGCTGTGATGATGCAGTTCTTTGTCGCTTTCTTCGGTTATGGAGCGTCACACCTGCCGTATCTATTAAAACCCTATGTAACACTTACGAGCGGGGTGACGAACGAAGCGATGGCCGTCGCACTGATCATCGTTTTCATAGCCGGTTTACTGCTTTTGATTCCATCCTTGATATTATTGATGCGCATGTTCCTCTTCGATGCCGATTATGTGAAAGGGAAAAAATAGAGTAGGCATTAAGCGAGGCTACTGAAGAACTGCAACTTTCTGAGTTATGCATCAAATAAAAAAGCCGAGTAGACGATTTTATCGTTCAACTCGGCTTCTTTATTCCGATGAGACATTTAGGCTCTTACTCCTCCATGAGCTTTAGTATTCGTTTGATATTGACGGTGAATATCGCCCCCGACCCTTGTACATGCAGGGTATTTTTTTGATTTATAAAAGAAAATCACTCTTTTCAGATGGGCCTCGTTGATTCCACGATGAGCGTTCGGTGGTGAAGCCTGCGGCAAGCACCCACCGACAAGCGATTCGTGAGAAGCAACACCAAACTTTAACAGCTCCTCTAGATTGAAAAGGGTTTTTCAGTGGCCACGCATTTATGCCGCTCTATTTTTTTGCCTATTAAAATATAACATCGATATGGATAGGCGCTGGACTGTTGTTCAGTTTTACTGAAGTTCTATGGTAGAATAGGAATAGATTTCGGTGAACGGATGGAGGAGCAGATATGAAGAAAGAATTCGCAGTTATAGGTCTAGGAAGATTTGGCGGAAGTATATGCCGGGAATTGAGTACGGAAGGCATGGAAGTCCTTGCATTGGATTTGGACGAGGATAAAGTGAACGAGTATCGCGATATTGCTTCACACGCGGTCATCGCGGATTCGACAGATGAAAATGTTTTGAAAGAATTAGGATTTCGGAATATAGATCATGTGATTGTAGCCATCGGTGACAACATCCAGGCAAGTATGCTGACAACCTTGATTTTAAAAGAACTCGGCATCAAAACCATCACAGTTAAAGCCCAAAATGATTATCACGAGAAAATTCTCAATAAAATCGGAGCGGACCAGGTTGTCCACCCAGAGCGGGACATGGGGAAACGGATTGCGCATAATATCATCTCCAACAATATTCTTGACTATATCGAGCTATCCGACGACCATAGTGTCGTAGAAGTAAAAGCTGGTAGTAAAATGGGTGGTAAATCGCTTGTTGACCTGGATATTCGTGCCGAGTACGGCTGTAACGTCGTCGCTATCAAACGGGATAAAGATGTCATCGTTTCGCCGATGGCAACAGAAGAAATCAAAGAAAGTGATATTCTCATCGTCATTGGAGCCGATAAGGATATCAGCCGCTTTGAAAAGAGATTAGTTGTAGAAGATTGATGTGAAAAGCCCCTCTATCCTTAGTGATAGAGGGGCTTATTTTAAAAGATAATAAAGTATATTTTTCACATTCCGCAGAGCGCTATTCTCTGGTTTTTTATGCCTTGCTCCAGCACCTAGCCTCTCGAGGACTTAAGTCAAACCTCTCTGTGACAAAGGACGTCACGGCAAGGATCGTCTTAAGCTTGTCGAGGCTGAGCAGGGCGATTGCGCTTTTGTTCTGATCTATAGATAAAACTTCTTGTCAGTAATAAAGAAGTTAACACTTATTTTATAATTTTATAAGAACGTCCATTCATCTCATTCGGAGGCGAGAAAAATGATTCTTAAGCTCTTTTCTTACCGCAGCATCCGCCACGTTTCACTTTACGGTCGCTTGGGGACGTATTGATGACAATCGGTCCATTGGATTTTTTGAAACGACTACTCTGAACTTGTCTTTTCACTCTTTTAGCCTTCACGACTACCTCTCCTTATTCTTTATATTGTATTATAAGTATTTTGATAAAAATGGGGAGGGCGATTAGGAAAAATCTATAAGAAATGGGTGTTCGTCATAGGATTTCTCACTGATCGAAAAGCATTTGGTATGGGGGTAGCTTGTTTTGTAAGAAACGATCACCATTTTCACTCCATACTCGGTGTGATTCTTTAGATCAGTATATGAGGGGTAAGGTGCTGTTGCAGGGTGAGAGTGATATACAGCCAACACCTTTTGTCCCTTCAAATCAATTTGCTCCAGTGTCTCTTCTACAACCTTCTTACTTACATAGAAACGAGTGCTTGATTTCCATTCATTCTTTAATGGCCATACAGATCGAATATGACCTTGTTCCGCTCCGGCTAGTAGTCCGCAAGCTTCATAAGGCAAGTCTTGCAGCCCATGATTAATCATTTGGTCGTACAGGGTCTTAGATATCTTCATCATTTCTCCATCAATTCCGTTTCTGGAAGATCGAAAATAATGAGGAGAGTTCCATCTTTTTACCTGGTTCTTTATTTTCCTTGTCATTTGTCATCGATGGATGGTTTTCTTCTTTTATAGAATGCTGTTCCTGCTTTTCCTTTTTCTTCTCTTCGATCTTCTCGGTTGGCTCTGCTGAATCTTTTGAAAGATTTTCCTGCTCCTCGGTCTTCTGCAACATAGGTCCATTTTCCAATGCTTTCTTTATTAGATAATGGAATTGGAGTTTATTTTCTTCTGTGTTGTCACCATCTGTTATTGACTGGGCGGATTCTTCAGCGTTTTTTTTTCGAATGATCGTATTTTTGTTCATATCCATTTGCGGATTGTTGTATTTCTTCCTTTTTCCATCGTTCATACTCTGGTTAGGAAAAGAGGTTTGATTAGCAGCTTGTTGGTTTTGATAATAAGACGATTGATTACTATCCTGCCTGTTGCTCATTGGTGGGTAATGGTCATTCCTTGCTGAAGTGTAGGAACGGGATGATTGGAGCATATTTTGCAATTTACGGTATTCCGATGTCTTTGCAGGAGACTGCCTGCTTTCCTGAACAGGAACAGGGGTTTCTGGCATAGTTTGTTGAGGGGTTGATTGTATTTGGCCCTTTAAATAGGTAATTTCATCTTTTAGGCGATCGACCTCAGAGGTTGTTTCTTGTTTTACTGAATTCTGTTGAGTATCGATGACACGATTCATTTTTTCCATTAAGTCGTGGATTTGCAGGCGATCCATCTTGTCTTTAATGTTTTCTAGGTCTTTCTTCAATACATTCACCGTTTCATTTACAGATTGAAGCTGAGCAGAGAGCAGCTTTGTTTTTTCCCCTGCTTCGTAATTATAATCTTCCATTTTATTCATTACTCCTTCTAAATTAAACTTGAAATCATTCGATTCCATTTTTGTAAGAAGGTAGTCGTCTGTGACACTGCCTGATTTCATGAAATACAAAATTTCTTTATAAAGGCGTAATTTCTCCTTTAATGTTTGCATTTCATCCGTGCTGTACAATCTGTATCGGTCCATCACTCATCACCCTTTTTCAGCACATTAATATACTATTGATAATTCACCAATACGTGACAAATGTGCAGAATATCGAAACCTTGCTTAAAAGCGTATTTTCCGTTCTTTTCTTTTACTTATCATTCTATGCTTGAACATCGTATTTATTAGATGTTTCTTCAAGGGGACAGTCACCAAGTTTCGTTCTTATGAATCTAATATAGGTGTTCGCACAAAATGCAAAAAAATATCAAATATCAGCGATAGTACTAGACCCAACTGTACATTTGTTCATATGCTACGAATGAAAGAAAAAATCTTATTCGGAGGTGTTTGCAAATCATGCAAGCAAAAAATTTAACAGGGGGCCAAGAGCTCCTATGTATCAACACAGAAAAAGTTTATGATTGGATCATCAATGAAGCGTCATTTGATTTGACTCTAGGTGATTTCGATCTTCCACTTGGACCGACTGGAGATCCTATTGAGTGTGATGACATTGTCAATGTTTCATGTACAGTAGAACCAGCGGAAGTAGACCCGATTGAAATCGTCGGCCGAGTGAACCAGGAGCTTGTTATCGATGGAACAATGTTGACGCTCCAACTTGTTAATATCCGTAAAAACTTTACGGTAACAGTATTTGTCGAACTGGTACCAGAACTAGGGGGAGGACTCGTTGAAGTTGGTGAGGTAGACTTCACACGTTGTGAGCAAGTCCTGTTATGTGCACCAGAAGGAACAGATGTGGATGTCACTTACACGGATTTGGATTGCTTCATCTGTAACTTTACTTGTGAAGAAAATGGTACAGAAACAGACACATTAGACGATGTCACTGTATCAGTAAGATTGTGCCAGAGCATTCAATCTACATTCGACGTAACACTTGAAATCGTAGCTGACTTCTGTGAGCCAAGAGATCAGCTTCCTATCCCACCATGCCCTGCTCCTATGATGCCACCACAATGCCCAGTGTTGTTCCCTAACGGAGACGACGGTACTAACGGGTAATTTCATCGCATATGTTAAAAGAGAGGATTATGTCCTCTCTTTTTTTGTTGTCCAGGAATTTTTTGAGGCGCTTGCGCGTAAGATCCATCCAGCTCCAGCGCCTACCCCCTCGAGGTCTTAAGTCAATCCTCTCTGTGACAAAGTACGTCACGGCGAGTCTTGTCTTAAGCTTGTCGGGGGTGACCAAGGCTCTTGCGCATTAGATCCATCCAGCTCCAGCGCCCAGCCACTCGCGACATAAGCAACCCGTCCGGTGGAAGGGAGAGCACCTTCCACCGGCCGTTTTGCTTATGCGTTTCGTGTCTTTCAGGGCGCTTGCGCATTAGATACTTCGGAGGTGAAATAATGGATTCATCCCAGGAAATCTTGTTATGGAAAAAGAAGAATGATCAGTATTTCGATGAAATCAAACAGTTGATTTCCAAGTTAAAGCAGACTGAAGGGTGGAAGCTCATTAGTTATTTTACATATGCGATCCATTTTTCTCATGACCCCAAGATGGATAGCATGGTGCTCGGGAGTTATCATGTTCACAACATAGGAGATCAGCCTTTTCCGTCTCCTTATATATGTTTGAAAATTTCCTCGGAAGCACCTTTTCACTTTTCAGGTAAATATGTGTATAAGGATTCGCTCCAAAAAATGAAAATGCAAGGCGCCTGGGAGCGAATGAATGAACATACCGATAAGGAAGAGTTTTGGTTGCAGCCTTCAAGTACAGCACAAATAGAACCAAATGAGACTCTTTCTTTTCCCAATTTTCAACTCAAGTGGTCCGCAGATCAGAAATATTCCGGGAGTTTGTTGGGTTATACCTATGGAGAAGAAAATAAAAATGGAACACCGGCGCTGAATCAAATTAATATAAGTGGTACCAACATCATTCAGGAGGGGGAGTCAGATGGATGATCGGGAACTTCAGCTATTATTAAAAAAGTGGCTCAAAGATTGGATGAATGGACAGTTGCAGGAAGCAAAAGTGGGTAGTGCAGACAGAAAAAATCAAAGTTTTGTGTTTCTCGATGATCAAACCATCCAAATGTTATTGATGATGTTGATGATGAATAAAAACCCTCCGTCCTGTGAAGTTCATTCATCAAGCAATGGAACAAGCAGAGAGTGGGAAGAACTTATGAAAGAAAACGAAAAAGCTCTTAAAGAAATCAGAGATCTATTAAAGTAGAGGGTTCATTCGTCGCGCCTACGTTCATATATATATAACCGTTGGGGTTTATAAGTGAAAAGCTCATTTCACAAGGAGGTTTGCAAATGGAAAAAGATACAGTTTTATTGCAACAAAAAATCATTCATTTCAAATCTGAATTGGCAAAATATAAAGAAAAGGTGAAGGATTATCAGGAAAATTACCATTATGCTTTGCTCGAAAAGTTGAAGAAAGAAAACGCAGACCTGATCGAAGAGCAAGAAGAGTTGAAAAGGGATCGCAATGTATCAATACAAGAGGCCAACAAACGAATGCAAGGCCTCGAACAGCAATTATCAAATGTGAAACGACTGCAGGAAAAACAGGTTCAGGAAACAGAACTTTGGAAAGAAAAGGCGAATCGGTTCCAGGAGGATTATAAAGAGACCTCCCAACGAGTAGTTGACTTGCAAAAGGAAGCATCAAGTTTGCAATACCGCCTGAAAAAACAAGAAGACGAACTTGAAAAAAGAAAAGAAGAGTTTCACCAGCAAAAACAGCACTTTGAAAAAGCAGAAGATGATTATTGCTCACGCATTGAAGAATATGAAGCAATATCACAAAATCTAAAAAAACGTTTGGAAGAAACAGATGGAGTAATCATAGAAGTAAAAGCTAAAAACGAAGAGCAAGAGAACCATCTGAAGCATTTGACTGAAGAAATATATGTGCTCGAAGATAAGAATGAGACACTTTCAGTTGATTCCCAAAGCTATTATCATCAAGTGAAGCGTTTAGGAAACCTGTTGTCAGAAGCGGAAGTAGAATTGAAAGAACAAAAATCATTCCTACGCGAAGCTCAAGAGGATTGGAAAGAGAAAGAACTCACTTTTCAACAAAAAGCCAAAACGTGGGATGAGGAAAAAAGAACATATGAAAAGAACAAAAACGAGTGGACTGAAAAACTGAGCCAAAGGGACAAAAAGCTTAATGAGTTGAAACAAGCGTATGACCAACTGAAAAATCAAAAAGAAGAATGGAAAGATGCAAAACGTAACCATCAAGAACAAGCGAAAGACTGGGCAAAAGAAAGGCAGAAGTATGAAAATCAGCAAAAAGACTTAAATGTAAAGCTGGACGAAAAAGCTGGGCTGATCAATGATCTGAAGCAAGCAAATGAACAACTCAAAAAGCAAAATGATAAAATATTAGGCGTATTTCCAGAAGAAGGCTCTGGTGAAGAGTCCGGATCTGGTGACATTCTGAGCCTTTTAGATCAGGAAATAAAGAAACTTCTCGGTCAAACTTTTGAGTATGAGGAAGAGTTAGATTCTAAAATCGTATTCATGACAGCATTGGAAAATAAGGTGGAACAGCTAGGAGAAGAAATACTTGCCTTAGAGGTGGAAGAAAGTAAAAATGCACATTCCAAAGAATGATATAACGATCTCCTCCTTATTAACTTACCTGTCTGGGTAGGTTTTTTTGTTTGTATAAGAATTATTCAAATAACCGGATAAAGGGTTTTCCTTCACGCCCATCACCAAAGCCATTTTCGTTGCCTAGCCTTCTTTTTTTCTTCGGATATTGGATTGAACCTGAGAGGGTTCAGGAAAATAATATTTCTACAATCATCAATACTAATTAAGAATAAACAATTAAAGTTCCGCTCGTTTTGTTTAAAGAGGTGTGGGAAAGGAAATAAGAAAAGTTATAGACCTTTAATCATACTAGGAGATACCGAAAGGATGAGCATACATGTTTGAAAAGCGAACCGGAGAAGTCCTGACACAACAATTGATCGATTGGGGCGTCGACCACATTTACGGAATGCCTGGAGATTCAATCAATGAACTGATCGATGACTTGAGAAAAAGACAGGAAGAGATTTCTTTCATGCAGGTCCGACATGAAGAAACAGGAGCATTGGCTGCTTCAGCCTATGCAAAGTTAACTGGTAAACTCGGCGTCACTCTGTCAATTGCAGGGCCTGGCGCAGTACACCTGCTGAATGGTCTTTATGATGCGAAAGCAGATAAAGCGCCTGTTCTAGCCCTTGTTGGCCAAGTCCAAAGTGAGGAAGTCGGAACAGGAGCGTTCCAGGAGATTAATCTGGAGCGTATGTTCGACGATGTCGCCGTATTCAATAAACGCGCAGCTACAGAAGAGCAGCTCCCGGATTTGCTGAACCAAGCAATTAAAGAAGCCTATACGAATAAAGGTGTTTCCGTCTTGATCGTGCCTGATGATTTGTTCGCCAAAAAACAGAGCAGTGAAGTAATGCTCACGTCGGGAGATCATTATAAGCCGGAAATGATCCCTAAACCAGCTCATTTGAAAGAGGCACGCAGTCTTATTGAAAAAGCTGAAAAACCGATCATTCTGGCAGGACAAGGGACGAAAGATGCACAGAACGAATTGATAGATTTTGCTGAGAAGATTAAAGCACCAATCATTCTAAGTTTGCTTGGCAAAGGAATGATTCCTGATAACCACCCATATTGTCTGGGGCAACTTGGTCAGATAGGAACGAAACCTGCCTATCATGCGATGAAAGAGACAGATCTATTGATTCTGATAGGGACACAATTTCCTTATCGTGACTTTTTGCCAGAGGATGTACCTGCGATTCAAATTGATAATAAGCCGGATAACCTCGGCAAGTACTACCCCATCAAACTAGGCCTGGCAGGAGACAGCAAAGAAACACTGCAAGCATTGTCTGAACTCATTAGCCCTGTAGAGAAGCGGTCTTACCTTGAATATTACCAGGAAAAAATGAATGATTGGAGAATTGCTATCCAGGAGGAGAAACGTTCAACCGAGGACCCTCTTCACGCTCCTCAGGTTATGTATGAGCTTGAGAAGCACATGGAACCCGGAGCGGTCATTTCCGGAGACGTAGGAAATGTAACGGTATGGCTGGCACGCTTTTTACATCTAGTCAATCAGAAGTTTGTATTGTCCGGCTGGCTTGCGACCATGGGAAGCGGACTTCCTGGCGCGATTGCTGCCAAGAAAGCCTATCCAGAAAAACAGGTGATCGGCGTATCCGGAGATGGAGGTTTCTCCATGGTGATGCATGACTTTGTCACAGCTGTTAAATATGATTTGCCTATTAAAATGATTGTACTGAATAATAGTAAAATCGGTATGATCAAATACGAGCAAGAACAAATGGGTCACTTGAATTACGCAACGAATTTAGGAGAAGTGGATTTTTCCAAGTTCGCAGAAGCGTGCGGTGGAGAAGGGTACCGTATAGAATCGTATGAAGAACTTGCGCCAAAGATGAAACAGGCTTTTGTTTCAAACAAACCGGTAATCATCGATGTGGCTATTGAGGATCAAGCCCCTCTACCAGGTAAAATCGATTATCAATCGGCTGTTAATTTTTCAAAATATATCGTGAAAAACTTCTTTGAATCAGGATCTCTTGACTTGCCTGACATGAAAAAATCAATTCAACGATTGAGATAAAAAAAAGCCCCGCTGGCGTCTGCCAGCGGGGCTTTTTTTAATCATACTTCCATAATGATAGGTAAAATCATCGGACGACGCTTCGTCTTTTCAAATAAGAACGGTGCAATTGTGTCCGTAATTTCGTTTTTAATCTCTGACCATTGAGTAGTACGGCGTTCCATGACTTTTTCAACATGGGAACTGACCAATTTCTGCGCTTCTTTGATCAAGTCTTCGGATTCTCTCATATAAACGAATCCACGTGAGATAATGTCCGGTCCAGAAGCTATTCTGAATTCCTTCATGTTGATACTGACCACGACAATCACGAGACCTTCCTCAGAAAGAATGCGGCGGTCACGTAAAACGATGTTTCCGATATCACCGATTCCGCTGCCATCGACATAGACGGCTCCGGATGGGATTTTTCCAGCAACCATCGCTTCTTCTTTACCGAGAGCAAGTACATCACCGTTATCCATGACAAAGCAGTTATCCGGTTCAACTCCACAATCATAGCTTAATTTCTCATGCTCTTTAAGCATACGGTATTCACCATGAATAGGCATGAAGTACTTCGGCTTCATCAAGCTGAGCATAAGCTTCATCTCTTCGCGGCTGCCGTGACCAGATGTATGGATATCATTCAATGGACCGTGGATGACATCTGCTCCGGCACGGTAAAGTTTATTGATAGTTCTGCTGACACTAATCGTGTTTCCAGGGATTGGGGAAGAAGAGAACACGACAGTGTCGCCAGGCTGTACTTGAATTTGGCGGTGCGTCCCATTTGCTATACGAGAAAGGGCAGCCATCGGCTCACCTTGAGAACCCGTACAGAGAATAGCGACTTCATTAGCCGGCAACTTGTTGATCTGTTGTGGTTCAATGAATGTATCCTTAGGGGCACGGATATATCCAAGTTCTTGACCGATTCTGATGGAAGATTCCATACTACGGCCAAATACAGCGATTTTTCGATTGTTTTTAACTGCAGCTTCTACAGCCTGTTGCAAACGGTGGATGTTTGATGCGAACGTAGCGAAAATCAAACGTCCCTCCATACGCGAGAAAATGTCATGAATACTTTGACCAACTACACGCTCTGATTTTGTAAAACCAGGCACTTCACTATTGGTACTATCTGATAACAGGGCGAGAACACCTTCTCTACCGATCTCAGCCATTTTAGCTAAGTCAGCGGGTTCTCCGACAGGGGTGAAATCAAATTTGAAGTCTCCGGTATGCACAACGTTGCCTGGAGGAGTCTTAACGACGACTCCGTATGAATCAGGAATACTGTGCGTTGTACGGAAGAAAGACACAGAGGTTTTACGGAACTTGATGACATCATCCTCTTGGATCGTGTTCAACTTTGCATTCCGTAAAAGACCATGTTCATCCAGCTTATTACGCAGCAGGCCAATCGCTAATTTGCCAGCGTAAATAGGGATGTTGATTTCACGTAACAAGTAAGGGATTCCACCGATGTGGTCTTCGTGACCATGGGTGATGAAAAGCCCTTTGATTTTATCTTGGTTTTGTACTAAATAGGTATAATCCGGAATGACATAATCGATACCGAGCAGTTCATCTTCCGGGAATTTAATACCTGCATCAATGAGGATGATTTCGTCTTGGAATTGTACACCATAAGTGTTTTTACCAATTTCTCCGAGTCCGCCGAGGGCGAATACGGCTGTTTGGTCATTTTTTACGAATTTCATCGATTAGAGATTCTCCACAGCGAAATCTTCGGATTGCTTTTCATATGCCAGGTGATCCTCATCAAGCACCTGTATATATTCGATATTGAATCCTTTATTTTTTAATTTTTCTCGAACTTTTCTCTCTGTTTCCGCTTCTACATACATACTGTCTGTACGTTCGCGGACAGGAACTTCTTTCGACAGTTCCTGATATAATACTTTGAATATCATTGTTCTATCGCTCCTAACTAGATATTATTTCCACATTCTTGTCCTTTCATCATCATAGCACGTTTATTTCATGTATGGTAATGATAGTAGTGTTCCGAAGGTGTTCGCTGCACCTTGGAGTAATGATTTACGCGTATGTTTTTCGTTCCATGAAATCTTTCCAACGTTTTCTAAGCTTTCTTCGTAGACGCTTCATCATTTGCATCTATCCCCTTTCTTTGATGAAGAAATGCGCCAAAAACGTTAAACCGCCCAATCCCTGTTACTTCTAGTATAATACGGTTTGTGGAAGAATGAAACATTTACATATTATATTTTGTCATTATCGTGTGTTTTTCTTCTCAAACCTATCCACTCATGCTACAGTATAGCCAAAGAATGGACCATACTAATATAAATACAAAATATTTATGGCAGCAAATTTAGGAGGATATGTAGAATGAACAAAAAAATCGCCTTTTTCGACATTGATGGAACCTTGCTTGATCATGATAAGAAACTTTCGGTAAAGACAAAAAAAGCCATCAAGGACTTACAAAACGAAGGTGTCTATTGTGCCATCGCAACAGGACGGGCCCCATTTATGTACAAAGAACTGAGAGAAGAGCTTGGAATCGATTCCTTCGTTAGTTTCAATGGTCAGTATGTGGTATTTGAAGGAGAGGAAGTCTATACTAACCCTCTTTCAGAACCTGATTTAGAAAAACTTCACCAACATGCAGAAGAAAACGACCATCCAATGGTTTTTATGAATCATGAAGAAATGAAGGCATCTACACTGAATCATTCTCATATCACAAAAAGCCTCGGCACATTATACATTGAACACCCGACTGAAGATGCGTCTTTCTTTAAAGGAAGAAACATTTATCAATCGCTGCTGTTTTGTGAAGGGGATGAAATCGAGGAGTACCGGACAACTTATGATGCGTTCGATTATATCCGCTGGCACCCTGTCTCCTGTGATGTTCTGCCAAAAGGTGGCTCGAAAGCGGAAGGCATAAAGAAAATGATAGAAGCATCCGGACTTAATCTGGAAGATACTTATGCTTTTGGTGATGGTTTAAATGATATCGAAATGATCCGTGAAGCTGGCACAGGTGTTGCTATGGGGAACGCTGTCCCTGAAACAAAAGCAGTCAGTGACTTTGTGTCGACAGATGTCGGAGAAGGTGGACTTGTCCATGCGATTTACGAACTCGGTTTATTGAAATGATGGAAAAAAAAGAGGCTAGGATATAAGAATTTTCCCACTAGAAAACCCGAACGAAATTTCGTTCGGGATTTCTTTATGAAGCAATAAATGCATACGCCGCATCGGAAACACCGCTTTCTTCCAGGGGCTTCGCACGTGCTGTTCCTGCAGGATACTACGTATTTTGCCTGCGCTCCATTTGATCCATTCAATTCTATTGTTCGTTTTTTCCAGTGGCAGTTATCGTTTTCCCAACTTCTTCTTATTCTCAAGGCCGTACTTAATGAAGGAAGATCGCTTCGTTATACGGATACGCTTAAGCTTGTCGGGGGTGACCAAGGTGCTTGCGCTTTTGTTTCATCCAGCTCCAGCGCCTAGCCTCTCGAGGTCTTAAGCCCATTACTCCTGTAAAGAAAGATCGCTTCACAGGAGTAATGTTCTTAAGCTTATCGAGGCTGATCAAGGCGCGTGCGCTTTTGTTCTAATTCAGCGATCTGCTGGGATTGCGTTTTCTGGTTCTTTGAACGGATTATCTTGATCGATATGATCGTAGAACATGACACCGTGCAAGTGATCGATTTCATGTTGGAAAACGATGGCGGCATAATCTCTCAGACGCAGCTTCACTTCATTTCCCTCCAGGTCAGTCGCCTTCACAGTAATCCGTCTATATCTCGGCACATAGCCAGGTACTTCACGATCAACTGATAAACAACCTTCGCCTGTTGAAAGGTAAGTACGTTCAACCGAATGACTGACAATGCGTGGGTTGAACAGACCGTAGCTATAAAGTTTATCTTTCAAATCTGTAAAATGAACCGCAAGCATACGTTTGTTTACGTTGATCTGCGGTGCAGCTAAGCCCACTCCAGGACGCAAGCCGTAACGGTCACATACCTGATCATCTTGACTGTTTTTCAAATATTGAAGCATAGCTTCTAAAGTCTCTTTTTCCCCCTCAGAAGCAGGCAGAGAAACCTCTTCCGTTACTTTTCTTAAAGCGGGGTGACCCTCACGAACAATATCGTCCATTGTGATCATCAACAACATCCTTTCTAAGCAGAAACTCTCCAACGATTTCTTATAAAAGTGAAGTCAACCTTAATGAGTATGTTAATGGTAACATTTGTGAAAAAGGCACTTCCAATTTATTTTCATTTATTATACTATTGTAGATATGACAAGATTACAATGATGTTTCATGTAATACGAGGGGGAAAAGTTGTGCAAGTACGTATGCTCATGGCACTTCTTGCTGCTGCGGTCTTTATTTTATCTGGATGTACAGGCCAGTCAGCTAAAGAAGAGATGTATGATCACCTAGAAAAAGCCGTTACTTTGGAAGAAGCTTTCAGGGAGCAGCAGCAACCTATGGTTGAGCTGGAGAAAGAAGAACAGAAACTTTATGAACAAATCATCGATCTGAACATGGACCAATTCGAAGAGATTAAAGAGAAATCTCAACAAGCGGCCGCGATCGTAGAAGAGCGCCGGGAAAAGCTTGAGCTTGAAAAAGAAAGTATAGACTCTGCAAAGGAAGAATTCGATAAAATCGAGCCTCTAGTAGAAGATCTGGATGAAGAACAAACAGATGCAAAAGATAAAGCCAAGGAATTGATCGATACGATGAACAAGCGCTACGAAGCTTATCAAGATCTCTATAGTTCATATGATGAAGCACTTACACTCGATGCTGAGCTTTATGAAATGATGCAGCAAGAAGACTTGACGGAAGAACAGCTGCAAGGTCAGATTGAAGAAATCAATCAAAGCTATAACAAGGTCATTGAAATGAATAAAACATTCAATGAACATACTGAGAAATACAATACATTGAAAAAAGAGCTTTATGAGGCATTAGAACTGGATGTCACTTACGAGGAGTCCGGGGAGAAAGAAACAAATGACGAAGAAAAAGACGGAGAAGACGGTACGGACGCTTCTTCTGAAGAATAACTGGAAGAACCGCTGACTTATTCAGCGGTTTTTTTGTGCTCTGACATGGCTTATGCTTTCATGTGGTGCTTAAAGCGCTAACAGTTTTCTATCTCTGGCATCCATTGCTCGTACTAGAACAGCTTGTCTCTGAAAAGGACTTCTGTGTGATTGTATTTTAATGGCTTCAATCTTCAAATTTTTCTTCTTAATTATTAAACAGGTTGCTCATTTTAGACAAGTCTTCAAACCGAGTTTAATCATTTGCTTCTATGGATGAAAAATCGTAGTATTAATACAGGGACAATTTTCAGGGTGGTACAGTCTTAGGCTTTCCATTGACAGAATGAGCCATTTTCTGAGTGCAGCGTTTATACTCTAAGTATGTATGGAGATTATATATGCGAAGTGATTGACGAACAATGACGAATTGAGCTAAACTACATAATGGATTGACATTGTACCATTGAATCTTGCTTCATGAATGTAACAGTTATGTTCAGCTTCTATGCATGATTAATAAAGTTATGTACAGGGTAAAACGTAAAGAGAAAATCGGTACAGTTTTTTTTCATAATTGGGAAAGCTACTCACAGCATCCATTTTAAAATTCGAAGGAAAGGGTGAAATATTTTGAAACGAACTCTTGAGAACATTGAAAATCAGTTCGAAACGTTTCAAATCCTTAATGAAGAAGGCGAAATCGTAAATGATGATTTCATGCCTGACTTATCAGATGATGATTTAAAAGAAATAATGCGTCGTATGGTTTATACGCGTATTCTGGACCAGCGTTCCATCGCACTTAACCGTCAAGGACGTCTTGGTTTCTATGCGCCGACGGCTGGACAGGAAGCGTCCCAGTTGGGAAGCCAATTTGCACTTGAGAAAGAAGACTTCATTCTTCCAGGTTACCGCGATGTACCACAGTTGATCTGGCACGGTCTTCCACTTTACCAGGCATTCCTGTTTTCCCGTGGACATTACAAAGGAAACCAAATGCCTGAAGGAGTTAACGCCGTAAGCCCACAGATCATCATCGGAGCACAAATCACCCAAACAGCCGGTGTCGGTCTTGGATATAAAAAACGCGGCGAAAATGCTGTAGCCATCACTTACACTGGTGACGGCGGCGCCTCCCAAGGGGATTTCTATGAAGGAATCAACTTTGCAGGTGCTTTCGGTGCTCAAGCAATTTTCGTTGTTCAAAATAACCGTTTCGCAATTTCTGTACCTGTTGAGAAGCAATCGGCTGCTCAAACAATTGCCCAAAAAGCAGTTGCTGCAGGTATCGAAGGCATTCAGGTGGATGGTATGGACGTACTTGCAGTTTACGCAGCTACGAAAGATGCGCGTGAACGTGCTGTGAACGGTGAAGGTCCGACGTTGATCGAGACATTGACTTACCGTTATGGTCCACACACAATGGCCGGAGATGATCCGACTCGTTACCGTACAGAAGACGAAGATAATGAGTGGGAGAAAAAAGATCCGATCGTTCGTTTCCGTAAATTCCTTGAAGCGAAAGGTCTATGGTCAGAAGAAGAAGAAAACGAATTGATTGAAAAGACGAAGGAAGAAATCAAAGCAGCAGTCAAAGAAGCTGACGGTACTGATAAACAATCAGTTGCTGACTTGATCGGTATCATGCATGATGAACTTCCATCTAACCTGAAAGAGCAATTGGAAGAATACAAGGAAAAGGAGTCGAAGTAAATCATGGCACAAATGACAATGATCCAAGCCATCACAGACGCGATGCGCACAGAACTTAAAAATGATGAAAACGTGCTGGTTTTCGGTGAAGACGTTGGTCAAAACGGCGGAGTCTTCCGTGCTACTGAAGGTCTTCAAGATGAATTCGGTGAAGAACGCGTTTTCGATACACCACTAGCTGAATCAGGAATCGGCGGGATGTCCATCGGGCTTGCCCTTACAGGTTTCCGTCCTGTACCTGAAATCCAGTTCTTTGGTTTCGTATATGAAACAATGGACGCGATCAGTGGACAAATGGCACGTTATCGCTATCGTTCTGGTGGTACACGTCAAATGCCGATTACGATTCGTTCTCCTTTCGGCGGCGGTGTCCACACACCTGAACTCCACGCAGACAGCCTTGAAGGGCTAATGGCTCAGCAGCCTGGTCTCCGTGTGGTCATTCCATCAAACCCATATGATGCGAAAGGTCTTTTGATCTCTTCCATCCGTAATAACGACCCAGTCGTTTTCCTTGAGCACATGAAACTTTACCGTTCATTCCGTGACGAAGTGCCTGAAGAGGAATATACAGTAGAACTAGACAAAGCTGCCGTAAAGCGTGAAGGTAATGATGTTACATTGGTTGCGTACGGCGCTATGGTGCACTCTTGCCTTAAAGCTGCGGAAGAACTTGAAAAAGACGGCGTAAGTGCTGAAGTCATCGATCTTCGTACTGTAAGCCCTGTCGACTATGAAACAATCCTTGAGTCTGTCAAGAAGACAAACCGCGCTGTTGTAGTTCAAGAAGCGCAAAAACAAGCAGGAATCGCTGCGAATGTTGTTTCCGAAATTCAAGAAAAAGCCATCCTTCATCTTGAAGCACCTGTATTGCGTGTAACAGCACCAGATACAGTCTATGCATTCACTCAAGCTGAAGAGGTTTGGTTGCCGAATCACAATACGATCGTTGAAAAAGTCAACGACGTTATGAACTTTTAATCATCCCTAATCATAGGAGGTAATAACCGTGGCATTTGAATTTAAGCTGCCTGATATCGGTGAAGGTATCCACGAAGGTGAAATCGCAAAATGGTTCGTAAAACCTGGCGATGAAATCAAAGAAGATGATGTCCTTTGTGAAGTGCAAAATGATAAAGCTGTCGTTGAGATCCCTTCTCAAGTAGATGGAACTGTCAAAGAAATCCATGTAGACGAAGGCGAAACAACTACTGTAGGAACAGTCATCATTACAATTGATGATGGTTCTGAAGATACTGGTTCTTCTGAAGAAGAAGAGGAGCCGAAAGAAGAAGAAAAAGAGGCACCAAAAGAAGAAAGCAAAGAAGAAAAAGAAGATAGTGTATCTGATCAACCAGCTGCATCTTCAGACGATAGCGATGTTGATGAAGACAAGCGTGTCGTGGCGATGCCTTCTGTACGCAAATTTGCTCGTGATAATGAAGTAGACATCCGCAAAGTTCAAGGATCCGGCAAAAACGGCCGTGTTCTTAAAGAAGACGTGGAAAGCTTCATGGACGGCGGACAAGCAGAAGCAGCATCAGAAGGGTCTGCTGATCAACAGCAAGAAGAAAGTGCAGAAACTTCAACTCAACAAGCAGCACCTGCTGCTGGAGAAGCCTATCCAGAAACACGCGAGAAAATGAGCGGAATCCGTAAAGCGATTTCCAAAGCTATGGTTAACTCCAAGCATACAGCTCCTCACGTAACTCTAATGGATGAGGTAGATGTCTCTGAGCTTGTAGCTCACCGTAAGAAGTTCAAGTCAGTCGCAGCTGAGCAGGAGATCAAGCTGACGTATCTTCCATATGTCGTGAAGTCTCTTGTTTCTACACTGAAGAAATATCCAGTCCTAAATACGTCAATTGACGACAATACGGATGAAATTATTCAGAAACACTATTATAATATTGGTATCGCAGCAGATACGGAGAAAGGACTCATGGTCCCAGTCGTAAAAGATGCAGACCGCAAGTCCGTATTCTCTATCTCAAGCGAAATCAACGAACTAGCTGTGAAAGCTCGTGACGGTAAACTTTCATCTGAAGAAATGAAAGGTGCTTCCACTACAATTACAAATATCGGATCTGCCGGTGGACAATGGTTTACACCAGTCATCAACCACCCGGAAGTTGCAATCCTTGGAATCGGCCGTATCGCTGATAAGCCGATCGTCCGTGATGGCGAAGTAGTTGTTGCTCCAGTTCTTGCGATTTCCTTGAGCTTCGACCACCGTATCATCGATGGTGCGACAGCTCAGCACGCAATGAATAACATCAAGCGTTTACTGAACGATCCACAACTAATCATGATGGAGGCGTAAAGTATGGTAGTAGGAGATTTTCCAATTGAATTAGATACGTTGGTTGTCGGTGCGGGTCCTGGCGGTTATGTAGCTGCCATCCGTGCTGCTCAATCTGGTCAAAATGTAACAATCGTCGACAAAGGCAATTTGGGCGGCGTATGCTTGAACGTTGGTTGTGTACCATCTAAAGCATTGATTCAAGCCGGTCACCGTTTTGAACATGCCAAAGGTTCTGATGATATGGGGATCAAGTCTGAAAATACAACTGTCGACTTTTCCAAAGTACAAGAGTGGAAAAGTGGCGTTGTCAACAAACTGACTGGCGGTGTTGAAGGCCTTCTTAAAGGTAACAAAGTGGATATTGTAAAAGGCGAAGTTTACTTTGTAGATAAAAACACTGTCCGTATCATGGACGAAAAGAACTCTCAAACGTACACGTTCAATAACTGTATTATTGCTACAGGTTCTCGTCCAATCGAAATCCCTAACTTCAAATATTCTGATCGTGTTCTTGATTCTACTGGTGCTTTGAATTTAGAGGATATTCCTAAGAAGATGGTAGTCATCGGTGGCGGATACATCGGTACTGAACTTGGTACTGCCTATGCAAACTTCGATACCGAAGTAACCATCCTTGAGGGAACAAAAGATATTCTAGGCGGATTTGAGAAGCAAATGTCTTCTCTTGTCAAAAAGCGCTTGAAGAAAAAAGGCGTTGACGTCGTAACCGAAGCAATGGCTCAAGGTGTAGAAGAAACAAAAGACGGTGTTACGGTCAAATACGAAGTCAAAGGTGAAGAGAAAACCATCGATGCTGACTACGTATTAGTAACAGTCGGTCGTCGTCCGAACACAGACGAGATCGGTCTTGAAGACGTAGGAGTTAAAATGAGCGATAAGGGAATCATCGAAATTGATAAACAGTGCCGTACAAGCATTGATAATATCTATGCAATCGGTGATATCGTCGATGGCCCGCCACTTGCTCACAAAGCTTCTTATGAAGGTAAAATAGCTGCTGAAGCTATTTCCGGTGAGAAGTCTGAGATTGATTATCTTGGAATCCCTGCAGTGGTATTCTCTGATCCAGAACTCGCTTCTGTCGGATATACAGAGCAAGAAGCAAAAGACGCTGGATACAAAGTGAAAGCTTCTAAATTCCCATTCGGTGCAAACGGCCGTGCGCTGTCTCTTAACGATAGTGAAGGCTTCCTGAAACTGATCACGCGTGAAGATGACGATCTTGTCATCGGTGCTCAAATCGCAGGACCGAATGCCAGTGATATGATTGCTGAGCTTGGCTTAGCTATCGAAGCTGGGATGACAGCTGAAGACTTAGCTCTGACTATCCATGCTCACCCGACACTCGGTGAAATTACGATGGAAGCTGCTGAAGTAGCAATCGGACAACCGATTCACATCGTTAAATAATAGCAATGACAGACAAACGGGAAAAGCGTTGAGCTTTTCCCGTTTTTTTTTCTAGTATTTGGGTGATTAAGTGGGGCAGCTTGTAAACTATATGGGTTTTATACTTTTTATGATATGATTTTATTGTAATTTTTTCCTTTTACAGGGGGGATTCCTTGATGAAAAAAAATGCATAGGTGGTGTCACGTTGAAATGGAGGAGGGTTTTTCTGAAAAAAAAGACAGTGTCCCGAATTGCGATCTTTGTAATAGGTTGTATTCTCTTCACTTTTTCAATTGACCTGCCAGTATTAGGTTTTAAAAAATTGGAGTTTGTGAAGGGGACTTCCAACCATCAAGTCATTGATTACAATTGGTATGGCAAAGAAATTAGCAGGGATACTTTTGAAGGGAGTTCCAGTGAAGCGCTGAGCCTATTTCAAAAACAAGACAAACTTCAAAAAATCCAGGTGTCCATAATCATTTTTACTCTAATGCTTTTAACGCTATGGTGGAGTCAGGAGAAAAAACGTTACATATATGGCTGTGGAGTCATCTTTTTATTATTATTAATTATTGATGTTGTGTTGGTAAATAAATTCAGTTAGCAGTTTGACTTTGATGCTGCAATCCCATTACAGATGGGTTGGATCCCACAACCAGTAACTTAAGTTAATACATAGTGCTTGAGAGGTGAAGAAAAATGCGGAATAGGTTGAGGAAAATATCCTGGAAGGACGCTCTCATTGGCTTGACATTTATCATTGTGCTTTATTTCACGCTGCCGTACTTTGGCATAAATCCCTTTTATATAGTAAGTATCCTATTGGGGATTTTAATGGGAGCAGTTGAATGGATAACGAAATTCATATTGCCCTGGATAGTTTTATACTGGGTGGCCAGGTTGATAAAGAACCTGGAGTCCAGACAGGTTTCTAAATGATTTTGAGACTGTTGAGGGTGGACCTCTTTAATAAGAATCCACCTCCTGAAAAACTGACTACTGTTTCAATTTGTTTAAATGCCTTATACATATTAACGCGGATATGACTCCGAGAATAAAAATGATGATAAGCAGTAATGTAGATATAAAATCACCTGTGCGATTGAATTCATCGGCTAATGTACCGATGCTAAATAGTAGATTGACGCCGGCAAGTACGACTAAACCAGTATTCATCATAATGAAAGCGCCAATGGAAATTTTCTTTTTTAGAAATAAGAGGTACACAATATTGAGCAGTAGAATGGCAGCTAAAATTAACAGGACAGGCTGCAGGTGATCGATCGGCTGGTTAGGCAAAAGTTTTCATCTCCTTTTCATATGTAAAATTTTGTTTGTTAGTATAACAGATTTTTTGAAATTATTTAAAGGGCAATGTTTGAGCATAGGAGGGGATTACTTTGAAAAGGCATATAAAAGCTGCATTAGTGATCTTAAGTTCATGTATCGTTCTATTAGGGTGTGATCCCACAGCAAAGGACAAGATGGAGTTTTATCAACAAACAAAAAGTATTGACCTATCCAGTGAAATGATCGATTCTATTTCATTACACTCAGATAAAGACACTATTCTTGCCACTTTCGGAAAGCCCGAAAATATTGAAGAAATATCCAACCCCAAGTCACAATATTTAAGTTACGATGGTATTGAGTTCGGCCTGATGGAAGGCCACGTTTTTCGCTATTACTTCAATAGTCATCACCAAACGACCAGAGAAATCAAAGATGGAGATACTAAAGAAAAAGTAATCGAAGAATATGGCCGGAATTACTATGAAAGAGAAGAAAGTGGTTTACATATGATGGGGTACTTTGATAAAGAAAATGAGATGAATATCGAATTTGGATTTCAAGGAAATAGAGTCACAGCAGTGATGGTTGAGCATATCGGATGGAAAATAGTAACGAATTGGAGAATGGCCGATTAAACGACTTGAATATTGCACTGTAGTTTTAGGAGAGGGAGTTATTGAAGAACTTTGCTGATTTATTATCCAGCTTTTCTTTTGTAATTGGCTGGTTTGTAGTAGTTGTCGCTACTTGTTATTTCATCCCCTCTATATTTCTTGGGGGATTTTTTCTCTTGGTTTCATTGCTTGCAATCACATCCGGTGTTTTCCTTATCTGGATATCCAAACGAATTTAAAGCTAGTATAGGGGAAATTTAATTTCTACCAGCATTTATTGTGAATGGGGTTTCGGGTTTATTTTCAAATTCTAAGTGGACTTTCAAATTCATAGTGTATAGATAAACATTACTGCATATAGTCTTATAAAAAGGTGTGAATGCCATGGCTTATATGTTCGATATAGATCGATTCGTGGATGAGCGTTCTTTAAGTGTCAGTGTGAAAAATAAAGGGCTGAATTATGGGTTAGGTTGTATAGAAGGGATTCGAGCTTTTTGGAATGATCGGGAAAAGCAATTGTTCATTTTTCGACTAGAGGAGCACTTGAAGAGGTTTCATGACTCTGGGAAAAGTTTGTTCATAAACATTCCTTTCTCAGTAGAGCAACTGTCCCATATCACCAAACAATTGCTTTTGCTAAATCAGGTCACACAGGATGTCTATATTCGACCTATTTGTTTTAAGGGGTCAAACACATTACGACCTAAATTAAACGGCTCATTTAATCATCTGGCTGTCTACACGGATCTGTCGGAATATGAACCGAAGCCATTCTTGAAAGTATGCATTTCCTCATGGACTAGAATAGGAAGTAATATGATTCCACCACAAGCAAAACCTTCAGCAGGCTACATGAATTCTGCGTTGGCAAACAATGAAGCTGTAATGGGTGGCTATGATGAAGCGGTATTTTTAACAAAAGAGGGCAACGTCAGTGAAGCAGCTACAGCGAATATTTTCATTGTGCGAAGGGGAGAGGTACTTACACCTCCTATGTCAGATGATATTCTGGCAGGCATTACGAGGGGGACAGTCGCTCAGATATTACAAAAAGAGATGAACATACCGGTCATTGAACAAAGTATGGCAAGGGTAGAATTATATGAGGCAGATGAAGTGTTTTTTACAGGAACGGCTATTGGAATTAAGCCAGTCGTGGAAATTGATCGAAGGGTGATCGGGGCCGGGCAGATAGGACCGGTTACTTTGAAGATCCAACAAATTTACAATCAGATTGTTCGAGGGGAAATGCCAGCATATCGGGATTATTGCACTTCATTATATTAGAATGCCGCGTTATTTATGATCCAGTTCGCTCATGCCTGCTTTCCATTATCTTTGAAGCACAAACCGAAAGCACCATTTCATTTATCAAGAAGACGATTTAAAAAGCAGGGGAATACTCCATAAATAATTATGATTAAGTAGAGATAATAGGGTAAACACCTTGAACCTATATAGAATGACTACCAGCGGAAATTCTAAAAGGATAGTCGCAATTTTCTCATTCCTGAATTTGCCGGTCCACATTATGGAAGGTTGCTTTAACTTTTCACCATAAAACAGCCCCCTTCGGAAAAGGGAGCTGTTATTAGTTTTGTTTGCTACTATTGAGTGAATCGGAACACCTTTATTCAGCAAGGTTTGCTGTCATCTTCATTCGTCAAGATGCTATTCACCAAATAATAAATCGATTACCATTTTGGTACGCTGCAGCCGACAATGATCAATAAGATAAACAACACAACAATCAAAATGAAATTGTTTCTGCGGGGTGGCGGGCATTTATATGCGGGAGCATAAGCCATGTGCGGGGCGTTTGCACCCATATAAGGAGCATTCACGTTAGCGCCCATGGAATATGGAGCATTCGCATAAGCACCCATATAAGGAGAATTTGTATTTTCCATCTGAAAACATCCTTTCGTTTTTGTGTGTTCGTCACTATATAGTACTCGCCTGGTACAAAGATGAGCCCGTCAACCTGAAAAATGGGTAAGTGTCACGAATACACAAATCAGGAGTTTCCAACGCTACGATTTATAACTCAGCTCAAACAGGTAATGTTTGTAGGACACAGAAGTCTTATTGTGATGGACGAGGAATGGGGTCGTTTTATGAATAGCACGGCTGCTTTGTGTGCTGAAGAACCTTGCTGGTTGATTGAAAGAAGGTTTAGTGATTAAGCTTGTCAAATAGGCCGATTGCTGACTATTTGTTATTCGCTTATCATTCAGCCCCTCAATCATCTTCGTCTTTGTCCTGATACTGAACCCATGTCCGAAAAAACGATCATTCCCAAAAGCTACAGCATTGATCCCTCTGAACCATGGGATGGATGGGTCCACCTCAGGGTTATTGAAATAGACCACATCCCCAGGGATATAATCATTCGCAAATACAGAATGGAGCCCGAGATCGTCATCTGAGTGCCAACTGTATAAATAGAGGTTGGGAAAAAGCGTGTTAAAAGAGGTGCTGCCCATCGTTTGTAATAGACCGTGATAAAAAATGATCACACAGGCGGTCGCGCATTCAAACTTGTAGAGGGCACTATTTTTGAATATATCGAGAATCGCATCTGCCGGATTCACTTGACGTTTCAACAGAAATCCGCCTTCTTTAGTCAAAATCCAATAATCAGAATTACACTGGGCATTTTTGAAAGTGGCAAAGGCTGCTTTACCACCATCCATATCTTGCGCGCTTATGATGATGTTTTTTCTGGCTTTAATTTCAAATAAAAGTTCCCGTTCTGACGAATAAGAGTAGACGTTTTGAGCCTTTTGTAAAGAATCGATGATAAGATTCTCGACTTTATCAGTTTTCCATGATTCACTAGGTTGAAAAGGCCTTCCAGATACCTGGATCATACGGTTGCTCCTTTCCAAAATAAAAATACCTGTTATTCACCTATGATATTCATATAGGTGCTGGATGATGTTAGCACCCACACATATTCGTCGACTCGTAAGCGGAGCAATTATTGAATCAGACCTTTTCTTATTCGATTTTGTCTATACAAAAACCAGACAGCAATTTATCCGATGAATATCCGTTATTAAACGATATTCATTGGATAAATTATACCTAATGATGCGACTACCTATTTTTGGGAGCTAATTGAGATTAAATGAAATACAGAGGTGATTAATATCAAGACAATGGTAGATATCGGTGACAAAAAGCTTGAGGTATGGGAAGAATGGACGGGCTTGAAATTATTATCTTCCGGAAGCTATGTTATAAAGGATGGTAGTACCTTTGGAAGTAGACAAAGAAGTTGATGAAGCCCATTACATTGAACCGAATGTCTGGATGGAACACGAGTTGTAGCGTAATGTTTTCTGCAAAAGCAACACGTGTCAATTAGATCCAGATTATTCATAGCAATTCGAATTATATATAACTGATAATTAACTGATTCATAATAAAATGGGGCTGGGACAAAACACTAACTGCCTCTGAAAAAAACGAACAATAGGGTGGAATGGATCAAATGGAGCGAAGGCAACATACGTAAACTTTGCGGGAACAGCACGAAGCAAAGCCCCCGGAAAGCGGCCTTTGCTTTCTGAGGGGGGCTGAGGCCGTGCCCGCGGCAAGCATCCACCGACAAGCGATTTGTGAGAAGCAACAACAAACTTTAACAGTTCCTCTATATGTGAAAAGTCTTTTCCAGTGGAAAAATGCTTTTATCACAGCCTCGTTGTATTGAGCAGATGAATACTTTATGAATTCATCCAAAAGTTCAACGGAATCTTTCAAATAGATTACAAAATGTTAATAATATTATGTTTAAATTACCGAATGATGCGGGGACACATATAGTAGAAGCTATTATAAAGGAGGAGTTAAGATGAAAAAAACAACAAAATATTTAGCGCCCCTAATAGCTTTAGGAGTCAGCTTTGGAGTAACTGATAGTGTCTCAGCACAATCGGATCGCAGCGTTGAAGTTAAACCGGAAGACACGCTTTGGAGCATCTCTCAACTATATGAAGGAGTCACGGTTGATGAATTATACGAAATGAACCCGAATGTAGAACCGTTCAATTTAGAAGTGGGCTCCCATTTAAAAGTAAATGCAGAACAAGATAGTTCAAGAGAGGTTTATCACACCGTAACACCAGGTTCCACTTTATACAGTATTGCCAACCTTCATGCAAATGTTACGCTTGATGAACTATATGAATTGAACCCTGGAATCGACCCTTATGATTTACAAGCTGGAGATGAAGTGAAAGTAAGAGAAACCGGTGCTTCAGAACCTCATTTAAGTAAAGATGAGGCTGAAACAATCGTCAGGGACAATTATGATGTTGAAGAAAGCACAAACGTTGTCTACGATAATGTAGTTGACGGCAAATATCTGATTCACGTCTACAATGTAGTTGATAATCATACGGCAACAAAAGGATGGTATTTAGTAAACCCTCATACAGGAGAAACAAGTAATTATATGCAGTAAAATATCTTCTCATAGCTTTTTAAGGAGTTCCCGATCGCCGGGAGCTCCTTATTGTAGTATTGAGCGTTTAATAATGAAAGTGTAGAATTAAATGGTAAATGGCTGGATTTTGGAAAATAGAATCGATTCATAGAATAAATATGTTAATCTTAAATTGTAATATTTCATGGTTTTTAGTAGCTATGAACAAGCGTCTGACTAACGAGTAGGTTTATTAACAAAAGAAGAGCTGTGTTGGAGAGCGAGGCAAGTTTGATGGCGAGGAATTTTGAAAGGGGATACATAATCTTGAACACAAAATACTTAGATTTACTGGCTCAGAAATATGATAGTGAAGAAAAAGTGGCAAATGAAATTATTAATCTTAAGGCTATTCTCAACCTCCCTAAGGGAACCGAGCATTTTGTAAGTGATTTACACGGGGAATATCAAGCATTCCAACATGTGTTAAGAAATGGTTCAGGGAGAGTGAAAGAGAAGATTACAGATCTTTTCAACGATGAGTTATCAGAAAAAGAGATAAATGAGTTTGCCACAATGGTTTATTATCCTGAAGAAAAAATAAAATTAATGAAAAATGCTTTTGATAATAAAAGCGATTTGAATCAATGGTACACGCGAACTATTGAACGGATGATCAAGCTTGTTTCCTATGCCTCCTCTAAGTATACCCGCTCGAAACTACGTAAAGCTTTACCAGAACAGTTTGTTTACATTATAGAAGAGCTACTGTATAAAACTGACGATTTTATTAATAAGGAATCCTATTATACGAAAATCGTCCAGCAAATCAATTCTCTCGGCCAGGCGGACAAGCTAATTACAGGTCTTGCCTATACCACGCAAAGACTGGTGGTGGATCATCTTCACGTTGTAGGGGATATTTATGATCGCGGACCGGACCCTGATAAAATCATGGACACTCTCATAAATTATCATTCCGTTGATATCCAGTGGGGGAACCATGATGTCTTATGGATCGGTGCTTTTTCCGGTTCAAAGGTTTGTCTTGCTAATATTATTCGTATCTGTGCTCGATATAACAATTTGGAAATTATTGAAGACGTCTATGGCATAAATTTAAGACCCCTGCTCAATCTTGCGGAGAAATACTATGAGGACAACCCTGCTTTTAGACCGAAAGTAAGTGCAGATGACAACACACCTCAACATGAAATTGAACAAATCACTAAGATTCACCAGGCTATTGCCATGATTCAATTCAAACTGGAAAGTTCAATCATAAAGAGACGTCCGTACTTCAATATGTCTGAAAGGCTTTTACTTGATAAAGTGGATTATAAGCAAAGCGAAATAGTGATTGGTGACAAGAAGCATCTCCTGGAACACACTTGTTTCACTACCATTGATACAGATAAACCTGATCTCTTATTAGAGGAAGAGGAGCGGGTGCTGGACAAACTGTTGTTTTCGATCCGTCATTCAGAAAAACTCTCTAGACATATGAACTTTTTAATGAAAAAAGGCAGTCTTTATCTGAAATATAACGGAAACTTGTTAATCCATGGCTGCATTCCATTAGATGAACAGGGAAATATGGAAAAAATGAAAATTGAAAATAGAACGTATGCGGGTCGTGAATTGCTTGATATTTTTGAACATTACTTACGGCATGCTTTTGCTCACCCAGAAGAAAGCGACGACCTTGCGACAGATATGGTCTGGTATTTGTGGACAGGAGAATATTCATCACTCTTTGGTAAGAGAGAAATGACGACATTTGAAAGATACTTCATTAAAGATAAGGAAACGCACAGAGAAAGAAAGAACCCTTATTATTATTTACGCGAAAATGAAGAAACCTGTCGTAAAATCCTTAATGAATTCGATCTCCATCCTGATCACGGACATATTATAAACGGCCATACACCGATAAAGGAAATTGAAGGAGAAAATCCAATCAAAGCGAATGGGAAGATGGTGGTCATTGATGGAGGGTTTTCTAAGGCTTATCAATCAAAGACAGGTATCGCAGGATATACGTTATTATATAATTCGTACGGCATGCAGCTTGTAGCGCATAAACATTTTAATTCTAAGGAAGAAGTCCTCAGGGATGGCACAGATGTTTTATCAGTAAAAAGACTGGTAGACGAAGAACTGGAGAGGAAGAAAGTGATGGAAACCAATGTGGGAGAGAAGCTATTGGAGGAAGTTTACATCTTGAATAGGCTATTGGAATACCGGTATATGAATTAACCGATTCTTTTTTTAAATGGCTATGTTAGAGGTTGTTGTTGATTTTTCATATGAGAGTTATTCTGTTATATAGCAGGATTGTTGAAGACACGATTTCGAGACATTTTGTGAGAGAATCGGGGCGGCGGGGAATGCTGCGCTTTCCGCGGGAGCGCGTTGAGCCTCCTCGGACGCTGTCCTGTGGGGTCTCAACATGCCCTCTCTTCCAGCAAGGAGAGCGAGCCGTTTCCCAGCCAACCATAACCTCATACTAAGCCTCGAAACTGAGTCTTACACAATAGGGAGCTTATATCAAAAAATCAACACTGAAATGTAACAGAGCCTTTTAAATAGATATATCCCGCTATTTCCCAGTAGGGAAAGTACTCATTCAAAAAGCGATTCTTATATTGACTCATAGAAAAAGAGCCTTCGTCGCGAAGGCTCTTTTTCCTATTTTTGAGCGAAAGTGATTGAGTTCTCAAGCGTCAGTAAAATTTCTTTACGTGGGTTCTCTCCTGAAATCTTAGTCACGGTTTTTCCTTTTTCTTTTACGACGAGAACAGGCAATTGATCTTTGGATACCTTCAAGTCATCGGCGTTTGTTTCCGTTTGTTTGAACTCAAGTTTTTGTCCGTCGTTCTGCTTCATTTTCCAATCTAATAAAGCACTTAAGTAGTTTTGAGCTTCTTCTTCTTTATCAGGTTCTGTATATAAGTATAATTCATAATCGAGTGGTGTGGCAGTGAACACTTGTACATCTTCTGATTGCGGGAAGCATCCCGCCAATAACAATATGGTCACAAAAGCTAAAAGTATTCTGTTCAGCATTCTCCACCACTCCTTGTCTGTTGATCCAAGTTAAGTGTAACAAAAGGATCAGCCTGAAGTGCCGCTGTTATTGAAATGTCATCAGAATGAAAGCCTGATGTCTCATTTTGACATCTGCTGTTAAAAATTGAAAAAAAGACATGGTGGATTCATTCCACCATGTCTTTCTGCAAATTTATTTGGTTTTCTTCTTCAGATCAACTTTCTTAGCTTCTTCCTGGAAAGCCTTGAATAGGGAGAAACAAATCAAGATCATGATGAACGTGAATGGGAATGCTGCAATGATGGCAGCCGTCTGTAATGCCTGCAGTCCACCTTGCCAAAGAAGCACAGCAGCGGCACCTGCTTGAATGATTCCCCAAGTGAATTTAACCTGGTTCTTCGGATTCAAGCTCCCGTTCGTCGTCTGCATACCTAAAACGAAGGTTGCGGAGTCTGCTGAAGTGACAAAGAATGTACTGATCAACAGGAGACCGATGATGCTCATGATCATTCCAAGTGGTACGTGTTCCATCATAGAGAACAAGGCAACTTCTGTACCGAGTTCACTTACATCAGAATAAATATCCACACCATCAAAGAATTCAAGAGAAATGGCTGTCCCACCGAATACTGAGAACCAAAGGGCTCCGAATATGGTCGGGACGAGCAATACTCCTAGAACGAATTCGCGGATAGTACGACCTCTGGAAACACGTGCGATGAATGTCCCAACGAATGGTGCCCAGGAGATCCACCAAGCCCAGTAGAAAATCGTCCAATCTTGGACCCATGTCGTGTCTTTAGCGAATGGTGTCAAACGGAAACTCATGTAAGGTAAATCACGTACATAAGAACCGAACGTTGTCGTGAAGTAATCCATGATGAAATTGGTCGGTCCGGCGAAAAGCATGAACAGCATCAATAAAAGGGCAAGGACTATGTTCGTATTACTGAGATACTTAATTCCTTTATTCAAACCTGTCATGGCAGAAATCATAAATAATACGGTAACAACTCCGATGATTGCCAACTGTAAACCGAATGTATCCTCTAAACCATCAACAGTAAAAGCAAGTCCACTAGAAATCTGTAATGCACCTAAACCTAAAGAAGTGGCAACACCGAAAATCGTTGCGAATACCGCAATGAAATCGATAAGAGTACCGATAGGGCCTTTAACTCTCTTTTCACCTAAGACTGGTGTAAGAGCAGCACTGATGACACCTGGTGCATCTTTTCTGAACTTAAAGTAAGCCAGTGCTAAAGCTAGTACAGCATAAATCGCCCATGGGTGGAGTCCCCAGTGGAAGAAAGTATATTTCATTGCCGATTGTGCCGCTTCTTCACTCATTCCTTCTTGATCGACAAGAGGTGGCGTGTGGAAGTGGGAGAGAGGTTCAGCTGCTCCCCAGAAAACAAGCCCGATTCCCATACCAGCACTGAATAACATAGCAAACCAAGTGATGTATGGGTATTCCGGCTCATCCTCCGGCTTACCTAGTTTTAATTTACCATACTTAGAAAAGACCAAAAAGATAGCAAAGATTAAAAATCCAGTAGCTGATAGTAAGTAAAACCATCCGAATTTCTCAGTTAAGAATCCTTGAATGTTTGATGTTATGTTCGCTAAGTTCCACGTCGGTAGCGTCGATTCAGGAATTATTCCCCAAATGATGAACAAAATTGCAGCTACGACGGAAATGTAGAATACTTTTGTTACTTGATTCATAACTAACATCCCTCCTAATAGTAGTAGTGTTAACATTCCCCTTTTTCTAATTTTCTTGTGTTACGTAACATTTTTCTACGATATGCCGCTGTTTTTCTGACAAATTTTGCAATTCCTCCAAAACGTCATGAAAACAAAGCATTTCATAAATCAAAATGGTTTGCGGGGGTAAATGATGGCGATAACCAGTTTCTTTCTCGACATGGTCTTCTTTCCATTTCCAGAACACATCATCCAACTGGTCAACCATCTGGAACTGCTCTTCTCTGATTGTATGGGTGGGATCGTGAAGTACTCTGGCGTATTCATCAGACAGAGAGTGTAAAAGTCCTTTTTCGCTTTCCGTGAAATCAGCGGCCTTGGTTTGGACGTATTGAATGTTCCCCAAGTGATAGGCAATTTGTTGAAATGCCCCCAGCTTTCGTTGAGAAAGTTGAAAAGCGACCATCTCTTCTTTTGAATGGCGATGATACTTCCATTCTTCTCGCTGATATCGGGATAATTGAAAGGTCTTCTCTAAATGGGCAGTCAATTGCCGATAGGAACGGTGAATTCCACGAGTTTTCTCTTTAGATTCTGCCGTAACTTCATTAATTATTCGTTTAACGAGCAGACCAGCATGATTATACAAACCATTGATGTTTTTGTAAATCATGGGGGAATAATTGGGTGGCAATAGGAAAAAATTCACAAAAGTCGAGATGATGATTCCAATGGATGTAGTACCCAGTCTCATGAAAAACGAAACAATATGATGATCCTGAAAATCGGGAATCATGGCTGTGGCGGTGATTGTAGCCACTAAAATCCCATCATCCAGTTTCAGTTTGTGGCAGACAGCAATCGTAGCCATTGCCACCAAAGCGAAAGTAAGTGCACCTTTACCGAACAGTCCATAAAAAGTGGTGGCAAGCAATGCTCCGATGGCTGAAGCAGGAAATCTAACAGCTGCTTTTTTGATAGAATCTGCAGCGGTATGCTCGATTGTTACGATGGCGGTAATCACTGCAAAAATGATAGGCAAATTAAAAAAACCGCAAATCAATGCAGTCAAAAAGACTGAAATACCCGTCTTGAGTGTGCGGCTACCCATAATTTTGAATTTTTTTAATGTGTCAAACATTTTTATCACCATCACCCTATATTTAGAAGTCAAGAAGACCACGATAGTATATTATATAATAAATTTCCCGAAAACGATAGAAAAAATGTAGAAACTTCTTATATAATGGAGGAAGTGGAAATACATAACAGTGGAGGGACATCGATGAAGAAGTGGATAGGTTTATTTTTGGTTCTTACTCTTTTGCTGGCTGCATGCTCAGGAGTAGAGAGTAAAGAAAGCCGGGAGGAAGAGGGGAAAGAAGCGGCAACAGAGACGAACACGGGGGAAGAAACAGTTGAAGAAACGGGAGATACAGAGGAAAAAACAGATTCAGAATCAGCATCAGAATCAGCAGAAGAAAGTGAAGAAACGGTAGTGGAAAAGGAACCACAGTATGAAATCACTGACAACTGGTCATTCCAACCGATTGCTGATGCGAATCCAAAGGTTGCCTTATTGACCTTTGATGATGCTCCTGATCAATATGCAGTGGAAATGGCGAAAACGCTGAAAGAATTAGAGGCACCTGCTATCTTTTTCGTGAATGGTCACTTTATTGATACCGAAGAAGAAAAAGCGGCGTTAAAAGAAATCCATGAACTAGGTTTTCCAATCGGTAATCATACAGCGACACACGCATCTTTGCCTGACTTGACCGAAGAACAACAAAGAGAAGAGATTATCGGATTGAATGATGAAATCGAAGAAATCATTGGAGAGCGTCCGGATTTCTTCCGTGCTCCATTCGGTCAAAACACTGAGTTTTCTAAGAATCTGGCGGCTGAAGAAGACATGCTAGTCATGAACTGGACGTATGGCTATGATTGGGAGTCAGAATACCAGAATGCAGAGTCCTTGGCAGATATCATGGTTAATACCCCACTTCTGGGGAATGGCGCAAACTTGCTCATGCATGATAGGGAATGGACGTATAAAGCAGTCGACGAAATAGTCGAGGGGATTCGGGGGAAAGGTTTTGAATTACTTGATCCAGCCCTCATTCAAACCCCATAGAATATATTTGTAAAGGCAGGTCATCATTTATGATGATCTGTTTTTTTATGGGTTATTAAAGGGTCTGAAATAATTGTCGTTTTCTTAAAAGTGAGCTTTTTCCTGGACTAATTTCACAAGTAAGCTCATATATTTATTAGAAGGTGATTTATTAGTATGGCACATTTTTAAAAAAGTTATACTTTTGGGGTTGCATTTTTTAATGTGTCATAATAAAATATAATCACATTGAAAGCGATTACAAAATAAGGAGTGGATATGAGATGGGAACAATCGTCTGTCAAGACTGTCAAAAGGTGATCGAACATTACGAAAATGAAAAGGTTTCTACTCTTTACAGCACATGTCCGACCTGTAACAAACCAGAGAAAAAATAATAATTACATTAATCTATTGAATAGGGGCTCTCTTTCTGAAAAGGAAGAATAAATAAGAAAAGAATCAAGCGCTGCAATGAGCGCTTGATTCTTTTTGTTTTTGAGTCATCCAGCTCCAGCGCCTAGCCTCTCGAGGTCTTAAGTCCATCCGTCTCGTGAAGGAAAACCGCTCCACGTTACGGATGTTCTTAAGCTTGTCGAGGCTGAACAAGGCGCTTGCGCTTTTGAGTCATCCAGCTCCAGCGCCTAGCCACTCTCGACATAAGCAATCCGTCCTGTGGAAGGGAAGAACACCTTCCACCGGCCGTTTTGCTTATGCGTTTCGTGTCTTTCAAGGCGCTTGCGCTTTTGAGTCATCATTTAAATGCTTTTTGTTCGCGGATGACTTGGATTTTCTCAAGTGTGTCGTCTTCTGGGCCCTGAACGGGTAATCCTGCTTCAATGTTTTCATGAATATAATCGATATTGTCGGATGTGATGATCTCCCCGGGGATGAAAATTGGAATACCTGGGGGGTAAACCATAACGAATTCAGCACTAATGCGTCCGACTGCTTCTTTTAACAAAATGGTTTCGGTGGACGCATAGAAGGCATCCCTTGGTGATAAGGAAAGGACAGGGATAGCCGGAACTTTCACAGGGATACTGGTCACATCATCCACGCTGACACATTGGTCGGCAAGGCATTTGAGAGCTTCTACCAGTTTTTCGATATCTGACCCTCTGTCTCCTGGTGTTACAATACATAGGATATTATAAAGATCGGATAATTCAACCTCAATATGATAGTTCTCACGGAGCCAAACCTCGACATCATAGCCTGACATACCAAGTTTTTTCACTGAGATAATTAATTTGGTCGGGTCATAATCGACGGTCGCATCACTGGTCAGAATCTCATTTCCAGGACAATAGATGGAAGGGATCTCATTCAATTGTTGACGGGCAAGATCAGCTAACCGGAGAGTTTCCTCCATTAATGCATGCCCGTTGATGGCGAGATGTCTTCTGGCAGTATCCAAGGATGCAAGTAAAATATATGAAGTTGATGTCGTTGTCAACATGGACAAGATGGATTGTACGCGCTCATGGGAAACGAGACCTTCCCGCAAATTCAGCACTGAACTCTGTGTTAATGAACCACCAAGCTTATGCACACTTGTTGCGGCCAAATCTGCTCCTGCCTGCATGGCAGAAAGGGGGAGCCGTTCATGAAAGTGAATGTGGACACCATGGGCTTCATCAACGAGAACGGGTATGTCATAATTATGAGCGATCTCTACAATCTCCTGTAGATCAGCGGTTATACCGAAATAAGTAGGATTAATGACCAACACACCTTTGGCATCTGGATGGGCTTCGCAAGCTTTCTTCACGGCATGCGAGGTGATGCCGTGTGAGATCCCGAATCGCTCATCCAATTCGGGGTGGATGAAAACAGGTTTAGCTCCCGAAAAGATGATAGCTGTCGTAATTGATTTATGAACGTTCCTTGGTACAATGATTTTATCTCCAGGCTGGCACACACTCATGATCATCGTCATGATTGCACCTGATGTTCCCTGGACAGAGAAGAAGGTATAGTCAGCCCCAAAAGCTTCTGCGGCAAGATCTTGAGCTTCTTTAATCATTCCTTGGGGGTGGTGGAGGTCATCCAGGGGTTCGATGTTGATCAAATCGATCGAAAGAGCATTTTCGCCCATGAATTCGCGGAACTCCTCATCCATCCCTTTTCCACCCTTGTGACCAGGAATGTGGAACTGGATGGGGGTTTGATCTCTATGTTTTTTCAACCCTGTGAATAAGGGGGTTTCATGTTGGTTCATAAATCGTTCACACCTCTTTACAAATAGAAAAGCAAATGAATTATAGCAGAGTCCCGGATAGCTGGCTAGTCTTTTGTGTATCCTTTTTCCAATCGTGATAAAATGAACAGAAAGAGGAGGGGATGAAATGCAGTGGAAAACACGCGTGACAGAGTTGTTGGATATTACATACCCGATCATCCAGGGAGGATTGGCTCATTTAGCTTACTCAGATCTGGCAGCAGCAGTTTCGAACGCTGGGGGATTAGGTCAATTGACAGCGATGAGCATGGATGGACCTGAACAATTAGCAGAGGAAATCGAAAGGCTCAGACAAATGACTGAGCAGCCATTCGGCATCAATTTTGCCATTGGTCAGCACGGACGGCCTTTTGAAACGATGGTAGACGTAGCCATCAATAAAAAAGTTCCGGTGATATCCGTGACAGGGGGCAACCCCAAGCCAGTATTAGATATGGTTCGCGGCACAGGGATTAAAACATTAGTGCTTGTAGCGGCCAGAAGACAGGCGGTCAAAGCAGAAGAGCTCGGTGCTGATGCTGTCATGGTGGTTGGCCACGAAGGTGGAGGTCACCTCGGGCGGGATGATGTCGGTACATTTGTCCTCACCCCCCAAGTGGTCGACGCTGTCGATATCCCTGTAATTGCTTCCGGGGGCATCGGCGACGGGAAAAGCTTGATGGCTGCGTTAGCACTTGGAGCGGAAGGGGTCGAAATGGGGACGAGGTTCATTGCTACTAAAGAATGTGTTCATGCCCATCCGGCTTATCAAAAAGCCCTCATTGAAGCGGATGAAACTTCGACGACAGTTATTAAAAGGAGTCTGAAAGCACCTGCCCGCGCATTGAAAAACAGTTGGACAGATCGTATTCTGGAACTTGAACAAGAAAAAGCGGGTTATGAGGGACTGAAATCCTTCATCAGCGGGCAAGCGAATCGAAAATTCATCCATGACGGTGAGCAGACATCCGGTTTCGGGTGGGCTGGTCAAGTCGCATCAAGAATTCATGATGTACCGACAGTAGATGAAATGATCCAACGTATGATTACAAATGCTGAGGAGATCCGAATACGTTGGAATTAACAAAGGAGGAAAAGGATGAGCTACACCTATCCCATCGATGAAGTATATTGGACAAAAGAAGAAATCATAGATGTGGTCAATTTTTACAGCTTGGTCGAACAAGCATATGAAAAAGGTATCAAACGTGACGACTTGTTGATGGCCTATACGAGATTCAAACAAATTGTCCCTTCAAAGAGTGAAGAAAAAACACTTTGCAGCCAGTTTGAGAAAGAGTCCGGTTATTCCTGTTATCGGACGGTTAAACAAGCCAAGGCTTTAAGTCCTGGGGATAAAGTTAAGATGTCATGAGCCGAAAGTGGGAATGACAGAAGAAAGCAGTTCAGTTTGGAAGTGCCGTACGCACTGTTTCCCAAAATCTGAACTGCTTTTTCATGGGGAAATATAATCGAGGGGGAGAAGAACAGCAAGCATTGAATTGCGTGCAATTCAATGCTTGAAAATCTTAATCAATCAGGTATTCAACGTGGAAAATTAATCGATCTGTTTGGTGAAACGATAAAGCGGTTCAAGTGTTTGGAAAGTCTCTTTACAAAGGTCGAGGAAAGCACCGGGATCTTTCAAACGGTCATCACCTCTTGCTATGTGCCGTCCGCAAAGGATTTCGGCCTTTTTAACTGTCTTCAATCGCTCGGTCATGTTAGAGAACTTCTCACTATCAACATCGCTTTGCGGAATCGCTTCAGGCTTCGTGTGATCTACGGACCATACAAAATCTTCAGGGATGTGATCAAGGATGTCCTTTTTGTTTTCCTCTAATTTATAGGCGAAATCCTCTTTGATCGGGCTTTCGTAAATGACTGCAAACCAAATGAACACGTGAGATTCCCACAGACCGATTTGGAAATGCGGCAGTTTCTTATAGCCTCTATTATTTGAAGCAAGTGCAGCCCATGTGTCGTTCGGTGGATTTGTCTTCCTGCGAAGGTGCCGCGCGACATGGACGAACATCTCATCACCTGTCATAGCCGTTACATCTGGAGCGAGCTCCGTGGCGACGGCTTCAAGTTTAGGCGAAATCCGTTCTCTTAAAGCTTCCATTCTATTTTCCAACCCCGGAATGGAAAATACGTCAAAATCTTTTTGGGTGAACCCAGTAAAAGTCGTCATTTAATCAACTCCTCCAATTTCCTCGGTCTTATTTTACCATAAAGGCAAGGTGTTTCTAAGTGATGTGTCCCGATGGTTTGAATGATGTAAAAATGGGTTACATATAAGTAATCTAACTGAAACTTCTGTAGCAATAATCACATATATATATAGTAAGGATTTGAAAGGGAGGGATTGGCAGTGAAACATGTCATGGAAGCGTTGCGCAAACGAGAAGCTGAAGAAAAGCTCCCGGTAATCCGTATGGAGATTGATTACGAATTGGTTACATTGCATGATGCAATGATCGCAGAAGATGTCGAAAAAATTAAAAAGACAAAAAAACGACTCTCTGAACTTCGTAAGCAATTGATTGAATGGTCTATAGAGTAGCGAGCAACAATATAGTTGCTCGCGCTTTTTTGATTTCAGCAGGACAAGCTAAGTAAGGAAAACCTTCTCCATTATTTTTACGCGCTTTGAGACATGAAATAATCAACGGACTTTGATACGATAAACGATGAGACTTATAAAAGGGGTACGATGACATGGATCAACATATAAAGAACGAGGTATTCGATTATGCAAAAGCATGGATTTTGGAAGCCGGTGAACGGATTCGTTCAAAAATCGATTCACCAAGATCCATCGAGACGAAGTCCAATGCGAACGACCTTGTAACAGAGATGGATCAGGAAACAGAACAATTTTTTGCTAAAAAGATTAAAGATACTTATCCGCAACATTATCTTTTCGGAGAAGAAGGATTCGGCGATGAAATAGAGGACTTAGGGGGAACCGTATGGATTATCGACCCTATTGATGGAACAATGAATTTCGTCCATCAAAAAAGAAATTTCGCTATTTCCATCGGCGTTTATTTTGAGGGGGTCGGAGAAGTCGGTTTAATCTATAACGTAATGGAAGATGTTCTTTATGCAGTCAAGCGTGGAGAAGGTGCGTATAAGAATGACCAGCGACTTCCGGATTTAAGTGAAAAACGACCATTGAAAGAATCCATTCTAGCATTGAACACAAGCTGGTTGATACCAGAAAATCCACACGTGGAGCATAATGGTATGGAAGAGCTTGTTAAAACATTACGCAGCACAAGATCTTATGGATCAGCCGCTTTAGAATTCGCCTTTGTCGCAGAAGGGATACTTGATGGATATTTAACTATGACGCTGATGCCCTGGGATTATGCTGCAGGGAGCATACTTGTTCGCGAAGTAGGTGGAATCGTTACCCGGGCTGACCAGAAAGAGCTGGATCTTTTAAATTCCACGACGGTCCTCGCAAGCCGTGCCAACATTCATAAAGAGATCTCTGAGAACTATGTCCAACTGAAAAAATGAAAGAAAGCGACCCGGATAAGGTCGCTTTCTTCATGCTTGTTCTTGTTGTTGCTGGCGTTTGCGTTTCAAACCGAAGCTCATTAAGACAAAGCCTAGAATGAAAAGTACAGCTGCAAGCCAAAAAATCTCCTGGCCAAGAGCAAACCCGACAGCAACAAAGGATAAAATGACAAGAAAGGCTAAGAAGCCTGGATTCCATTGATTATTTTTCACAAGCGTCACCTCTATTCATCATTATTATAAAGGATTTGTCCAAATAATGAAAATCGCGGGATGGGTGGCATATGGTGGATGATTCTAGTATCATAGATGGAAGAGAACAGGGGAATCACGAGGAGGAACGTCATGAAAGATACATCAACATTACCTGTGCCTACAGACTTATGGCCTGTAGCAGATTTCTTTTTTAAAGGGATGGGAAATGAAGTCAATTTAAATGATGAAGATGAAGTAGCGATGTTATTTCGTTCATTTATGCTTTTATACTTAACAACGGTTGCCTTGGCAATCATTACTTTCAAGCTGGGTTTTGCAAGGAAACTGCCATTGATGAAAACGATTGTAGTCTATGCTTTTCTAGTGATCGGTACATTCATTTTGACATTGATTCTAGGATTGAACTTACCGCTCCCAGAGAGCTTGCTGGTTGCTGCCCTGATTCTGGGTATTTACCGATTGCGCTTGCATAAAGAACGCGGTGGCCGTCAACAGAATGAATCTTCATAAAAAAATCCCTTCCGGTCATTCGGAAGGGATTTTTTTATAGTATGGGAATTCATTTATGATGTTCTTGAGATTTTAATCGAAATGAGTGTTTACAGATTGACGTGATTCATCCAGTTTAAGATAAATGCTTTTCCTTTTTGCGTTCTCTGTTGAACCGGAATTTGCCTGTGGAGAGTCGTTTATTTGTTTTTTCTTCAATTCGATCGTGACAGGATTGACACATGTACGTGTGAATCCGTCGATTTCTCAGCCTTTTTGCCTGAAGACAGTAACTGTCTATTTTTTCGATATTATCGCAAATTACGCATTGTACACGCATCTTTTCACCTCTATTATTTAAAACGATTACGTATAGTTTAACATAATATGACTTTTATAAATAGATGAAGTTTCCACGTTTGAGGGAGGAGTAGTTCGGGAAATGTAATTAAAGAAGCAAAAGAAAGGGATGATTTTGTGAGAAAACGTTGGATTTTTACAGCAGTTGGTGCAGTTGCTGGAGGTACGATTGCGTATTTCCTGAAAGATGAGGAGAAAAGAGAACAGGTGAAAGACAAAGCAAGATCTATCCAAGGAAGCTTCGGACAGAAAGCTGATTTGCCGATTGAAGAAGCGGGTAAACCGGAAGTATCCCATCAAGATAATGCGGATATGGTCGCGGAAGGTTCGCAGTTCGGTGTTCAATACTATAACGAATTAACTGAAAAAGAAAGAGAAATCCTAGAAAAAAGTAACAGCTAAATCCTTTCGGGGATTTAGCTGTTTTTCTGTCACTCTTGTTTAGATTGTTCTTTTTCGATTTCTTCTAATTGCTCTTGTTCTTTTTCAGGGACGGAGTCTTGATTCTTGTTTGTATGAGGTTTTTCATTGATCGGACCTTCTGGCATATACCGGGCGACAATCTGGCTGAGTTCATCGGTTACAGCTTCGATTGGATGCCCTTCAGAAATTTTCTGGCCGAGACCACGCAGGCGCTCTACACCATCTGCATCAGCAATGACGGTCGCCTGCTTTCCATACGGGTCATGCTTGAGCGCTTCTGCAACTGAGTATTTGATGACTCCGACTCGTGACCTATCCAGATCTTTGTCAACGTCAATTCCGACAGCTACATAATTTCCTAGCACGATAGCTGTCGCGTCGTGGACATCTGGTACTTCTACAGCTAGTTTAGCCAGATGCCGTGCAGCTTGCTGACTGGTCATGTCTTTTTTCTTGACTGGTTCAGAATCCGTCACATATTTTACTTCTGAATCTCCTTGGCGTTCTTCTAATAAGGACTCTTCGCCATTTTGCTGACAAGCGGCTAAAAGCATAAGGATCATCAACAATAATAATTTTTTCAAAGGAAACACCACTTTTTTTATTTATAGCCTGTGTCACCTTGTAGATAATATACAAAAAGGACAGCTTCAAGAGCTGCCCAAATCATTACTGTAATACAATTTTTTTAATCCCCTTGATGGGGGAAGATTTATTCGACCCGTCTTTATAATAAAGATGCACAGGACCTTCGTTTCTTAATGGCTTGCCATTTTCAGAAAAGAGAAGGAGAGACTCTGCTAAATCATCAGCATCAATGACCTGTTCTCCTTCATCTGTGATAAGTGTCGCTTTCTCAACGTCTTTGTTTGGTTCACTTGTATGAAGGAATGGTTTCAATGGCATGAGAAATGTCCCGTTCATAATGCGCTGCTTTTCGTATCTGTTGATACTTTTATTGACAGGCGGGTTAAGTTTCTGTTGATAGACTTCCCTGTCAAAACGCAGTGATTGGCGTTTCAGTTCATCTTCTTCTTCTGCAGATGGTTCTGCTTTTTCTGGTTGGAATGCTTCTGTTAAGGTCATCTTCCGATCATCAAAAATCCATACAGTCGGATCTAGCGTGATCGGGAATTTAACATTTCCTGCTATTTGAACAATCATGGCTGGAGCCACCTTTCGATTAGTAAAAAGTCATCCATCCAAATCATAGCAAAAAATGAATTCGATTTCATTAAAAGGAGGCTGGATCCATTGATAAAAGATATTTCAAGTGATGTTTTGAACGAGTGGCTCAACAATGTCCGTCCTTATGCATATGACGGCCAGGTAGCCAATTATATACCTGCCTTATCGAGGCAAAACCCGGAGGACTTGGCGGTAGCTATCCATTATATCGATGGCAGTACAGTAGAAGCCGGGGAAGTGGAAGTAGGCTTCACACTTCAAAGTATTTCTAAAGTGATCGCCCTTGCTTTGGCACTGATGGATAATGGAGAGAGCTATGTTTTTGACCGTGTGGGGATGGAACCGACCGGCGACCCTTTTCATTCTATCTATCGTTTGGAGCAGAGTCCTTCCAAGCCATTAAATCCGATGATCAATGCGGGAGCTTTAGCGGTTACGAATATGATTCATGGCGATACCCCTGATGAAAAAGTTGGTCGCTTGCTCAGTTTTATCCACGAGTTGACAGATGATCACTCAATCAGATACAACGAAGAAGTAGCTGTCTCTGAATTTGAATCAGCCTTTTTGAACAGATCGCTGCTTTTTTATATGAAACAACACCAAATCGTGACCGGCAGTGTGGAAGAAACATTAGATGCGTATACGAAACAATGTGCGATCGAAGTGAACGTCTGTCAGTTAGCCCGGATAGGCGCCTTGTTGGCGAATGGCGGGATTGATATTGAATCAGGACGCCGGATAATACCGAAACATCTCGCAAGAATTTGCAAAACATTCATGGTGACATGCGGGATGTACGATGCATCAGGATCGTTTGCCATAAAAGTAGGCATACCAGCAAAAAGTGGAGTGTCAGGATCGGTGTTAGCTTCACTGAATGATTTTGGTGGTATTGCAGTCTACGGACCTAGCCTTGATGAAAAAGGGAACAGCGTCGTCGGGTTAAGGTTATTAGAGACATTATCCAATCGATATGACCTCTCAATTTTTTGAACTTGTCCCATAACAATGTTGCAATTTTCCCCGCTTAACGATAAGATTATAAAAAGAAAGACTTGTATATTGGAGGGGATTTTTGATGTTGTCTGATGTGGCTGTGGATCATCGTGAAAAAGCCTATGCCCTTCTAAAAGCTGACGCTGATAAAATATTAAGGTTGATAAAAGTACAGATGGACAACTTGACTATGCCTCAATGTCCACTTTACGAAGAGGTTTTAGATACACAGATGTTCGGATTATCCCGAGAAATTCACTTTGCAGTTCGCTTGAATCTAATCAGCGATGAAGAAGGTAAACAACTATTGGATAACCTGGAAAAACAATTGAATGTTTTGCATGAGGCTGCCCAAAAGTCATAATATGTAAACTCAAATTGCGACACGTCCCTGTTGTGATTTGAGTTTTTTTGTGGAAAATTTCAAACCTCATTCTTATCTTCCTTATTTTCAAGACTTGATTTCGATATGTTTGTTGAGTGGGTCGGGGCGGCGGGGTATGACTCGTCCAGGGCAATTCTGCATTTGAACACTTTCCGTGGGAGCGCTGTGAGCCTCCTCGGACTCAGTGGGTTCTCAACATGCCCTCTCTTCCCGCAGGAGTCTTCGCATTCCGCGCCGACCCTTGCTATAAAATTCCTCGAAAACATGAGATATTAGCCGTTATTCATTGAGGAGCATTTACCCTTCCATGTCGTGCATATAGCATTTTAAGTAAAAATGCTCCTAACCATGAAGGTAGTTTAGAGCACGTGCCAAATTATGGTGGATGGGAAAACGGTGAGACTCCTGCGGGAATGGATGGGCTGGCGAGACCCCGCAGAGCTTTAGCTCGAGGAGGCTTGCCGCCATCCCCGCGGAAAGTGATCCGTTTTCCCACCCACCATCGCCTCAGACAAAAGCCTCGAAACTGAGCCTTCAACAATCTCCCTTTAAAAGTAAAGTTGTCGAACCTGTCCAGATCCTATGAGTTTTTAAACTTACATACTGTTTAATGTCTGAAAAAAAGGAATTTTGCAAATGAATGGCGAATGTAATATAGCGGAAGATCAAATACAGTAATAAAGATATAGAAAGAAATGGAGCGTGTGATTCATGGCAGAAGTGAAAAAAATCAATAAGGTATTGGTGGCGAACCGCGGTGAGATCGCTATTCGTGTTTTTCGAGCATGTACAGAACTGAACATACGAACCGTAGCTATCTATTCTCAAGAGGATACTGGCTCTTATCATCGTTATAAAGCTGATGAGGCTTATTTAGTGGGTGAAGGGAAAAAACCGATCGATGCTTATTTGGATATTGAAGGAATCATTGAAATAGCCAAAAGCGTCGGTGTAGATGCCATCCACCCCGGTTATGGTTTTCTTTCGGAAAATATCGAATTTGCACGACGTTGTGAACAAGAAGGGATCACCTTCATTGGGCCGACGAGCGAGCATTTGAATATGTTCGGGGATAAAGTGAAAGCGCGGGATCAGGCCGTACTGGCAGATATTCCTGTTATTCCGGGTAGTGATGGCCCAGTAAGTGGTATTCAGGAAATCAAAGAATTCGGAGATGAACACGGATTTCCTTTGATGATCAAAGCCGCAATGGGTGGTGGCGGCCGCGGGATGAGAGTAGTAAGAAATGCGGATACTTTGGAGGAGTCTTATGAAAGGGCTCGTTCAGAAGCGCGTGCTGCTTTTGGCAGTGATGAAGTTTATGTAGAGAAGTTGATTGAAGAACCAAAACATATTGAAGTTCAAATCCTCGGTGACTTTGACGGGAATATCGTCCATCTTTATGAACGAGACTGCTCCGTACAGCGCCGACATCAAAAAGTGGTAGAGATTGCGCCAAGTGTGAGTCTTACTGAACAGGTAAGGGAAGATATCTGTACGGCCGCAGTCAAACTGATGGATAATGTGAAATATGTCAATGCGGGTACTGTGGAGTTTCTCGTGACAGGGGATGATTTTTACTTTATTGAAGTGAATCCACGTGTCCAGGTCGAACATACCATCACAGAGATGATCACAGGCGTCGACATCGTACAGACACAAATTCTGGTGGCGGAAGGTTATGACTTACATAGCAAGCAGATCGCTATCCCCTTACAGGAAGAGATCCGGACACATGGATATGCGATCCAGTCACGAGTTACGACCGAAGATCCTTTAAACAATTTCATGCCGGATACAGGTAAAATCATGGCTTACCGGACAGGCGGGGGATTCGGTGTCCGTCTTGATGCCGGGAATGGCTTCCAGGGAGCTGTCATCTCACCTTATTATGACTCGTTGCTTGTGAAATTATCGACATGGGCGCTGAGCTTTGATCAAGCAGCACATAAAATGGTGCGAAACTTGAAAGAGTTCCGGATCCGCGGCATCAAAACGAATATCCCATTTTTAGAAAATGTCATCCAGCATAAGCAGTTTTTATCTGGTGAATATAACACGATGTTCATCGACCGTTCTCCAGAGCTCTTTGTCTTTCCGAAAAGAAAAGACCGTGGAACAAAAATGCTTTCATATATTGCAGACCGGACGATCAACGGATTTGAGGGTTATGGCAGCAGAAAGAAGCCGACCTATTCCAAACCTAGGATTCCTGCAATCAAGCATTCTGAGCCGATACCAAAGGGAACAAAACAGATTTTGGATGAGCGTGGACCAGAAGGGCTGGCTTCATGGCTGAAAGCAAGAAACGAAGTTCTATTGACAGATACGACTTTCAGGGATGCCCATCAGTCATTGCTTGCAACAAGGGTCCGTACAAAAGACTTGGAAAATATTGCTGAACCGACTGCCCGGCTGCTTCCTGATCTGTTTTCGCTAGAAATGTGGGGAGGAGCAACCTTTGATGTTTCTTACCGCTTTTTGAATGAAGACCCGTGGGAACGTTTATTGAAGCTGAGGGCTAAGGCGCCGAATGTGCTTTTCCAGATGCTTTTGAGAGCTTCCAATGCAGTCGGATATAAAAATTATCCAGACAATTTAATTCGTGAGTTTGTCGATAAGAGCGCAAGTGCCGGTATTGATGTCTTCCGTATTTTCGACAGTTTGAACTGGGTCGAGGGTATGAAGCTGACGATCGATGCTGTGCGTGAAAGTGGAAAAGTGGCGGAAGCGGCTATGTGTTATACAGGGGATATCCTGGATTCCAGCCGTCCCAAATATGATCTCGAGTATTATAAAAATCTTGCCCAGGAGCTGCAGGATGCAGGTGCGCATATCCTAGGCATAAAAGATATGGCTGGTCTGTTAAAACCTGAAGCAGCTTACCAGCTTATCTCTACCCTGAAGGAAACGATAGACATCCCGATTCATTTGCATACACATGATACAAGCGGTAACGGGTTATTCACCTATGCAAGAGCGATCGAAGCTGGAGTCGATGTCGTTGATGTAGCCACTGGTTCCATGGCCGGCTTAACTTCCCAGCCGAGTGCTAACAGCTTATATTATGCATTGGAAGGCAGTGGACGTAAACCAGATCTTGATATCGGCGCATATGAAAAACTGGGCCGTTTCTGGGAGGATACACGCAAGTATTATCAAGACTTTGAAAGTGGCATGATGGCTCCTCATACAGAGGTATATGACCATGAAATGCCTGGTGGGCAGTACAGCAATCTGCAGCAACAGGCAAAAGCAGTCGGTCTTGGTTCACGATGGGACGAAGTGAAGGTGATGTATCGCCGCGTTAATGATATGTTCGGCGATATCGTCAAGGTGACACCATCTTCTAAAATTGTCGGAGACATGGCGCTTTATATGGTCCAAAACGATCTGAATGAAGATGATATTTATGAAAAAGGGGATTCATTAGATTTTCCTGATAGTGTCGTTGAATTTTTCCAAGGATATTTAGGGCAGCCATATGGTGGATTTCCAGCTGAATTGCAACGTATCATCCTCAAGGGCCGTGAACCCATTCAAGTACGGCCAGGAGAACTTTTGGAACCAGTGGACTTCAATGGCTTAAAGGAAACGCTGTTCCATAAATTGGACCGTCAAGTGACGAGCTTTGATATGATCAGCTATGCTTTGTATCCGAAAGTCTTTATGGATCATCAGAAATTCACAGAGAAGTATGGAAATCTGTCTACTTTGGATACTCCGACCTTTTTCTATGGAATGAGATTAGGGGAAGAGATGGAAGTTGAAATCGAACAAGGTAAAACATTGATCGTGAAATTAGTGTCTGTTGGCGAACCGCAAGTTGACGGAACACGAACACTCTACTTTGAACTGAATGGTCAGCCGCGTGAAGTCGTGGTTCGTGACGAAAATGTCAATGCTTCCGTACAAGAGCGGCCTAAGGTGGATAAATCGAATCAAAAACACATTGGTGCGACTATGCCTGGTACGGTCATCAAAGTCCTTTCAACAATAGGAGAAGAAGTGAAGAAAGGGGACCACTTGATGATTACAGAAGCGATGAAAATGGAAACAACCGTACAAGCTCCCTTTGATGGGGTCATCAAAAATATTCATGTAGAAAATAATGAAGCGATTCATGTCGGAGACTTATTGCTTGAATTTGAATAAGCGAATGATAAGAAAAGGGGCAGCCGGTTTATTCCAGCTGTCTCTTTTTTTATTGTGTCATCAATTATTCACATGTTGAACTTCTCGATGGAATTTAAAGGTAGTAAAATGATGGTGAACTTATCACATTATCACTAGAATGTTCTTTGGTTACCCCAATAAAGTGGTCGCTCATACTAATAAACAATCCAAGGGAGTGATTTATCTTCTTCGTTCAAAATCAATCCAATTCCCAAAATAACTTGCATTGTTCACGGGGATTTGCTAGAAATATAAGGGTGTGCTTTTATTGAAATGTTCCTCATTAAGATATTGATTCACCTGTGATGCGTTAAAAACCTGAATAGTGGTTGATACTAGAGGGTGGAAGCATTTCACAAAGTTGTCACAAATAAATAAAATTGATGAGTTTAAATAGATACAACTACAATAACATGATACAATTATTTTGATGTTTCTTGTCATTATATATTATATGAAGATAGAAACAGCCCTCAGCTCTTAGTGGATCCTGGTGATTCGCATGAATGGGTTTGGGGAGGTAGAAGGAGGAAGATAATACGATGGACAATCCGAGAACAGTCGAGTCTGCTTCTACAGAAATGATCCAAACGAATGCCCGTGAAACTTCTTTATTAGCTGATATTAAAAGTTTGATCAAAGTCGGAATCATCAACTCTAATCTAATTACTACTTTTACAGGGTTTTGGCTTGCTGTATATTTTACTGGTACTTCTTTCTCAAACCAGTGGGTAACTTTTCTGTTGACAATGCTCGGAACCGCTTTCGTAATCGCAGGCGGTTGCATAATCAATAATTGGTTTGACAGGGACATAGATCCCATTATGTCCAGGACGAGCAACCGGCCGACAGTGACTGGTACCATGTCATTATCGCTGATCAAAACGCTGGGTATCGGCATTTCAATACTAGGATTTGTCACTCTGCTCTTCACCACATGGCAGGCAGCTTTGTGGGGGGCGTTCGGGTGGTTTGTATATGTAGTTCTTTATACGATGTGGTCGAAAAGAAAGTATACGATCAACACCGTAGTCGGCAGCTTTTCAGGAGCCGTTCCGCCATTGATTGGTTGGTCAGCGGTCGATCCTGGATTGCAACTTGAAGCCGTCATATTATTCTTGATCATGTTCATATGGCAAACGCCTCACTTCTTGGCGCTCGCTATGAAAAAGAAAGATGAATACAAGGCGGCAGGTATCCCGATGCTGCCTGTAGTGCATGGGTTCAAAATGACCAAAAGACAAATTGTGATTTATGTCGCTTGTCTTCTCCCGCTGCCTATTTATCTGGCATCGCTTGGCAGTATCTTTTTAGTTACTGCATTCATACTATCCTTCGGTTGGTTGGCTCTGGGAATCTCAGGGTTCTTTATGAAGGATGATTACAAATGGGCGACATGGATGTTCATTTACTCCTTGAACTATCTGACAATCATGTTCTTCATGATGGTCATCGTCACATTGCCTTTCCCTTTTTAATGTACTGACCCCTTTTGGGGTCAGTCCAAAATAAAAAATGTCACTACAAGAGAAAGAGAGGTATCACACATGAGAGGTTGGATGGGAAAATTCCGTTCATTATTTCTTTTTGGTGCTCTGACCCTGCTCCTTGCGGGTTGTGGAGAAGAAAACCTAAGTGCTTTGAAGCCTAAAGGCTATGGAGCGGAATTATTATTAGATCTTATGTTGATCAGTATTGCGATAATGATTTTTGTATTTATTATCGTCATGGCAATTTATGCCTTTGTTCTTGTCCGCTATCGTGAGAAGAAAGGCCAGGAACATATCATTCCTAAACAAACAGAAGGAAACAAAACATTGGAAGTGATCTGGACAGTCATTCCGATTATCCTGTTGCTTGTTTTGGCAATTCCGACTGTGCAAGCAACCTTCGATCTTGCTGATAAATCGACGCAGGGTGATGAAGGTGTCATCACAATTGATGTGACGGCAAACCAATATTGGTGGCAATTCACCTATGCTGACCAAGAAATCGCTACAAGTCAGGAGCTCTACATCCCGACAGGTGAGCGAGTGTACTTAAACATGAAATCCAGTGACGTTATCCACTCTTTCTGGTTACCTTCAATTGCAGGTAAAATGGATACCAATCCTGGTGAAAACATGAACACGATGTACTTAGAAGCATATGAAGAAGGCGTATACTGGGGGCACTGTGCTGAGCTTTGCGGGCCATCCCACTCATTGATGGATTTCAGGGTGATCGCTGTCAGCCAGGATGAGTATGACCAGTGGGTTGAAGATATGAAGAACATAGACCCGGAAGCAACGCCTGAAACAACTACAGCTCAAGAAGGTCAAGAACTATTTAATAACAATTGCATGAGTTGTCACGCTATTGGTGGCGCGTCAGCTGGTGTAGGTCCTAACTTGGCTAATTTCGGTAACCGTGAAAAGATTGCCGGAATCTTAGAGCCGACTAAAGAAAACTTGGTAGATTGGATTGTCCATCCTGATGAAATCAAGCCTGGAAACCAAATGCCGACTGAAATTGTATCAGAAGAAGAAGCAAGCAAAATTGCCGATTATCTATTACAACTGCAACACTCTGATGTAGGTACAGATGTTCCTACTCAGAACGAGGATGAGTGATCTATTATGAGAAAGAGGTTGAAAAGGGAGGTTAAAGCGTGAGTACTGCACTTGCACAAAAACGTGGGCTCGGCGCTGTGATTTGGGATTACTTAACAACAGTGGACCACAAGAAGATTGCACATCTTTATTTGGTCTCTGGGGGGTTATTCTTCCTAATCGGTGGGCTAGAAGCCATGATAATTCGAATCCAATTGATGAAACCGGACAATGATTTCATCTCCGCTGGGCTTTATAACGAAATGATTACGATGCATGGTACAACAATGATTTTCTTGGCAGCCATGCCGCTTATCTTTGCATTGATGAATGCTGTTGTCCCCTTACAAATAGGAGCAAGGGACGTAGCATTCCCATTCTTGAACTCTTTAGGTTTCTGGTTGTTCTTGTTCGGGGGACTGATTTTAAACGTTTCCTGGTTCACAGGCGGCGCACCGGATGCAGGGTGGACGAACTATGCACCACTTTCGACGACGTCACCTGGACACGGTGTCGATTATTATGTCATGGGACTGCAGATATCAGGGGCAGGGACATTGATCGGGGGGATAAACTTCCTCGTCACTATCGTAAACATGCGGGCGCCAGGTATGACCTATATGCGGATGCCTCTGTTCACATGGTCTGTATTTGTAACCAGTACATTAATTTTATTTGCATTCCCTGCTTTGACAGTAGGACTTTTCCTTATGATGTTCGACCGTATGTTCGGTTCTGCGTTTTTTGATGTAGGACTTGGTGGTAACGTTATTATTTGGGAGCACTTATTCTGGATCTTCGGTCACCCGGAAGTTTACATATTGATTCTTCCGTTATTCGGGGCATTCAGTGATATCTTTTCAACGTTTTCTAAAAAACGTTTATTCGGATACTCTGCTATGGTATTTGCAACCGTTTTAATCGGTTTCTTAGGTTTCATGGTATGGGCCCACCACATGTTCACTGTAGGGATGGGGCCAATCGCTAACTCTATTTTCGCTGTAGCGACAATGGCGATTGCAGTACCGACGGGTATTAAGATCTTCAACTGGTTGTTCACGATGTGGGGCGGGCAGATTAAGATGACTTCTGCGATGCTATGGTCCGTTGCCTTCATCCCATCTTTCACGATCGGTGGTATGACTGGTGTCATGCTTGCCGCAGCAGCAGCTGACTTCCAGTATCATGATACTTATTTTGTAGTAGGACACTTCCACTATGTAATCGTTGGTGGTGTGGTATTCGGTATATTTGCTGCACTACACTACTGGTGGCCTAAGATGTTCGGTAAAGTCCTTAATGAGAAACTTGGGAAATTGGCGTTCTGGCCATTTTTCATCGGTTTCCATTTGACATTCTTCATCCAGCACTTCCTAGGTTTGATGGGAATGCCACGTCGTTACTGGGTATTCCTGGAAGGTCAAGGACTGGCAACAGGAAATATGATCAGTACAATCGGTGCTTTCTTAATGGCGATCGGTACACTGATTTTCCTTTACAACATCATTTATACAGCAGTCAAAGAGAAGAAAGTAGGCGGAGACCCTTGGGGCGGACGTTCACTTGAATGGTCGATTCCATCTCCACCACCACACTATAACTTTGTTCAGACACCACTTGTGCGTGGTCTGGATCCGTTATGGATAGAGAAAATGGACGGGAAAGAAGGGATGACACCTTCAGAGCCACTTGGCGATATCCACATGCCGAATGCATCCATCCTTCCATTTATGATTTCTCTAGGTACATTCATTGCAGGATTCGGTTTCATTTATCAAGTGGATGACCCGACATGGTTGATCTTAGTGTTCGTAGGTATGGGCATCACTCTAGGTTCGATGCTGACACGATCTCTTAAAGACGATCTTGGACACCACATTCATAAAGAAGAGCTAGAAGAAGATATTAAGAAGGGGGCTGGCAAATAAATGAGTCATGAAGATGTTCTCAATCCAAAACAAATGCCGCATGATCCGGAAAAAGCCACCCTTGAAGGTAAGAACAAATTTTTAGGCTTTTGGTTTTTTCTAGGCGGAGAAACAGTGTTGTTCGCCAGCTTATTTGGTACTTACATTGCGTTGAATGGCTCGACGCAAGGGGAAAACACTCCTGAGCATTTATTCGGCTTAGAACTCGTCTTCATTATGACGATGCTGCTGCTGACAAGCTCTTTGACAAGTGTTTACGCCATGTACCATATGAAGAACCATGATTTTGCTAAAATGCAGACATGGTTGGCGATTACAGTTCTATTAGGTCTAGGATTCCTGAGCTGTGAGCTATATGAATTTTATCACTATATCCATGAATACGGATTCACATTCCGATCATCTGCCTTTGGTTCAGCCTTCTATACATTGGTCGGCTTCCACGGAGGGCACGTAGTCTTCGGTTTAAGTTGGATCATCGCCTTGATGCTTCGTAACCAAAGGCGTGGCTTGAACTTGTATAACGCACCTAAGTTCTATATTGCAAGCTTGTATTGGCACTTCATTGACGTTGTATGGGTATTCATTTTCACAGTTGTGTACCTTATGGGAAAGGTGGGTTAATCAATGGAGAATAACACACATTCCAGACCTGCACATCAAGCAGAATATGAAAAGAAACAGCACCGCGAGGAAATGAAGCAGCAAGTCATCAGTTTCGCTCTGATGATCTTGTTCACCTTCATCGCGTTCGGAATGGTCATAATGGAGATCAGTTCCTTCTTCGTCATTCCTACGCTGATTATCTTAGCTGTTGTTCAAGTGGCATTCCAACTTTATTATTTCATGCATATGAAAAATAAAGGACACGACATGCCTGCTATGATGATGTATGGCGGGGCAGCCGTAGGTGCTTTGACAATCATCACTTTCACATCAATTATCTGGTGGTAAATAAAAAATGAATGCGCTCAGCGCTTGAAAAAAGAAAAAGACCGGTGCTCCGGTCTTTTTCTATATAATCCAAAGTTTTGACTAATTTATGAACAATAAGGATTATCTTGCATGAACACTCGTTTTTTGGTGGGAAATTAGGTAAAATGAAGAGGTAAAAGTAAACAATCTGGGGTGAGACACCTATGTGGTTAGAACTTCAAATATTCGGTTTCCGTGCATTATGGAGTCCGTATTATTTTCTTTTTGTGCTGATTTTGTCGGCTTTATATTTTTATATCACTGGTCCAGGGAGAAAAAAAGGAACAGAGCATCCGAGTGCCTTCCAACAAGTGATGTTCTATAGTGGAATGCTGTTGTTATATTTGGTGAAAGGTTCTCCTGTCGATCTGTTAGGGCACATCATGTTCACTGCCCACATGACACAGATGGCTTTGTATTACCTCCTTTTTCCGATTCTCGTCATCAAAGGTATTCCAACATGGATTTGGGAGCAGGTACTGGAAGCTAAAGGGTTACGTCCTCTGTTCAATTTATTGACAAAACCGCTTATTTCACTGCTTCTTTTCAATGGACTTTTCTCCATTTACCATATGCCTGCCATTTTTGACTTTGCTAAATCTAGTGATTTGGCACATACGATAATTACAACGGTCATATTATTCACGGCATTTTTCATGTGGATTTCAGTTTTCCCTCCATTAGAGAAAATGGACAGGTTAAGCCCGATCATGAAAATAGGTTTTATTTTTGCTAACGGGGTACTGATTACTCCTGCTTGTGGACTGATTATTTTTGCTGGGTCCCCATTATATGAAACCTATTCTGAATCTGGAGCTTGGATGCAGGCAATGAGTTTATGTGTGCCAGCAAACGTATTGAACGATCTTGCTTCAAGTTTAAGTGGTCCGAGTTACTTTACTCCTATGCCATTGGTGGAAGATCAGCAATTAGGTGGAATTATCATGAAAATTACACAGGAAATCATTTTCGGTGCGGTCATCGCGTATGTATTCTTCAGTTGGTTCAACCGGGAACGTGATACGATCGATCCACTGCCGGATCAGGCGACATCTGAGACTTGATCGATTGTTTGTAAAGAGAAAGAGGTGTAGGTATGCCATTACTACCGACTTTGAGCACGGTATTCATAGTCCTGAGTGCCGTACTTGTTGCTATCGGTTGGGCTTTGATCATAAAAGATCGGAGAAGAGCCCATAAAAAGGTCATGATTGCAGCAGCGATCAGTGCATTGACATTTTTTATCATCTATTTGAGCCGGACGATATTCGTGGGGAATACAAGCTTCGGTGGTCCTGATGATATTAAGATTTATTATACGATTTTTCTGATCTTTCATATTTTCCTTGCAACAGTGGGGGCTGTCTTCGGAATTGTCACATTGTCTCTTGCATATAAAAGGAAAATCGCCAAACATAGGAAGTTAGGTCCTGTTACAAGTGTGATTTGGTTTTGTACAGCCATTACAGGTGTAGCGGTTTATCTTCTGCTCTACATCATTTATGATGGGGGCACGACAACGAGTATGATTAAAGCTATATTGGGAACATGAGATAAACAACGAATCGGAATGATCGATTCGTTGTTTTTTTGTTTAATTATTGTGAATATAAGGTATAACGAATTGTATGAGCATCATTCACGTTACATAAATGAAAGGGATGGATCACTAATGGAATTGAAGACAGCGAGGTTGCAGCTATTCCCGATAACCGTTGATTTGGCCCAGACACTTATGAAAAACTCTTTAGCTTTTTATTATAAGTTTCAGTTGCCATGGAATAAAAACTGGCCGCATGATGGATTGAAAGCTTTGCTACCGATGTATGCTGAGCGGCTGGAAAATGATTCGGAGGAATTAGGCTTTGGCCCCTGGGTAATCTTCGATGAGAAAGGAGAACATGTCATCGGTGATATCGGTTTCAAAGGGAAGCCGGATGATGTGGGTAACATCCAAATCGGTTACCAAGTGGTTGCGTCCGAGCGGAATTTCGGTTATGCATCAGAAGCAGTGGATGCATTATGCCAATGGGCCTTTCAAACAGGTGAGGTTGAAGGGGTAGAAGCTGAATGTGATAAAAGCAACATCCCTTCTCAAAAAGTACTCATCAATAATGGATTTGTCCATACAGGTAAAAATCAGGATATCCTCGTATTCAAAAAAGGAAAAACGGTGAATGATCAAAAAGAGAATATTTATAAAGAAGGATTGTAACAAAAACGCCTGAAGCAGTAGCTTCAGGCGTTTTCATCTTATAAACTAACACACCGCGCACCTCTGAATAACATATGTGCTGACTGAGCTTATCAGGGCATCTCCGATTTGAATTTATATCTTATAGTTCCATTTGATAATACCGGCTTCTTTGGCCGAATTGAAAGCGATGACCACAAGGGGCCCAAGGATGAACCCAAGAAGTCCGATAAGTTGCAAGCCTAAGTACATGGCAATTAATGTGGCAAGAGGGGAGAGGCCGATATGGCGTCCCATCACTTTTGGCTCGACAGTTCTTCTGATGGCCAGCAGGACAATAGCAAGAACCCCTAGCTTTGTACCTATGGCTATATCACCGATTATAAGCATGTAAATGGACCAGGGTCCCAAAATGACAATCGAGCCGATTATCGGCACGAAATCGATGGCCCAGATGATCAGAGACATGATGAGTGCTACCTCTGGCGCAATCCATAATAGTCCGACAAGTGATACGAAAAAGATGATAATACTTACTAAAAACTGAGCTTTCAAGAATCCGAAAACGACATAGGAAAGGCGTGCATTCATGAACTTCACTTTCTCAGAAGTCGCTTCTGTAAGCCCGTCATGCATTTTGTCCCTCAAGCGGGGAAGTTCAAGCATGAACAAGAAAAGGGCGATTAAATAAACGAGAAAACTCACCAGCAGTTCTGGTATCTTGGCAGCGACTGCAGCAATGTTACCGATTTGAAGTTTTTCAGATAGAGCTGTAGATGTACGGTCGACGGTATTAGTGATTTCATTCGAAACTTTGTCAACGAATTCCTTTGGCATGTTTTGTGTGAATCTTACCATGTCATTCTGCCAGTTAAGCAATACATTATTAATTTGATTGATGTATTCAGGTGCATTATCCGCAAGCTCAAGAATCTGTGTTACGGCCCTCGTCACAGCGAATGTCCCGAGCAATCCCAGGAATACTAAAAACAACAGGAAAACGATCGTGACCGACATTTTTCTGTTGATTCGAAAACGGAATTGCATCAGCCGGACCGCTGGATTTAAGAATAAGGCGGTTACAAACGCAAGGATCAATGGAATGGATACAGGTAATATGAAATAGCCGGCTATGATAAGCAAGGCGGAAATGATTATTAAAATCCACTGCTTTTTTGAAAGATAACGGAACAATTTATGTATGTTTCTCCTTTCCCCGCAGATCGAAGATGAGTTCACTTAAAGAATTTTTAAAAAAAGCCGCTCACCATTCAATGATGTGCGACTCGATTTCAACCATAATTGGAGGAACGATTATTTTCGTTGATCAGGGTCGTTGGAAAGTTCATTCACTTTCGCAAGCACTTCTTGATTCTGGTTTTCTTCCGCCCATTTCTTCAGCTTTTCAAGAACGACATGTTCCGGAACCTGGTTATGATATTTCTGGGCAGGCTCGGTTACTTTGGCTACAAGGTCTTTCGCTTTTTGAACCATGTCATCAGAGAAACCTTCTTGATGGCCATACTCTACGCCGTGTGGATAGTAGTGACGGCCAAGGAGGGGCTTCATCAGACGAATGACGGCATCCCCTTTATCGACATCCCCTTCAATAGCAAAACCCTGGATGCGGATATAGTGTGTTACGTTCTTTTCAGGTGCCATCAACTTATAATCATAAGTCACTCGTTCGTAGTCCCACGCACCACCAAGGATGAACCCGTTACTTTCCATAAGTTCTGTCAATGGTTTGTAGTCAACGACGAGACCTTCTATACCAGTGCCTTCTAATTTCATTTCTTTCCACCTCACAATAGTTATGTATCGTTCTTCATTTTAGTATGAAACGGTAAAGGTTGCAATTGTTGTGATTGTTGTTGCACTACATCTTTAATATAGGCGATTACGTATTCATTATACTATAAAAGGTAGAGGGATGCATGTAATAATTTTGTCAAAAAGGGGACAATAATGATTGATCATGACTTTTAAAGGAGGATCTTTCATGAAAACTGTAAAAGACATAATGACAAGCGATGTTTCCATTTGTCACACAAACGATCAGCTAAGTGACGCTGCTTCTATGATGAAAGAGAAGAACGTCGGGGCGCTCCCGATTTGTGATGACCAAGGGAACCTTATGGGAATGGTAACTGACCGTGACCTTGTCATCAGGGGTTATGCAGATAAGAAAGCGGAAAGTACGCCGATCCAGCAAGTGATGAGTGATCGGATGTATAGCTGTGCTCCAGATACTTCATTAGAGGAAGCGAGCAAAATCATGGCTCAACATCAAGTCCGTCGACTGCCTGTTGTAGAAAATGGTAAGTTGACAGGTATTCTTTCATTGGGCGACCTTTCTGTTGAAGATATGTCCGACCACGCAGCAGGTGTTGCTTTACAAGATATTTCCGAGCGCCCTGAACTGCACTAATTTCAAAAAAAGCCTGCATATTCGGAGGCTAATGAAGAACTGCAACTTTCTGAGTGATGCATCAAAGAAAAAGCCGAGTAGGACGATTTTTTTCGTTCAACTCGGCTTCTTTATTTCGATGAGACCTTCGGGCTCTTTCTCCTCCATGTGCTTTAGTACTCGCTTTATATTGACGGTGAATATCGCCGCCGGCCCTTGTACACGCAGAATGATATTCTTTTATAAATCAACGAGACTCTTTATAGAAGAGTCTCGTTGATTCCACGATGAGCGTTCAGTGGTGACGCCTGCGGGAACAGCGCGAGCCGAAGATCCACTTGGTCATGTGATCTTCTTGACCAAGTCAGCTGAGGGCGTGCCCGCGGCAAGCATCGTACCGACAAGCGATTCGTGAGAAGCAACGACAAACATTAACAGCTCCTCTGGATTGAAAAGTTTTTTTCAGTGGCCACCATATTTGCAGGCTTTTTTTGTTAAAGAGGATGAGAATGTAGGCTGCCTTTTTTTAATGTCAGGACACACGATAATTAATCATAGCCCTCTGTTAGAGAGCTTATACATAATATAAAGACAGTCCATAAGGGGTTTTTCATTTGAAAAAAATATTCTTCTGTATATTGATCTTATTCGTGGGATCTGTAGTGTGGATGGGGAGTGAAAGGTCAGATACCCCTGATGACCCGCCTGTCTCAGGAAATATAGAACCATCGATTGAAACAACTGGGACGAGTAAGGAAGATCAGGTAGTGGATGATCCACTGTTTTTTTCAATGAAAGGAAAATCTTCTGAAGAAACCCTTACATTATTAGGAGAACCCGATTACATGTATCCAAGCGCGTACGGCTATGAGTGGTGGCTATATGAAACAGAAAAAGGGCGATATTTCCAATTAGGAATAGCTGATCATGAAGTGGTTACAGGCGTATTATTTCACCAGGAGGAAGGTCCTGTTACTGTAGGGGAGTCATATAATGAAGTGATGGAAAAGAAACAATTCCCTTCTACTCTAAGACTGGAAAGCGAGGGTGCCTATAGCCTGGAGCTGACTGAAAAAGATGTGAAAGAACGACCGGTGATTTCTTTGGATGACAAATGGTCTGCCCAAATCTATTTTGATGATGTCACGGAAAAAGTATCGGCAATTCGAATGATCAGAAATGATTATTTACTTAAGATGCAGCCTTATAAAGTCTTGTATCGCGGAACTTTACCAACACAGGAACGGTTGGGTAATGAAGAGTGGGAAGCTGTTCAAGAGGGCGTGGAAGCACAAATCCTGAGGATGACGAATTTCATTCGGAACAATCAAGGACTGGGTGAATTGAAACACCACACCGCTGCCTCACAAGCTGCCTTCTTACATAGCCGGGATATGGACGAAAATAATTATTTTTCTCATTACTCTCCAAACGGTAACGGACTGAAAGAGCGTCTTGAAAATGTTTTTTATGTTCGGGCAGGGGAAAATATTGCGGCACAATATACAGATGCTGCAGCTGCCCTCCATGGTTGGCTGAATAGCCCTGGTCACCGGAAAGCACTGCTGGACCCCGACTACACACATATCGGTGTTGGGGTGCACGAAAGGTATTACACCCAGAATTTCTTGACGCTGCCATGAACGTCTCCAATACAGATGCATAGGCTATAGAGTAGTTCTAACAGTGAGGTGTAGAGGATATGAGTACGAATGAATTGCACCCGAGCGTCCAGCAATTTAAAGCATTTGTCGACAAGAACCCCAATGTCAAAGGTCAGTTGAGAAAGAACCATAAACTCATCCAAAGCTATTATGAGAAGTGGATGATCTTAGGCGAAGATGACCCGTTTTGGACTTCTTTACCTGCAGCAAAAAAAGAAACTTCTACAGTTAAAATGGAATGGATCAAGCAATTGGGTGAGTTAATGGAGGACTTGAATTGGGAGGATGTTTCCCGTCATATTGATGAATTGAATGGGGCGATCGGTCAGTTTCAACAGCTCATTACGAATGTGAAGAAGGACGCCGGAAAAAATCAAAAAGAGATGGAATACCCGTATTATTAAGGACCTCAATCAGCAGGTGGAAAATATCCTTTATTTCCATCTGCCTTCCTATTTGATAAGATGGTAGTGGAGGTGGACATGTTATATGTTAGCTACAATGGAAATTGTCGATCTACTTGACCGCTCAGAATCGATTGGCCGCATGGTCATGAGCTCAGATACAATGGAATTTTATCAAGAGGCGAAAACGGCTCTTGAGAACGATAAAGAGGCGCAAAGACTCATCAAAAATTTTGCAGATATGAAAGAACATTACGAGGATGTCCAACGTTTTGGCCGTTACCACCCGGATTATAATACCATCATGAAGAAAGTCCGTGCTGTAAAACGGGAAATGGACATGCATGAAACGGTAGCTCATTTTAAAAAGGCGGAACGGGAAATACAAAAACTGTTGGATGAAGTAAGCGAAAATGTGGCTTTCAGCGTCAGTGAACAAATCAAAGTCCCGAAAAACGGAATGGCTTTAACCGACTCCGGCTGCAGTGGTGGATGCGGAAGCGGCGGCAGCTGTGGCTGTGCTTCCTGACATCAAGGGTCTGTGAAGCGGATGCAGTCATCACAAAGATTGCCGCAGCAGAACATTTTCCTTTGAGGAACTAAAAACCGAACTCTGTAAACTTGGAGCGCCTGATTCTTGCGTACATAGCTCATCGCAAGGGTCAGGCGCTTTCCTCTCATCGCCTTTGCAGCACATTGCTTCAAAGCTGCTTCGATTTCATTCCTCTCAACCCTATCTTTCACTGTCAAATGGACAAAGGGCAGCCCTGCCACCTTTTTGAATTCGACATGGTCAAATAGATCCGAATTAGATAAGGTCTCATTAAAAATTTCAAAAGCTTGTTCATGATCTGTTTTCATATAAGGGTCCATCACCTCTTCTACAGCACAATCGATTGGAAAGAGCCATTGCCGATTAGGCTGTCATTTGGTAAACTGACGTTAATATATAAGTTCTATGGGGAGTAGAGACATACTATGAACAGAACGAAACGACAAGGAATCATTGTATATTTTCAACATATGAAAAATATAAGACAGATTAAAAAGCATGGACACTTGATTCACGCCTCTAAAAAAATGAAATATGCACTATTGTACGTAAATCAGGAAGATATTGAATTTAAAAAGGAGAAACTTGAACGTTTACCATTCGTTTCCCGGGTAACGTCTTCTCATAAACCCGAAATCCGTACTGATTATGAAAACGCCAAACCAGACAAAGCCAAGCAATACGATTACAAAATGGGGATTTGAGAGAGCGTAGCAGCACGGTGTATTACTTAGTGTGTGCAACCAGTCTGCCCTTGAGCGACCTTCGCTATGCTTATTCGAACATTCGCGGAACTGAAGCGAATGACTTTATAAATGCTCAGTTAAAAAAGCGTCCGTGTTCAACGGACGCTTTTAATAATAGGTCAGCTTATGATAGGGGAGCGATGAATTTGTTCATTCTCAGAATGCCGATCAAGTGCTGATAGAATAATTCGGTTTCAGGGAACAGGTTCGAAGGTTTGATGGTAAATTCACTCACTTCTTTTCCAGCTTTCTCCACCATTTCTTTATACAACTCAAAACGCTGGTTCGGCTGTTCGTGGGGATTCGGGATTCCTTCACGGCAAATGTAGATGGGCTGGAATTTATCCTGATGGGCAGCTTTCATGACAAGAGATAAAGAAGCGACGGGTTTCCCGTTTTTTTCGCTATAAAAAGCGATGGCATGTTGGATGCGTTCCGGCATTCTTGAGCCCAGGTCGATCAGTTCATAAATGTCCGCATACCCTTCGCCGAGTTCGATGAATTTTTGTATCATAGAGTTGTCCGTCCTTTCAAACAATAATCAGGATAACTTTAGCATGAAAAATGAGAAATGTGAACGGGCGGATTTCATATGATTTATCAACAAGAAAAAAAGGGGGAGATTGACTTGAGGAGCATATGGGTGCCACTTTGTTTACTCCTCAGTTTTTCGACACTTCTTCTCCTCTATCAGTGGAGTATTGTAGACTTTTCAAACCAGCAAGAGAAAGAGACAAGCCAGCAGCAATCCACCCCCCTCCATGTCACCGTTAATGTAGAAGAGGCAGGGTTGGAGATTGTTCTTACATATGATCAATTAGAGCCTGGGATTTATAAGCTCCCCCCACCTGAAGAAGCAGAGTCGCTATCTTGTGCTTATGAAGGGGAAACCGAGTGTCACATCGTTCAATCCGGGGGGTACCAGTTGAATCAGGAATCCGCGATGCCCGTCACAGTGAACTATTTTCTTCCAATCGATACGCAAGGTTTATTGAAGGAATGGAAATTGAACGTATCAAAAGACGGAAAAGCACATAAGGTTCCATTTGATCTGACTATAAAAGATTACACATTACAAAGGAATACATGGCTTGCCCCAGTAAAGAAAAATAGTGAAATCACGCTGGAAAATGTCCGTTATTTTCACTTCGGGCCAACTACAGAGACACCTCCCTTAATGCTCCAGCCAAAGGAGAATTCTCAATGGCGTCAGGACAGTAGCGTTGTTACATACAACAAAGAAGATCCACTCACAGATGAAGTGAAAGAGAGACTGGCAAAAATTTCATCTGCTTATGGACCTGCCATTTTACATTTGGATCATTCAAAGACAGTCATGGAAGATCAATATATAGCTGCAAAGGGGAGAAATCTTGATGCCCTCGAAAAGGCGTTATTCACCTCCCATATCCGCTCCATTTCAAACGGCGATCAGGAGTGGATTTTACCTGTACTGAATGAAGTTTATTACCAAACAGCAGATCCAGAGCCGATAGTGAGCATGAGGGCTGAGGAAATACGCTCAACCTTCAGTGGACAGCAGTTGGATGTGTTACGAAACAAGCTGATTGATGAAACAGGAAATGTCGACATCGCTCAATTTTTGGATGATGAGATGTCCAGGTTATATGGAATGCCAACAAACTATTTTCAACGAAACGATCAGAATTCCACAGCTCCTTTATACTTCACTTCAGAGGAAATTTTGGCTTTTGAAGGAGAAAAGATGGAGGGTAAGATCCTTCATTATTATGGAGTGAGGTACCTGCCTTTACTATCATTAGCTGAAAAGGCAGAGTATTCTTATACTGTATTGGAAGAAGATAACGTCTACCGGATATCGATGCCAACGAAAAATTACCGCTTTTATGTTGACCAAGCTACATTTATCATGAATGAGGAAAGCTTCGGGACTGGTAAGGACTTGTTGAAACTCATGGACGGGGGAGTTTATATGAAGGAAAAATATATAGAAGATTTATTAGAGCTCGACGTAGTTGAGGAAGACGAGGTTATTTCTGTCCATAAAAAATAGGGCTGCCCATAACGGGCAGCCCTGCTTTTTTGTAACATCTAAAAAAATGAAACAAAAAAGTAAAGGGAGAGGAGAAACCGGAGGAAGAACTTATGGGGATGTAAGCCTTCTCCGTTTTCAGAAGCAGTATCATCCGCTTCAAATGCTAGTATGTACTTAGAGGAATTCGTTTATTCATCACGGGATGAATTTTTTTGGTGGCGGTCAATACGTGACCTGGCTCTTAATCGATTATTAAGCCAAGTTCAGGAAAGAAGTCTTTCTTGAAACCGGCTTTCATCATCGACAACATAAGACCGCGGATCCTTTTATTCAAACATTTCCGGACGAGATAGATTTATGGTAGGATTATGGGGAATGCTGACAAAAGAGGTGTACACATAATGAGAGTGATTGCAGGTGACTTTAAAGGGAGACAGCTGTTGTCTGTTCCCACACATAAAACCAGGCCCACGACCGATAAAGTGAAAGAAGCCGTCTTTCATGTTATCGGCCCCTACTTTGAAGGCGGCAAGGCGCTGGATTTGTTCGCAGGAAGTGGCGGATTAGGAATTGAAGCGTTAAGCCGTGGAGCTGATTCCTGTATATTCGTCGATCAACAGCCTAAAGCGATTCAGACGATATATGACAACCTAAAGAAGCTCGACATCGAAGAGCGGGTGGAAGTTTTCAAAACGGATGCGATGCGGGCGATTAAAGCAGCAGGTAAACGTGAATTGACTTTCGATTATATCTTCTTGGACCCACCTTATAATAAGTTTTCCTACAAGGACCTAATGGAAGCGCTTTTAGAAAATGATTTAATAGCGGAAAGTGCGACAATCGTTTGCGAACATGATGCTTCAGAGGAAATTCCAGAAGAGGTCGGTCACTTGAAACGCTTGAAAACCGATTATTATGGCAGTAATATCGGTGTATCCATTTTTGAATGAGGAGGGAATGTCATGACACGTTTAGCAATTTGCCCGGGTAGTTTCGATCCCGTTACATATGGTCATGTAGACATCATCCGACGCGGTGCAAAAGTATTCGACCACGTCATAGTAGCCGTTTTTAACAACCAGAGCAAAGCACCGCTTTTTGATGTAGAGGAACGTTTAGCTTTATTAAAGGAAGTCACAAAGGAGTTTGATAATGTCTCTGTTGATGCCTGCAGTGGTTTATTGATGGACTACGCAGAGGAGAAAGGTGCTCAAGCTGTCATCAGAGGTTTGCGTGCGGTCAGTGATTTTGAATATGAAATGCAAATCACCTCCATGAACCGCAAGCTGAATGAGGATATCGAAACTTTCTTTGTAATGACGAATAACCAATATTCATTTTTGAGTTCAAGTATTGTAAAAGAAGTGGCTAAATATCGCGCGAACATATCCGATTTAGTTCCTCCAGCTGTTGAGAAAGCTCTCTCTCAGAAGTTTTAATAAGAACCGGGCTTTCTTCCGGCTGATAGGATTTTTAAATGAAAAGACAACCCCCTACACACGATGCTTGCCGGGGTTGTCTTTTTTTTGCTGATGGCTGTTCCATTTGACAATAATCATGAGCATAATCATGAGCAGTGTGATCGGTGGTCCATAATGATGGAAAAACTGGATGATCGGTGTCGTGAAGTTTTCGTCAGGATTCCAAATCGGCATACTTTGTGATTGAAAAGGGAGATAAACAAAATAAAGCACAAAAATGAGCAATGTCGCTATAGCTCCATGAGCAATCCGGGCAAGCGCATAAGGTTTGAAGCGAATATCTGTTTCTGCGAGGATGCTGGCGATTTGAGCTTGGATCGAAAATCCGTGGAAGCCGAGAATGAAGCTGACGATCATCAATTGGGCCAACAAAGGTTCATGGGTTTCGGTAATAGCTCCAATCCCTGTGGTGAGTTCAAGCATGCCGGCTGTGAATGGGACATGAAAATTCTCGGGAAGGCCGGTGAGTGCGAGAAGATGCGAGAAGATATGTATCGCACCCGTTTGTTTTAACAGCTCTGTCAAAACGGAGAAAAGCATGATGAAACCTCCAACCATTAACAGCGTGTCCACTGAGCGTGTGACAGCATCTCCCATCAGCTTTCCCATTGTGCGTCCATCCTCTAATCTTGAATGATGCATTTTCCAAAACGCATCTTTCCATGTGGATGATCTCATGTCAGTCCTCGAACGTTCCTCATCTCTTTTATAAAATCTCATACCGATCCCAACCAGGAAGTTGCCTCCATAATGAGCGAGAGCAATAATGATTCCGAGGTTTGCATCATGGAAGAAACCGACGGCAATCGCCCCGAAGATAAATAGCGGGCTTGAAGCATTAGTGAAAGCGACCAGTCGTTCTGCTTCTATTCTTGTAACTTGTCCCTTGCTTCTCAAGTCAGCGGTCCATTTGGCACCAGAGGGATATCCACTAGCCATCCCCATCACCCACACGAACCCGCCGCAGCCCGGAACATTAAATAACGGTCGCATGAAACGCTCACTAAGGGCTCCGAGTCCGTGAACGACACCGAAACCGATCAGAAACTCTGCCGTAATGAAAAAGGGGAGCAGGGAAGGGAAGACGATTTCCCACCATAAATCCAATCCTCTCAAGCTTGCAGATAATGCGTCACGAGGAAAAATGATCAAAGAAATGGCGAGAGCTGAAGTAAGCAGCGTCAACCCGATGGTTTTTAGCTTAGAAATCGAGAACGCCTCCTTTGGTGTCACAGTTTTCTGTACTTATAGAAATAGACATAGTAGAATGAGATTATATTTCTGCATGAACACATAGGTTTGTCTATATTCCATGTGTACGCTCATAAGGGAGCGGTTTATTCCATAAAATAAACCAGACGTGAGAAGGAGGGATGACAAGTGGGAAGACCGACGATAGGTTTAGCTTTAGGTTCTGGTGGTGCTCGTGGCTTTTCACACTTGGGAGTTCTGAAAGTCCTTCAGAATCACGATATTCCCGTCGATATGATTGCAGGAAGCAGTATGGGAGCTTTAGTCGGCTCTTTTTTTGCTGCTGGACAGAAGATTGATGATCTATACAAGCTGGCTTTCACCTTCAAACGGAAGTATTACTTGGATTTCACCGTTCCTAAAATGGGATTTATCCAGGGGAAAAGAATCAAGGAATATATTCGTTTATTTACGTTCGGAAAGAATTTAGAAGACTTTAAACTCCCGATGTCCATTGTGGCGACAGATTTATATGGGGGGGCAAAGAAAGTGTTTACTACAGGTCCTGCGAGTGAGGCAGTCAGAGCAAGTATAGCGATCCCCGGGATTTTCGTGCCGGAGAAAATCGATGGTCGCCTCTACATAGATGGTGGTGTCATGGACCGTGTCCCTGTATCTGTCGCGAAAGGAATGGGGGCAGATTTTGTAATCGCTGTTGATTGTGCTCATTTTGATGCTGATCCGAACATCAATACTATCTATGATGTGATCACCCAGAGCATCGATATCATGCAGGATGAATTGGCAACGGTCACGGGGGTGTCCTCAGATACGGACGTGATGATCCGTCCGGACGTATCAAAATACAGCTCAAGAGCGTTTACCAACATCGAGGAAATCGTTAAGGCAGGAGAGAAGGCAGCGGAGGAATGCATCGAAGAAATACAAACGAAGCTGTCTGAATGGAAGGAGTCATGAACAAATGAAAGCAAATAGAAGACTCATAATCACAGCAATCATAACGATTGTGATCGTGGCATTTTTAGGAGCTTATCAGCTTCCATATTACATTTATAAACCGGGAACGGCCGATCCCTTGAATGAGATTGTCGAAGTGTCTGGAGGCCATCAAAGCGAAGGAGAAATGCATCTCGTTACCGTCCGGGGCGGGCAGGCGACTCCGATGCAGTGGATTCTTGCACAGTTCCGGTCATACCATCAGATCTATCCACTTGATCAAATCCGTCCTGAAGGTGTAACGGAAGAAGAATATTTTCATGCTCAGCTCCAAATGATGGATTCTTCTCAAGAAGCTTCAAAAGTAGTCGCCTATAAAGCTGCGGGCAAAGATATCGAAATTAATTATGAAGGTGTTTTCGTCATGAATGTAATTGAAGGGATGCCCGCTGCGGATGTGCTTGAAACAGGTGATCAGATTACCAAAGTGGACGGACAAACAATTGAACAGACAAGCGACCTTATCGACTATGTCAGTGACATGGAAAAAGGATCATCTGTTACCTTGACGGTTGTCAGGGAGGAAGAAACGATAGAAAAAGACATTGAACTTGCTGCATTTCCTGACAATCCCGAAAAAGTGGGCGTCGGTATTTCGCTGGTCACGGATCGTTCCGTCAAAGTGAGCCCGAAAGTGAAAGTGAAAAGTGGTGAAATCGGTGGCCCTAGTGCAGGTTTGATGTTCTCACTAGAAATTTATGATCAATTGACTGAGGAAGATATCACCAAAGGCTACGAGATCGCAGGGACCGGTGAAGTGAATTATGAAGGGCAAGTAGGTCGGATCGGCGGCATTGATAAGAAAGTCGTCGCTGCTTCGAATCATGGCGCTCAAATATTTTTCGCTCCTAATGAAGAAGGACGGGAAGGTTCTAATTATGAAGTTGCCAAAGAAACTGCTGAAGATATCGGGACGGATATGAAAGTTGTTCCTGTAGACTCTTTCCAGGATGCGATTGACTATCTTAAAGAATTGGAAGCGAAAAAGGCCTGAACGAAAACTTGGCTGGGACAAAAGAATTTTTCCGCTGGATAACCCGAACGAATTTCGTTCGGGTTATCTTTATGAAGCAATGCATGCCTATGCCGCTCCGGCAACATACATGTGGCCACTGAAAAACACTTTTCAAGCCTCAGCTGACTTGGGCAAGAAGATCCCTTGACCAAGTGGATCTTCGGCTCGCGCTGTTCCCGCAGGCGTCAGCACCGAAAGCTCCTCGTGGAAGCACCGAGGCCTATCTAAAAAGAGTGATTTTCTTTGATTTATAAATGTCTCATCGAAATAAAGAAGCCGAGTTGAACGATAAAATCGTCCTGCCCGGCCTTTCTTTGATGCATAACTCAGAAAGTTGCAGTTCTTCAGTAGCCTCAACATACTTCACTTTCAGAGGACACGGCCTCAGCCCCCTCAGAAAGCAAAGACAACTTTCAGGGGTCTTCCCCTCGTGCTGTTCCCGTAGGAGGAGTCTACGTCTGTTGTTTAAGCCCCATTTGATCCTTTCTACTCTATTGTTGATTTTGTCCCAACCTCGTTTCCTACGATTAGTCAAGTATAGGCTGATAAGGAGTTGCTTCTTATTTTTTCCATAGGAAATACACCTCAGTTGTTTTACTTTTTTACTGAGGTAGGTCGTTCATGGTAAACTATAATTACTGGTCCATAGAGACCGCATACGAGTAATCGTACTTTGTATTTTTCCTGACCATGGAGAAAATACATTTTA